>CAYQRW010000034.1:0-19572 GCA_964419735.1 uncultured Spirochaeta sp.
CAGCTGAGCCTCGAGTTCAAAGCGCTGATCGATCTGGCGGACGAGCGCCCGCCGCACCGGTAGAAAGAGCGCCGTCAAAATGAGAATCATTACCACGATCACCACTACTGCGGCGCCGCGAAGTAGGCCGGTTCGGTTGTCCAGATTCACTCCTCAATTCTTGTCTGTGCGGAACTTCCGTGCAAGAGGACGCGCGCCTCCCAGGGGGCGAGTTCCCCCGCGGAGAAGTCCGAGCCGTCCACATTTCCGAGAAGCACCCGCGGCACGGGGGCCTCCCCAGCGTGCGCAATAACCGCCGGCGGCATCGGTATTGGGTTGGAGGAGAGATTCACCACTACCGTAATTGATTCTTCCGCCGCCGTTCGGCGATACGCGATACACGGAGTGTGACCGCTTAGCAGCTCGAAGGATCCCTCCCGCAGCGCTGGGTGAGCCCCGCGCAGCGCCAGTAATTGCCGGTAGTACTCCAGTACCGACCCGTTCGTCTGCCGGGACGCAGGTCGCGCCTGCTGTGCCGCTACGTTCCATTCTCGGTGATCAGGATTGAGCGGAAACCACCAACTATCGTTGGGATCAGCATCCCACTGCATCGGAGTTCGTCCATTGTCCCGGGCGTTCCGCGCGACGCGCCGTAGCGCCTCCTCCGGGGCGATCCCCTCACCGGCAATCAACGCACGATAGGCGTTGCCGCTCTCGATATCCACGATTTGGGAGGCGTCCTGCAGCGGATAATTGGCCATCCCGATCTCGTCTCCCTGGTAGATAATCGGCGTGCCCCGCTGCAGGTAGAACAGCGTGGCCAGAGCGGTGGCGGAGGCAAACCGATGCGCCCCGTCGTCGCCGTACCGCGAGACGATGCGTGGTTGATCATGATTGCCCATGTATAGACTCGGCCAGGAGCTTCCGCCCAGGGCACGCTGCTGCCCCGACAAGACGTGGGCCAGTTGGTCTGTAGTCCACGGAGCGGGATCCCACCGACCGGAGGGACCGTGGTCGACCTCCAGGTGATCAAAGAGGAGCACCATATCCAGCGCACCGTTTTCGGCGGCGGTGAGTTCCCGGGCCCACTCATACGAGAGATGCGGGGTTTCTCCCACCAGCACGATTTCTTCCCTCCGGTGGAGCCGACTGCGAAACTCCCGCAGATAGGTGGCCATTCGGTGGTGATCGAGGTAGCGCTCCGGCCCGCCCGGCGCTGGCCCCCCGGCGTGATGCCCGCCTGCCACGGAGGGAAGTCCCTCCGCCTTGGCGATGAAGTTGATCACGTCCAGGCGAAAGCCGTCCACGCCCCGGTCCAACCAGAAGTTGGCGATCTCCGCGAGCTCCCGGCGGACCGCGGGATTCTCCCAGTTGAGATCCGGTTGCTCCGGAGCAAACAGGTGCAGATAGTACTGACCGCGCGCCGGAGACCACGTCCAGGCGGGGCCGCTGAAGAAGCTCCGCCAGTTGTTGGGGAGCGTCGCGCTCCCGGGCTCGCCGGCATCTTCCGGCGCATCTCGCCAGATATAGTAGTCCCCATAGGGCCCAGCGGGGTCGCGCTCCGATTCGATGAACCAGCGGTGCCGGTTGCTGGAGTGGTTGAACACCAGATCCAGAAGCACCCGGATTCCATAACGATGGGCGGTAGCGATGAGTCGGTCCAGATCCGCCAGGGTACCAAAGATCGGATCGATATCGCGGTAATCACTGATATCATAGCCGTTGTCCACCTGCGGTGAGCGAAAGATGGGGCCCATCCAGATCGCTCCGATTCCCAGATCCGCCAGGTAGGGAAGCTTTTGGATGATGCCCGGAAGATCCCCGATTCCGTCGCCATTGGTATCGTGGAAGCTGCGGGGATAGATGTGGTAGATCGGTGTCTGTTTCCACCAGGATGAGGTTGCCGCGGGTGTGATCATGGCGGGCATACTACCAGAGAGAATGGGCTTGACGCTATCAGTGCCGAGGGGTATTTTACACCTAACAATTCAATCGGGGTGCTTTTCGTTACGAAAGGCTGAGATCACACCCGCAGACCTGATCCGGATAATGCCGGCGTAGGGAACCTGCCGTGGCCACTTGTTGCGCCAAGCTCAGTCTCGTAACCGCCCTGGAACACAATTTCCGGGAGGTTTTTATGTTTGTTTCACAGCCATATTCATGGTTCTCAGCTCGAGCGTTCCGCTATGGCGTAATCGTCATGACCGTTCTGCTCTACGCCGCCTTTGGTGGTGGACACGCCGCCGCCGGTGGGGCCGGCGAGGCCGATAGCGCTACGCAACGTGATGGCGCCGGCCCGGGCGAGGCCACCGACGAGCTCATCATCTACACCTACGACGCCTTTCCTGAAGGCCTGGAGGAAGTGATCGCCGATCACTTTGACCGGGAGTACTCCGTCTCCGTCACGGTGGAGCGCTTTCAGGATACCGGGGGACTGTTTAACGAGGTGATGCTGACCCGCGGTGAGGGTGCCGCGGACCTGGTGATTGGTCTGGATAACACCTATATCGGCCGGGCGCTGGAGGCGGATCTCTTTCAACCTACCAACCCGGCGGAAATCGATGCGGTCCGGGAGGATCTGATTCTCGATGAGAGCAATCGCCTGGTGCCCTTTGACTACGGCAACATCGTACTCAACTACGATAGCCAGGCGCTGTCCGATCCCCCCACCACCTGGGAAGAGCTTCTGGATCCCTCCTTGCGGGAGTCGATCGTGCTGATGAATCCCGCCACCTCGTCTCCGGGACGCAACTTCCTGCTGCTCACCATTGAGCAGTTTGGTGAGGACGGCTATCTCGACTTCTGGGAGGAACTGGAGCCCAACATTCTCACGATTACCTCCGGGTGGTCCGATGGATATGGCCTCTATACCCAGGGCGAGGCGCCGATCGTCCTCTCCTATGAGACCAGCCCCGCCTTTCACATCGCCTATGAAGACACCGATCGCTACAAGAACCTGATTCTTGATGATGTGGGCTACGCGCAAATCGAGGTGATGGGTGTGCTTCAGGATGCCCCCAACCGGGAAAACGCACACCGCGCGGTGGACTTCATCCTTTCTACCGAGTTCCAGAGTGAGATCGCGCTCAACCAGTTTATGTATCCCGTCCGGGAGGATGTGGAACTGCCGGACTCCTTTCAGCAGCTCCACCGGCCGGAGGAGACGCGCTTCATCGACATCGATACGGTGGACGCCAACTACGAGCGGTGGCTCGATGACTGGGAAGCGGTGATGCGGTGACCTCTACCGACGACCGACGGCGGTACGCCCTCTTCGGAGGGCTCGCCGTCTTCTTTTTGCTGTTCTTTCTCGCCCCGGTGGGCACGGTGTTTGTGCGGGCTGCCGGGGAGACGGGGGCCGGGGAGGCGTGGGCCACGGCGGTGGAGATTCTTACCGCGCCGCAGACGCGCTCGGTGGTGACGTTTACCGTGGGGCAGGCCTCCCTGTCGGCGGCGCTGGCGGTTCTGTTGGCGCTTCCCGGGGCGTATCTCGTCTCCCATTACACGTTTCCCGGACGCCGGGTGATCTACTCCCTCTCGCTGCTTCCCTTCGTGCTGCCCAGTATTATCGTGGTGGTGGCGATGATCGGCTTCTACGGAAAAAGCGGCCTGATTAACCGGATCCTGGGCACGGATTACAACCTGGTCTACAACTTCCGCGGGATCGTGCTGGCCCACGTATTTTACAACTTCTCCCTGGCGATCCGGGTGATTTCCACCGCGTGGACCGGAATCAGTCGCCGCTACCGGGAGAGTGCGGAGAGCCTGGGCGACTCGTCCCTGGGGGTGTTCTTCCGGGTGACGCTCCCGCTGCTGCTTCCGGCGATTCTCACCAGTTTCATTTTGGTCTTTATCTACTGCTTTCTCAGTTTCGGAGTGGTCCTGGTCTTTGGGGGGATCAAGTACGCCACGTTTGAGGTGGCGATCTACCGCGAGATGTTCGTAAACTTGGATCTTCCGGCGGCGGCGGTCTTTGCCCTGCTGCAGATCCTCTTCTCGGGGATCTTTATCGTGGTGAGTAGTCGCTTCATCCAGCGCTCTCGGGCGGAGGCGCTGGATACCGAGACCACCTTGCCGCCGATGCGCACGCTGCCGGCGCTCCCGCGCATCGTGATGACCGGCTATCTCACCGTGATGGTGCTGTTCCTCTTGGGCCCCATCACCACCATGGTGGTTCGAGCGTTCACCACCTCCGCGGGAACCCTGGGACTGGAGAACTTTCGCCAGCTCCTGGTTCCCGGTGCCGCCGACCGCAACGTGGAGAGCATTCTCCGCAGTTCCGTCACCGGCGTCATCGCCCGCAGTCTGCTGGTGGCGGTGGCCTCGGGGACGCTCACCTTTGCCGCCGCCAGCGCCGCGGCCCTCAGCCTCCGCGGTCGTCGGAGCGCCGCCGTGGACAGCGCTTTGCAGATACCGATCGGTATGTCCTTGGTGACGGTGGGCCTGGGGCTGCGTCTGCTATGGCAGGGTGCCCTGCCACCGGTGGTGCTCATCGTGCTAGGACAGTTCTTCGTGGCGTTCCCCCTGGTCTTTCGGATTATTCGCTCCGGGGTGGAGGAGCTCAGTGACCGTGTCGTCAACTCCGCGGCGATTCTCGGCGCCTCCCGCGGTCAAATCCTACGGGATATCGAACTCCCGCTGTTGCGCCGAACGTTTCTCAACGCCTACGCCTACGCCCTGGCCCTGCCCTTTGCCGATCTCACGATCGTCATGGCCGTGGGCCGCGGCCGCATCGCCACCTTCCCGGTGGCGATCTACCGCCTGATCGGGTTTCGGAGCTTCGATCTGGCCCTGGCGATGGCCGTGCTGTATATTCTCTTCTGTCTGATCCTGTTCTGGATTATCGATACCACCTCCCTCCCCAAGGGAAGTCTCAGGAGCCACCGCTCATGATCACCTTTGAACACGTATCAAAATCGTATCCCGAGTTCGCGATGCACATCGACTTCTCGATCCGTGACGGTGAGTTGGTGTCGATTCTCGGGCCCAGTGGCAGTGGCAAGACCACCACGCTGCGGCTGATCGCCGGGTTTGAACATCCCGACGGTGGGCGGATTCTGATCAACGACCGGGATGTCACCACCAAGACCCCCGCGGAGCGACAGATCGGCTACGTTTTTCAGGATTACACCCTCTTTCCGCATATGACGGTGGCCGAAAACGTAGGGTATGGGCTCCGGGTCAGGCACCGTCCCGCAGGAGAGATCCGCGCCAAGGTGGGCGAACTTTTGGAGCTCATGGATCTGCCCGGGTATGAGGATCGCGACGTGGGCACCCTCTCCGGAGGGGAGCGCCAGCGGGTGGCGATCGCCCGGGCATTGGCGGTGGACCCCGTGCTGTTGCTGTTGGATGAGCCGTTTTCCTCGATCGATGAAGTGCTCCGCCGCGATCTGCGGGATGAGATCGTCCGGCTTCAGAAGCGGCTGGGGATCACGGTGGTCTTTGTGACCCACAGCCAGCAGGAGGCGCTGGCGATCTCCGATCGGGTGGCGGTGCTCCGGGCGGGCCGGGTGATCCAGTACGATGCGGTGGAGGAGCTGTATCACCGCCCGCGGGATCGGTTTGTGGCCTCCTTCGTGGGGGAGGCAAACTTTCTCGAGACCGACCGCGGGACGATCATGTTGCGGCCGGAGCAGATGGAATTGGCTGAACGCCCCAGCGACGGTACTGAGCATACCCAGCTGCAGCGGGCCGCAGCGGTAATAGAGACCCACCAGTTTCTTGGGGCGCACCACCGCTATCAGTGTGATTCCGAGGTGGGCACGCTCATCGTGACCTCACCGCAGCGCTACGCCGTGGGCGCAACGGTGACGGTTGCATATGATCCCGCCCACGGGTGTATCCTTCCAGAATCCGAATGAGGAGGCCCGAAATGAGCCCGATCTACGAGTTTTACGCACCCTTTGCCCATATCCCCGGCCGGTATGAGCTGGCTCGGATTCACTCGCCCACCCACGGCTCCTTTGACACGGTCATCGTGATCATGACTACCACGGATCGCCCGGTGGTGGTGTACGTCAACTCTGCGGCGGGGGAGCGCTTCATGGCGGAGCGCTACCCGGAGAGCACGGCGATTCGCGTGGCGCCGGCGGCGCTGACCCTCTCCGGTGACGCCTGGTCATCCACAGTGGCCGGGGAACTCGTGTCCGAGGAGGGGCCGGTGCGCCGCATGAACCTTCGGTTCGATCTATCCGATACCACTGTGCTGCCGAAAGCAGTGCCCTACGGTGGAGATGATTTCCCCGTGTGGGGCAGCGCGTTCACCTGTAGTGGAGTGGACCTGGAACTGCCGGCTACCGTGAGCGGAGAGGTGGAATCCGCGGAGGGTACGGCGGAGCGGTGGAGTGGGGAAGCGGCCGTGATTACCCGCGGGTCCTTCGGGGCGATTTCTCTCCGTGAGTAATGCCGATCGCGATGCCCGTCGGACGGCGCTGGCGCCGTTTCTCGTGTTGGCGGCGGCGGTGTTGTGGGGCACGTCCGGTACGGCTCAAGAGTTGGCGCCGGCCGGTTCGACGCCGCTTATGATCGGTGGGGTTCGGGTGGGTCTCGGTGGGCTGGCGTTGGTGGCCAGCGCCGCCGTGCGGGGCGAGCTCCTCCCGGCGCGAGGATTTCTCCGACCGGTGATCCTTTTGGCCGGCGTAATGCAGGTGGTGTTTAACGTGAGCTACTTCACCGCGTTATCACTTACCGGGGTCGCCGTAGGCACAATGGTGGCGATCGGCAGCGCGCCGATCTTTGCCGGAGTGTTGGGGATCGTCTTCGACCGGGATCCGGTGAAGCGCTCGTGGTACGGAGCGACGGCTATGGCGATCACCGGTCTGGTACTCTTGAGCGTCGCCGGAGGTGAGCTCTCGGTGAGCCTGCCGGGAATCGCCGCTGCCCTCATGGCGGGATTCAGCTACTCCGCCTATACCTTCCTCACGCGGCGGCTGATCGCGCGCTACACCCCGGACGCCGTCATGGGAGTATCGTTTCTGGTGGCAGCCATGATTTTGGTGCCGTTTTTAGCAGCCGGGCCCGTGGAGTGGATGCGTGGCCCGGCGGGTGTCGGCACGGTGCTCTACTTGGGCGTGATCTCCTCGGGGGCGGCGTATATGCTGTACGGCCGCGGTCTCAGGGTGGTGCCGGTGGCGCATGTGGGGACGCTGACCTTGGCGGAGCCGCTCACCGCGGCGCTACTGGGCATCCTGCTCCTTCGGGAGTCGGTATCGTTAAGCTCCGTCGTGGGAATGGTGTTGATCTTTGCCGGCCAGGTGATTGTGGTAACCGCTCAGCGCTCGCCGAAACGGCGCCTCCGGGGATCAGACTGAACGCTCGTTTAAATGATCCTCTTCACAATAAAAATACCATTTGTTGTGAAGACGAACGTTTGGTGTATTTTTATATCGATATTTATTGACATTGTATCACGATCGCGCTAACATCTGCTTCACATTCACAAGACAAAGGAGCACTCATAATGCGAACATTTGCTACACTGCTGATTTCAGCACTGGTACTCGTGGCGCTGGTTGGCTGCGGCGGCGATGCACCGGCCCCCACAGGATACGCCCCCGGACAAGAAGTAGAGGCCTACAACTACGTGCACGGCGGATACGTGGGTCAGGCGGTGGTAACCACCGATGATGAAGGCGCCATGTCCGCCACGATCGACGAAGCGTTTTTGCCCCATACGTTGGCGCTCGTAGATCTGGAAGATGACGCGTGGAACGAGGACAACACCGTGAGCTACGTGGTTCGTGGTGACGAGGTCTTTGTTGCCAAGTACGTCTCCTATGACGGCACCGACTACGTGGGCACCACGGTGGGCACGGCGCTGGTCTACGTTGAGGCTGGCGAAGATGGTGAGCCCGCCGGTAACACCGGACTCGAGATGATGATCATCCGCAACGAAGAAAATATGAAAGCCTACTTCGAGGGCATCCAGGACGGCGCCTTTGCCACCTACACCGAGTTTGGTGGCGATGCTGAGCCGGTGACCACCACCTCCTACGGCAGTGTCACCAAGCGCGGTTCCACCTACTGGAACTTCGGGATCGGCTGGGAAGGTAACGTGGACGCGGTTGCCGAAGCGGCTGCCCAGAACGGTGTGGGCTATTCCCTCGACGAACTGACCCAGAACGATGGTGAGTGGCAAGTTGCCGATGCAACGACCTCGGCCACACTGTCCGATTTCAAGGACTACTTTGCACTGATCCAGCTTGCCGCGGCTCGCCTGGAAATGGGTACCGAGTAACCGTTAGGTAGCAAGAATAGTGACCCCCGGCGTATGCCGGGGGTTTTTTTTGCGCTTGCACCCTTGGAGCGCACCGGCTCGCCGCAGCGGCAAAAAACTCCTACCTTGTAGCGGATAGGAGTACACATGCAGCTTGGAGTATACAGCTTCGGGTCTACCGCTCGAGACCCGGATACCGGGAGACCGGTATCATCGGCGCAGGCGATGCGCAACCTGCTGGAGGCGATCCGACTGGCGGATGAGGTGGGGCTCGAGTTCTTCGGCATTGGTGAGCACCACACCGAGGAGATGCCCGCCTCCGCCGCGGCTACGGTACTGGGGGCGGCCGCCGCCGTGACTACGCGGATTCGCCTGGGCAGCGCGGTTACCGTACTCAGTACCGATGATCCGGTCCGGGTGTACCAGCAGTTTGCCACGGTGGACGCCCTCTCTCACGGGCGGGCTGAGATTACCGCCGGTCGCGGGTCATCCACGGAGTCCTTTCCCCTCTTCGGGTACAGTCTCAGCGACTACGATCAACTCTACGCCGAGAAACTGGATCTCCTGTTGGAGATCAATCGTGGACAACCGGTTACCTGGAGTGGTTCGGTTCGCTCGGAACTCACGGATGCGGTTGTGGTGCCGCGGCCGGACCGGGGGTGGCTGCCGATCTGGCTCGGTACGGGAGGTAACCCGCAGTCATCGATTCGCGCCGGTAAACTGGGCGTACCCATATCCTACGGTATTATCGGCGGAAACCCGGCGCGCTTTGCCCCCCTGGCGCAAGCGTACCGGGGAACCGCGGAAATGTCCGGGACTTCTGCGGATCAGGTCAAGATTTCGGTTGCCAACCCTGGATTCCTGGCGGAGGACGGCGCCGATGCTCGCGACCGGTGGTGGCCGGAGTGGCGGGAGACGATGGCGCTGATCGGCGAGCGCCGCGGGTTTGCGCCGCCGCCGCGTTCCGCGTATGACCGGGATGTCTCACCCCAGGGTGCGCTGTTCGTGGGGTCTCCCGAGGAGATCGCGGAACGGATCGTGAATCTGCACGGCGCACTGGGTCACATGCGACAGTTTCTCCAGATGGATCTGGGCGGTTTGCCGCATCGGGATTTTCTCAAAGGGATCGAACTCCTGGGGACGCGGGTGAAACCGCTGGTGGCGGCGGAGCTCGGTCACGAACCGGAGGTGGTGCCGGCGTGAGTGAAACACACCCGTCGGTAGGCATCTTTGGGGTAGGGCGTGTGGGCTCTGCGCTGGCGCGGCTGGCGGTGGGAGCGGGATACCATCCGCTTCTCACCGGCACCGGCGATCCCCAGGAGCTTCAGTGGATGCTCGATCTGCTGGCTCCCGGCGCGCAAGCGGTCCGTGCTGAGGATTTGGTGGCGCAGGCCGATTTGGTGGTACTCTCGGTGCCGTTCGGCAAGGCGGAGTCGCTGCCGTACGATCTGTTTGATGGGGTGGTCGTGGTGGAGGCGATGAACTACTGGGCCCCCGTGGATGGGGAGATAGCGGCGGTGGAAGGTGATAGCCGTGGGAGTAGTGAGATCATCGCCGATCGCAATCCCCGGGCGCGGTGGGTGAAATCGCTCAACCATTTGGGCTATCACGATATGGAGGACGATCCGCTGCCGCCGGGAACTCCCGGTCGCCGGGCGGTGGGGATCGCCACCGACGATCCGGAGGCAGGCGAGATCGTTGCCCGGTTTGTGGACCAAATCGGCTTTGAGCCGGTGGTGGTAGGGGCACTGGCGATGGGACGTATCATGGAACCCGGGGGAGATCTCTTTGGCCGACGCCTGACGCGGGATGAGCTTCTCTCCGTGGTGAGTGCCCGGTAAACCTGATATTTTTAGTTAAATTGCAGATTATTTCATGATTGGACTACACTTCTTAGGAGACGGCGGTCAGTGTATTGCTCCGCCGGTTCAGATCCACGGAGGAGTGGGACCATGAAAAACGTTAAGTTGGGTGTAAAACTGGTGGGGGGCTTTGCGATTGTGGCTCTCATCGTGCTGGTGGTGGGGTTTTTTGGCTGGCAGGGCGCGCGGCAGCTCAATTCCCACGTGGATGAGATCGGTCTCGTGCGTCTTCCCAGCATCGAATCGTTAATGGTCATTAAGACCGAAAGTAACGCGATTCGTATTTCGCTGAGGTCTCTTTTGAACCCGCGGATGACGTTAGAGGAGCGGGAGCGTCAGTACCGCAATATCGAGCAGTCTCGCGCGAACTATCAAACCGCCTGGGATACATATGAGCCGCTTCCGCAAACGCCGGAAGAGGCGCGGCTGTGGAACGAGTTTGTCCCAGCGTGGAACGCGTGGGCGGAGATCAACAACGACTTCCTTGAGGCGTCGCGGGGAATAGAGGAGACGGAAATTCTCAACACCGATGAATACGTGGGGAGGATCAACGGGTTTATCGCCGATCACCACGCTCTCATGGGGCAGGTGACCAACTATCTCCTCACCGGGGAGCCATTTAGCGGTGGCGGGGATCCCACGGCGTGTAACTTTGGCCGGTGGCTGGCGGGCTACGATACCGACAATCCAACGATTGCGGGGGCACTGCAGGAGATTCAACCGTATCACAACCAGTTTCACGCTAGCGTGAACGTGATTCGCTCAGCTATGGAGGCCGGCGATCAGCAGGCGGCGGTGGACGAATACCGGGAGGTCATGGCCCCCGGTGCCAACACGACCTTCGAGTACTTTGACCAGGTTCTTGCGGAGGCGGAACGCGCGGATGAACTGTTTGAGGCGTTAAATGCGCAAGCGATGGGGGTTGCCGTGGAACGCCAGCAGGAGGCCGTGGCGCTCCTGGACCAGATTATCGCGATCAACGAAGAGATTGCGGAGGAGGCGATCCACGAGGCGGTGACCGACGGCGCTCAGGTTCAGCTGATCGCGGTACTGGGTATCGTCCTGGGGGTTATTCTCGCGGTCGCTCTGGGCCTCATCCTTACCCGTGGCATTACCGCTCCCGTCTTCAAGGGGGTGAGTTTCGCGCAGGAGCTCTCCCAGGGCAACCTTACCGCTACCCTCGATGTGGACCAGAAGGATGAAATCGGAGCGTTGGCGAAAGCGCTTCAGGATATGCGCGATAAGCTGGTGGGTGTAGTACGGGACGTGCAGAGCGCATCCAACAACGTGGCCTCCGGCAGCGAGGAGATGAGCAGTACCGCCCAGCAGATGTCCGAGGGTGCCACCGAACAGGCGGCAAGCGCGGAGGAAGTCTCGTCGTCCATGGAAGAGATGGGTTCCAACATCAGCCAGAACTCCGATAACGCCGCCCAAACGGAGAAGATCTCCCGCCAGGCGGCTCAGCGCGCGGAAGACGGGGGTGCGGCGGTCACCCAGACGGTGCAGGCGATGCGGGATATCTCCGAGAAGATCCAGATCATCGATGAAATCGCCCGCAATACCAATCTTCTGGCACTCAATGCGGCGATCGAAGCGGCCCGGGCTGGAGAACACGGAAAAGGCTTCGCGGTGGTTGCCAGTGAGGTGCGCAAGCTCGCCGAACGCAGTCAGGTTGCCGCGGGTGAGATCGCGGAGCTCTCCAAGAACAGCGTCGATGTGGCTGAACGTGCGGGGGAGATGATCACCGGCATTATCCCTGACATTCGCAAGACCGCGGAACTGGTACAGGAGATTAGCGCTGCCAGCTCGGAGCAGAACAGTGGAGTGGAACAGATCAACCAGGCGCTGATCCAGCTGGACCAGGTAGTTCAGCGCAACGCTTCCGCCTCCGAGGAGATGGCCTCCATGTCCGAGGAACTCAGCGGACAGGCGGAGCAGCTTCAGACCACGGTGGCGTTCTTCCGGATCGATGGCGCCGCTGCCGTCGTTGGAAGTGGACGTGCCGTGGGAGGTAGCGGACAGCCCCGGCAGCTCACCGCTCCGCACCATCCTACCGCTCCGCACCAGCAGGAAAAGGGGATCGCTCTAGTGGAAGACGATGACGGTGGTGAGGGCGAGTTCGAGCAGTACTGAGCGGGGCGACGGCGCTATTCGGTGCGTCTCAGCGCCAGATTGTCCACAAAGCTCCGGAGAAATCCGGGTCTGTCGGTGATATATCCGTCGGCCCGGAACTCCGCCAGCAATCGCAGCTGCCACGCTTCGTTTACCACGTAGGGCAGCACAAACAGACCTCGGTCGTGAGCTCCGGCAATATACCACGGCCAGGCGATGAAGCCCCGGGCCCCCACACCGTCGGCGACTCCCTCTGCGCGTCGCACCCATCGGCGCCAACGCATCCACGTGATCATCTCGCCGGAGATCAGCAGTACCCGCGGCACCGCAGGGGCCACGTTCTGCAGACGCGTGAGCGATTTCAAGTTGAATGAAAAAAAGATCAGGGAGCCTTCCCGCACAGGAGTGCCCGACCGGTCCATCCAGCCATGTTCAATGAGCGTATGCACTACCTGTTCTTCGATTCCCGGGTAGAGAATCGGGTCTTTGAACTCCAACACCAGGCCCACCCGTTCTTCAGCGCTATCCACCATCTCGAGAAGTTCCGTCAACGTGAGGATTGAGGAACCCTGGTACTCGTCTCGGGCTCGCAGCGGATAGGAGTCATTGAACCAGCCGCCCAGGTCTAGGTGCTGGAGGTCTTTCAGGGAGAAGCTGCCCATCGACTGGCGCCGGCGCTCGGGAAACAGCTCATCCACGTTCGAGGTTCGCCGGAGATCCGAATCGTGGTGCACGACGATTCTTCCACCGATCGTCCTGCGTAGATCAGCTTCGAGATAGTCCGCCTGCATTCCAATGGCCAGTGAGTAGGCGGCGGCGGTGGATTCCGGTGCCACGGTGGAGGCGCCGCGGTGCGCAATGACCACCGGATGGGGTATGGCGTGTCGCTCCAGAAAACTGGATCCCTCTTCCGGAAAACTTCGGGAATAGTGGATGCTGAATAGTGCAGTTGCCACGGTGAGCAGGGTGCCGATACAGATCGGTCCGTAGATGAGCACGGCGGTGATTCCGGTTGGGCGGGATTTAGGGCCTCCGATTCGTGATGATCTCCCGGGTGAACTGGATAATCTCCAGTGCTTCCTCTTTTTGTTCGTCAGAAATCTCAACATACACTTCTCGCGGGTGAGGCAACTGTCCTACCTCGGTGACGTGATAGTCTCCATTCTCCCCGGTGAGCTCGAGAGCAAAGAGGTGATCCTTGTAGAGCAGTTGCGGTACTTCGTGGAGGAAAAGCACCGGTTCTTCCTCGGGATGCAGCAGCGACGATCCCACAAAATCCCCGGGCAAGGAGTCGGCCCCGATAAGATCCAGCACCGTGGGAGCGATATCGGTGGTGGTTGCCGTCTTCGAGATGACCCCCGGGGCAACATCATCGTGCAAGATGAACAGAGGAACATGTTCGGGGTGTTCCCGCAGCGGCCGCTGAGGGGTGAACTCTCGTCTTGAGGTATAGGTGGGACTTTGGACTGCGGCGTCATGATCCCCGTACAGTACCACCAGGGTATTCCTGTCCAGCTGGCGCGCATCGAGCGCGGAAAAGAACATCTCCAGCGCGTGATCAACAAACGCCGCGGAGTTCAGATAGTCCCTCAGGAGCGGGGGAGTGGCATCTGCAAACGCGTCCAGGGCAAATGATTTGGGATAGAAGTCAAACGCGGTATGGCTGGTAACGGTAATTAGAAACGAAAAGAACGGCTCCGGCGCCGACTGAATGTAATCCAGCGCCTGTGCGAAGAAGTCATAATCATTGATCCCAAAAGACGTGCGCTCCACCTCGTAGACGGTGGCTGCTTCATCAAAATCCTTGCGGCTGTAGAACCGGTCGAATCCGAGCTCCGGGTACGCTTTGTGCCGATGAAAGAAGCTTGCGTCGTTGGGGTGGAGTGCGATCGTCTCATAGCCGTTGTCATTGAGCACCCGCACCAGCGAGTCAAAGGCTCCCATATCGTTGTTTCGAAAGGCGTAGGTCTTATTTGGTGGATAGAGCGACGCCAGTGCCGCAAACTCCGCATCAAAGCTTCCATTGACGTGTTGCGCGTAAAACTCAGAGCCGTAGAGACTCTGTTCCTTCAAATCATTCAGGAATGGCGTTACTTCCCGGCCGTTAAACTCGTACCCGATCAGCTTCGCATCGAGAGACTCCACCTGAATCATGATGATATTCGGTTTCGTATCTACCGCTCCCTCTTCAGTAAGGACTACTTCGGTCTCGTCTGTTTGCTGCGCCGCATTGCGCGCCGTTGCTGGGGTAGAGGATTCCGGAATCGGATGGTGGTACCGGAATATCTCATATCCATACAGCGGCAGGATTCCATAGACGCCGGCGTAGCCTGCGGTGGAAGCGTGGTAGAGTTCGTGCGGTGTGGGTCCGCCGAGGAGTTGGTTGGAAATAGCGATTTGCCCAGCCAGGAGCAGTGGCACTGCCAGAAGAACTACGCGTCTCCGCCGTAATTCTCCCCGCAGGAGTGGCCATACCCCCGTTGCTCGATCGCGGTGTCGCAGGCGGTACCACACGTACACCAACGCCAGCAGATCCACCACGGAGAGCACGTCCGCGGGACGAAACAACTGACGCGCAACGACCCGAAACGGTCGCACTCCCTGGCCCATAAGGATGTCGTTGTAGCTGAGATAGTTGCCGAAGTAGCGGTTGTAGTAGAAGTTCGCGAGGAAAAAAGCGGTGTAAACAACAGCCACTCCCAAGAGGAGGGACCGGCCTCTTCGTGCACGAAGCAGTGGTACCGCCAGATACCCCGCGAGCAGGACTACTATTCCGCTGCGGACCAGCAGCCCTAAGCCAACCGGTACGTTGTAGATCCGGATCGCGGCGTAGTTGTATTTGACCAGTATTCCGCCAATGAGTACCGTGACGAAAACCAGATAGGGTGTCGAGAGAGATCTTGAACGGCTGATGGTACGATTTCCGAAGTGCATACGCGTGTGAGAAGGGTATAGTTCATACCATTTTCATTTCTCACGTCAAGATCTCCGATTACACCTCGATGAGGGTTGTCTTTTCGAGGGTAGTTTCAGTCTCGAGTCCAGCCTGCTCGAACAATCTACCCACGGGGCACGCTTCAAGGGTCTTCTTCAGAATCTTCTCGAGCTTTTCTTGGTCCTCATCACTATCAACTTTGACCACTGCCGTAGAGCCGGTAAAGGTCGGATCGGAGTCACCCTTCTCCAAATCGAGCTCGACGATCATTTTGCGATAGCTCACCTTAGAGTTGTTGGCGACGACCGCCCAGATTGTGGAAATACATCCCGCTAGCGCCATGCCCGCCAGTTCCAGCGCGGTGGGTCCTACGTTGTCGCCCTTTTTGCCCTCAGGCAAGTCAAGTACGAGTCCATGGTTTCTGCCATTGTCTACCACCGACTGATAGCAGCCGGTCACATGGCGTGAGGTAATTTTCATAGAGATATCCTCCTCGAGTCGGTGAGATTCACGGTGTGCACGGCGAAATAGTGTCACTTCACCGTATCACTTCACCGTATCAGTTTACGTTATTAGTGTAACAGTAAACTGGTAAAAAGAATATCTCCGCCGTACTAATCAGCGGGAACTCCCGACCGTATCGGGGCACCGCGGTTCGGACGATCCGTTGCCCGCGAGATAGGCGTGAACCGCCTGTACCGCGTCACTGATTTCAGTGGAACACGGGGTGATTCCGGCTTCTCGCATCGCCGCTTGCGCGCCACCACCCATACCGCCTACGATCACCACCGGGCAGTCCTGGATCGCCGCTACCATCTGTCGATGCCGCTCATCTGCCCCTTCATGGTGACCGTGGCCCTCGCGGTGATCCTGACTGTGATCATGGTCGTGGGCATGGTCGTGGGCATGGTCGTGGGCATGGTCGTGGGAGGCGGTGTGGTGCCCCGCTTTGGGACGTGATTCGGTGTTCACTATGGTGGTTCCATCCAGGGTGAACACCAGATAGTGCGTGGCCCGGCCAAAGTGCGGACACACGGTTTTCTGGTCGTCGGTGACAACGGCGATCTTCATAGGTGTTTTCCTTTTCATCGTGAGAGCATCTATACTACTTTTCTGGTGTTTCGTGCAAGTTTGATGGGATAAAAAGGAGTAGAAGGAGATGGCACAAGAGTCAATCAACGTCGGTCGGCGGATGCGAGCGCTTCGCGAGCAGAACGGGCTCTCGCTGCGGGCCCTGGCGGAGGCGTGTGATCTATCGGTGAACGCCATAAGCATGATCGAGCGCGGTGAGAGCTCTCCTCGGGTTTCATCCTTGCACCTCCTGGCACAGGCCCTCAATGTGAGAATCACCGAGTTCTTCGAGAGTGAGGATAGCTGCTCGGTGGTACTGGTGCGCAAGGCGGAACGGCCGCGTACCGGAAGCGATGGGTTGTCACTGGAGAGCGTGGGCTCGGGGATTCGGAATCAGCAGCTCGAGCCGTTTGTGGTGACGGTGGGATCGCGGGTCAGCAGCGGCGCGACGATCCAGCACCCCGGTGAGGAGTTTGTACACTGCCTGCGGGGCAGGCTGGAATATGCGGTTGCTGGAGAGACCTTTATGCTGGAGGCGGGAGATAGTTTGCTGTTTGATGCAGCCCAGCCGCACTCGTTCCGGAACACCGAGGACGAGGACGCCGAGATCCTCCTCGTGCTGCAGGCCGCCGATGGAACTGGTATCGGCACGGCGCGCCATATGCAGATTCCCACCTGATCTCCACGATGACGGTAAGAAGACTCACGGCGATCGCCGGTATTCATCAGTTTGTTCACTGGTTCGCGATGGGACTGGTGATTCCCGTATTCGCGATATTTCAGATTGAACGGGGGCTCAGCCTTACCCAGGTGGGCCTCAATGTGGCGGTGCTCTCGGTGGTAGTTGCCCTTTTGGAGCTTCCCACCGGCGGTCTGTCGGACACGCTGGGTCGCAGAAACGTGTACCTCTTATCGTTGGGCGCACAGATTACGGCGGGGATCTGGTTGGTGGTGGCCTTTCATCCTCTGGCGATTATTGGCGGCTTCATCTTCTTGGGGGTAGCCCGGGCGCTGTCATCGGGCTGTATGGATGCCTACTTTGTCGATGCCTTTGCCGAGGCGCCGGGCTCCGGTGATCTGCAGCGATTCCTAGCAATCCTGGGTGCCGTCATACCCCTGGCCCTGGCGGTGGGCGGTGTCCTTGGTGGCTATGTGGCGGATACCGAGTTTCGGTTCAGTTCTCGGAGTGCTTTGGCTGGAATACCGCTCCAGTTGGACCAGTACTCGCTGCTGTTTCTGGTGGTGATCGCGGTCACTGTGGCCCAGGCCATACTGACACTGGGACTGATTCCCGCGGAAACTGAGAGCCCGGGCTTCTCAGGGTTTCGCAGGGGGATCGCGGCGCTGCCGGCAACGGTGAGAAGCGCGTACCACCACGGGGTTACCAACCGGATCGTACTGCTGTTGTTGCTGGGCACCGCCGGTTGGGGTATCGCGTTTTCCGCCTTGGAACAGTACTGGCAGCCCTTCGTCAATGGAATCACGCAGGAGGACAGTCCCACGCGGCTCTTCGGATTTCTCAGCGGCGGGTACTTTCTGGTGGGGGCGTTGGGGTCTCTTGCGGCGAACGCCGTGTTTCGGGTCATAGGACCGCGCTACGCGGGGGCGGTAACCGTCCTGCGAGTGACGATCGGCGTGCTCTTTGTGGTTCTGGCACGTTCGGAAACCGTTACCGCCTTTGCGATCGGATATTTCGCGCTCTTCTTTCTAAACGGTATTAGCAGCTCCCCGGAACAGACCCTGCTAAACAGCAATATTCCCAGCGAGGTGCGCTCCACCGTACTCTCCGTGGAGTCGCTCTTTTTGCAGGCCGGCGGGGGCATTGCCGCCCTACTGTGGGGCATCGTTGCCCAGTACCGCGGTATCGCCCTTGCGTGGCAGCTGAGTGGCGGCATCTTCCTCCTGTCTGGTCTGTTTTACCTTCTGATTGCCCGCCGCGGATCCTCGCCGCCGGAGGGTTCCAATCTCCGCCGTCCTGAGGGGGTGTGAGCTTGCACCTGGGCCGTGGGCACCCTATAGTTCGGGTATGGAATTGCCGGAGCGTATCCATTTTTTCAGCTGGGAGACGCGAGTATCGCTCGAACTTCCGATTGGATTCGAAGAGGAAGGTGAGGACCCCGAGACCAACAGTGCGATCTACGTGGATGAGGTCCCCGATTCCGCCCCGGAAGATGCGATTGCGGCGCGGGTGATGGCCAAAATGACCGCCGTTCCTCACGGCCGGCCGGATGCGTATCGTTCATTGGCTGAGGCGTCTGCTGGAATCGGTTCTCGCACGGTGGAAGATCGGGAAGAGCTCGTCATCGACGGAGCGCCGGCGGCTCGCCAGGTGTTACGGTATCGTGACGAAGAACTGGACGTTGAGGTGCTCCGCCATGAAACGTTTGCCCAACTGGAGAATGTGGTGTTCTCGATTATCGGTCTCGCGCCGGCGGGGCGATCGGCGGAGTATCGCCCGGCGTTTGAGCACGCCGCCGAGACCGCTCGCTTTATTCTGCTGCCGGCCCCGGGAGGTGAGGCATGACGGACGCAGAACTCGTGAGCTTCGCCCATGAGGGCGTGCGCATATCTGCCCTGCTTCCGCCTACCTGGACGGCATCCGCGGTTTCCCAGAGGCAGGTACGCTTTTTTGCCCCAGCCCGCCGGGAGCATGCTGACTACCGGTCTACTTTCAGTATCACCCTGGGTGAACCGGAGGGGTTTGGGACGGAGTGGTTTCAGGAATTCTGTGATGCCTCCGTGGCTGCCCTGGCCCAGGAACGCCCCGACTTTGCCCTGCAATCCACCGAGCGATTCACCTTGTCGAGCTTTGTGGATGTGCACGCGGCGTGGTACACCTGTGGATCGGAAGTGGGGCGTGAGTTCGCCCAGCTTCAGGCCTTGGGCTTGATGGACCGCTATCATCTGTATCTGATCAACGCCGCCACGGTGCTGCCCCTGGCCGAGGAGTACCTTCCCGTCTTTGCGGATGTTCTGCGCAGCTTGCGGATGCTCCCGGCCCGCTGAGGCGCTACTCTTCGCCGCTTGGTTCGAGTCTGGTACAGTAGCGTAGTCAGGAGTTACGTATGCGTATTCGATTGTTCTACCTACTCATGATTGCCGGGCTTCTCGGATCGGTCCTCGTTGTGGAAGCCGCATTTACTCAGGATCTGATCTCGTCTGGGGAGTCCTATGCTCTCAAGAAGGATCAGATCGGATACTACGAATCGATTCTCAGAAAGAGTGTGCATACCAGCCGCGTGGACTTGGTGGCCTCCGTGAACGTCCTGGCAGAGCGCGCGTCTGAAACCCATGTGGCCGGGGCTCTGCTGGTGCGGCCGTTCTCCACGCTCCCAGTGCTGGGGAACCAGATCATTCGGGATAGTCGCCTGTATCGCGAGACGGAGCGCCAGACCGGA
>CAYQRW010000035.1:0-19523 GCA_964419735.1 uncultured Spirochaeta sp.
GCGGCAGTCCGATCATAAAGTACAGCTTGGCGTGCTTCCAGCCGCGGGAGAACGCCTCACGGGCGATCTCAATCGTTCGTTCCAGGGGAACAAGTTTGTTCATGGCCCGCTGGTCATCGGCGTGAGCGGCTTCCACGGCAAAGGTGAGGCCCGATCGTTTCCCCTGAGACAACTGTTCAAAAATTGGCAACGTCACCGAATTTATGCGCAGCGACGGTAGCTGAAAGCTGATACCCCGCGCGCGATAGGTTTTGTTCACCTGATTGAGCAACGGGATAAGCTGGCTGTAATCGCCACTACTGAGCGAGCTGAACGTGACGTCCCGATACCCCTGGTGCGTGACCAACCAATCCAGTTCTGCGATGATTTCAGCCACCGGTTTCATACGGTACGGACGGTAGAACACGCCCGCATGACAGAAACGGCACCCCTGCGGACACCCCCGCATGATCTCGATCGGTCCATGGTCCTGAATCACTGGAAAATTAGGAACGGGAAATCCGGCGCCAAAGGCCGCGGGAACCCCGTCAACCTTGGAGACGCATTCCGGAGCTACTCCGTGGCCGAATCCGCTCCAGATCGCCCGTCGAGTCGGGCCAGATCCCTCAGGAGTCCAGACGTAGGGAGATTCCGCAAGCACCGCCAGATAGTCGGAACGGGTGCCGTCCGCACCACACACCTCCTGCAAACGTGCCACAAGCTGCGGCAATGCCGCTTCAGCTTCACCGGAAAACACGCCGTCCACGAACGGCGACAACGGCATCGGATTGGTGGCACCCGGCCCGCCGAGAACCACGATCGGGTCCGTCTCCGGGCGATCTGAGCGCAATACCGCGATCCCGGAACTCTTCAGCAGCGTGAGCACATTGGTTGCCAGCAACTCATATCCGTAGGAAATCGCCACGAGATGCGCCTCACGCACGGGCGTTCCCGTTTCCAGGGTGTACAGCGGTTGGTTGACCGCGGCGAGCTCGCGCTCGAAGTCAGGAGCCGGAACGAAGACACGTTCACAGGCGACTCCCGTCATCGCGTTCAGCATGCCGTAGAGCAGCTTTACCGCGGTATTGGACATTCCAATTTCATAGAGGTCGGGAAAGCTGAGCGCGATTCGGAAGGGCGCCTCCCCGTGGGGCTTCACGATCGAGCCAAACTCGCCCCCCACATACCGCGCCGGCATATCCACGTGGTTCAAGATAGAAAACAGATCCTGCTCGGGATTCACCGGGGTATTGTTCATTCTACTAATACTGATAGCGGTGCTGGTACACACTCATGACGATGCCGATTGCGATGAGCGCAGTCCATAACGATGATCCCCCATAGGAAAGAAGGAACAGGGGAATGCCCATGATCGGCATAACCCCAACCGCCATCCCCACGTTAATCACCAGGTGAACGACGAGCATTCCGATGACCCCCGCAACCAACAACGCCGCGAAACGGTCCTTTGCCGAAACCATGATGTACAAAGATCTTCCAAAGATTACGCCAAATAGGGTGAACACGGCCAGGACTCCCAAGAACCCCCACTCCTCAGCCAAGATGGAAAAGATGAAGTCTGTACTCTGCTCGGGGAGATACTGGTAGTGGCTCTGCGTCCCTTGGAGGAACCCTTTTCCAAACGGTCCTCCTGAGCCTACGGCTGTCACGGACTGGATGATGTTCCATCCGGCACCCCGCGGATCTACATAGGGATCGACGAAAACGATCAGCCGCATTACCTGATACTCCTGCAATACAGACCGCGCGATAAACGCCATGGGCACCGACAAAATCAAAACGAGCAAGCCGTAGACGATCCAAAAGAACATCATACGTCGTGTGAACCAATATCCAATTCCCGAAAGAGCCGCTGCCACCGATAATCCAGACAGAAGAGCCAGAATCGTATCGGAATCATTCAGAATCTGGACGAGTGGAAGAGAGCGGTCGGACAGATACTCCTCCCACACCGGTAGTACGGTGAACAGAATCGTAAACACCCCCAGTCCCAGCACGAACCCGACCATCCGTAAGTCTGCGCCGGCGGCATAGGCGATCACCAAGAAAATCGGCAGATAGACGACGGCAGTACCGAGATCCGGCTGCACCAGCACCAGAAGCGTAGGAATCAGCGTGATGAGGACTGCACCCGCAAATCCTATCAGTGTCCGGCCGCGGTCCGGCGCGTCGCCGAAGTAGCGCGCCAGGAGAATGATCAGAGCGATTTTCGCAAACTCTGAGGGCTGCCCCCCGAGGTTACCGATCCCGATCCAGCTGCGGGACCCGTTGACCACTTGACCAAAGAGCAGGGTGAAGATCAGCACCACCAGAATCGCACCAAAGATTACCACCGCCGGACGGTACAACACCCGGTAGTCCACGAACGTCATGAGGAGCATCAACACGATTCCGGTGACGCCCCACACTATCTGACGGATGTACTCATTACTGACCACCTGCCCATCTGCGGTGACGCCGCTGGAAAACACGAAGAGCACACCCACAACTAATAGGGAAACGGTGGATATCACCACATAGAGGTCAATCTCGAAAATCGACCGTGACTTGATCATGTTGGCTTCCTCACATGTACCATAGTGGTCGTGGTCCTCGTCTCAGGTCAATAACCGCTTCCTCAAAGGAAAGATCTTCAAAGTAGCCGTGGAGGATGATGTTTGCAGCCTTCGGCGCCCACCATTCCCACTCATTCATCGCATCTACCATAACCGCGAGTACGATTTGATCCTCAGCGGGTACATCCTCCCCGTAGGGAGCATAGGCTACGAACCAGCTGGTCCAATTCGTATCGCTGCCCACCTGACCGGTGCCGGTTTTACCTGCGGAGTCTACCGCATCCGTGGTAATGACCACGTTGGCGGTACCCTCAGTTATGACACCTCGCATCGCCTCCCGCACTTCCCCGAGCGTCTGCCGACTGATGCCGGTTTCGCGCACGATCTCCGGCTCAGTACGCTGCACCACTGCTCCGGTTACGGGATCGCGCACCTCCTTCAGCAGATGCGGTCGATAGGTTCGACCATCGTTGACGATGGAAGCAACAACATTTGCCATTTGAATCGGGGTCACCTGAAGATACCCCTCACCGATCGACATATTGACGGTGTCCCCCCCAACCCAGCGCGCATTCAACGTCTGCTCTTTCCATGCCGGCGACGGAACCAGCCCGCTCACTTCGCCCGGCAAGTCTATTCCGGTGGGCTGCCCCAATCCCATCCGTGCGGAATAGTCGATGATCTGATCGACGGTGACGTGGTTAGCGCCCATCGTCCAGTAGTACACATTACAAGACTGCGCCAGTGCTTGGGAAAGATTGAGCGGGCCGTGACCCTGTTCCAGCCAATCGTTGAAGACGCGATTCCCATAGGCGAACTGCCCGTTGCAGTTAATCTCTTCTTCCGGAGGAAACGCACCCTCCTCAAGAATCGCGGCGGTCATCAGAATTTTGAAGGTGGAAGCCGGTGCCGAGAGAGACTGAATTGCGCGATTGAAGAAGGGAGAGCGTGCATCACGAGTTAAGTCCTGAAAAGATTCCTGCCCCTGGGCACCGCTAAACTGCTGAGGGTCAAACCGCGGATAGTTCACCATGGCAAGTACTTCACCGGTAGCGGGGCGGAGCGCCACGACCGATCCGATTCGTGGCCCCAGCGCCTCCTGGGCAAGCTGCTGCAGATCATAATCGATCGTAAGCACCAAATTCTGGCCTTGTTCGGGGGAGATCAGTTCTTCGTCTTCGCCGACGCGGCGGCCCCGGGCGTCAACGGTACGAAAGCGGCGCCCGTCCTGACCCCGCAAGAGCTGATCATAGCGCTGTTCTACTCCGGACTTACCGAGCACACTGGCTGAGGAGTAGCCTTCATTAAAGAGTACCTGCAATTCTTGTGGGGTGATCTCTCCCACATACCCCACCACGTGGCTCGTGAGTTCGCCCGCAGGATAGGAACGCTCCGGCTTGGTATACCAGGACACGCCGGGAAACCGGTCAATTTGCTCAGCAACCTGCGTGAGCTCTTCCAAGGACAGTCCGGCAACGATCTCAACCGCCTGGAAGCTCCCTCCCCGCCGGCGGCTCAACCGTTCCTGCATCGCTCCTTCATCGCCGTCGATGAGTTGAGCGATTTCCGATACCGTCTCGCGGAGCCGTCCCAGCGGTACTTCCCCAGGCACGATAGTCAGTGCAAATGAGTTCCGGTTGGTGGCCAACAGCGTTTCCATATTCCGGTCAAAAATCTGGCCGCGCTGGGCAAACACCGGTTCGCTCCGCAAGGCGGTCTGGCGGGCGCGATTCAAATAGATATACCCGTCAAGCACCTGCATTTCGAAGAGGTGCACGAGATAGCTCAGAAACACCGCGCTAATCAGGACTGCCAGCCCCACAACCCGCCGGGTGGAGACCACGGATCGCCGCTCCAAGGGGCTCACGAAAATCCACCTGTGCGGGAGAAGCGCCGGATCACCGGTTTCAGTGCCCAAAAACCGAAGGGAGCGATCAAGATATTGAAGCCGAGTTCCACCGCAGTAGGAATGGAGAACACCGTAGAAACGATCTCTTCCGCTCCGATTAGATGCGAGAAGAGCACAGCGGTGATTTGCTTGACAGCGCTGGCAAGCCCTACCAGTAGCATCGGAGTAAGCCAGGTGTCCGCCTGCACCGCACCGTTGGAGAGCCCCGCCACCGCTGCATGAGCAAGTCGCAGCACCGCATGAAACCCCAGCGGAGCGATACTTAGAATATCCTCAACCGCACCCACCAGGAATCCGGAAATCTGCCCGCGCTGAACGCCGGTGTGGTGGGCAGAGACGGTGAGCACGATAAGTACAAGATCCGGGCGAGCTCCGGCCACCGTCCACCCGGCAAACCAGGTGGTCTGGAGCACTGCAAACAGAGCCGCCACACCGCTCAGCACAAACGAAACCATACTAAGGTGTTCCCCGCCGGCCTCTGCCGGCGTTTAGGAGGAAGACGTATT
Source organism: uncultured Spirochaeta sp. (assembly GCA_964419735.1). Lineage (GTDB taxonomy): Bacteria > Spirochaetota > Spirochaetia > DSM-27196 > Alkalispirochaetaceae > Alkalispirochaeta. The sequence goes on from CAYQRW010000035.1 coordinate 4,971, forward strand.
CGAGACGCGAAAAATCAACTACCGGTTCCACTTCAATGACCAGGGAGGTATCCCAGGACGGTGCGGACACTCGAAGCACGCGTCCGATCGGGATTTCCGGCGGAAAGATCGAATTGAGTCCGGACGTGATGACCAGGTCTCCATACCTGATCTCGTTGCGCGCATCCCGCGGAACGTACTGCATCGCCAAGGCGTCGGCAGAAACTCCCGAACCTTGCAGTAGCCCCACATGCCGCGAGCGCTCTAAACGAGCACCGATATAGGAACCGGGAGCAAATACGGGGACGATCACGGCGGTACCCCCGGATACTTCGTCCACTCTCCCCACGAGTCCTTCTTCGCCACCGACAAAGGCGATGACCGCCTGATTGACTTCTACTCCATGCCGTTCGCCACGATTGATCGTAAACGAGGAAAAGAACCCGGTTGAACTCTCGCGGGCGATGATCTGAGCAGCCAACGCGGACTCATCCGTGCGGGCGGCGAACTCCAGCTGTTCCCGGAGACGATCATTTTCCCGCTCTAACGCGCCCACGGTGCCCTCGAGGCGCTCGTACTGTTCCAAATCATCTAGGAGAGCTTCGTAGTCGGCTCGGAGACGACGAAGCTCGCCAACCGAGCGGACCGTATTCCCCACCGTCTGCCCGATTGCGGATAGGCCCTGTTGCAGACCTGCAAAGACACCTCGAACCGTCTCATCAGGCCGCACTCGCCCCGAAGCCCCCCCGGTCAGTGCCGTAATCGTCCCCACCAGGATCAGCGCAACCGTCGTCAGGAGGGTTCGCCGTCTCGCAGTCATGGGCTACAGGTTTTTGTAGATGTTGTTTTCGTGACGGATGCCCTTTTCATATTCGAAGTACATGCCGGCACCGAGTGCGACGCAATTCATGGGGTCTTCGGCGAGGAATACCGGTACTCCGGTCTCATTGGCAATCAGCGTGTCCAGTCCCTTAAGGAGTGAGCCCCCGCCGGTGAGCACGATTCCGCGCTCTACGATATCCGCCGCCAGTTCAGGGGGAGTCTGACCGAGGGTACGTTTGATCTCTTCAATGATTGCGGTGATCGGCTCCTGCAAGGCGTCCCGTACTTCCACACTGTCGATTTCGAGGCGCCGGGGCAACCCGGTAATGGCGTCGGTCCCCTTAACTTCCATTTTTTCGATCTTCTTGTCGGCAGTGGCGTTTCCAATGCGCTTCTTGAGCTCCTCCGCCGTTCCTTCTCCGACAATCAGGTTGTGCACCGTACGTACGTGCTTAATGATCGCCTCATCAAACTCGTCACCACCCAGACGGATAGCGTTGGTGACCACCATACCTCCCAGGGAGATCACCGAAATCTCGCTGGTTCCTCCACCAATATCGCACACCATATGGCCTGCAGGCTCGAAGATGGGAATGTTCGCTCCGATCGCCGCGGCGAGAGATTCCTCGATAACCCGAACCTCCCGAGCTCCCGCTTTTTCCGCGCTCTCGATCACCGCCCGTTTCTCCACGTCGGTAATACACGACGGAACTCCGATGACCATCCGCGGCTTCACAAACCACCGTCGCTGGAGCACTTTGGAAATGAAGTACCGAATCATCTTCTCGGTCGTTTCCAGGTCAGCGATGACGCCGTCTCTCAGTGGACGAATCGCGATAATATCTCCTGGAGTCTTCCAGAGCATTCGTTTCGCTTCTTCTCCAACGGCAACCACTTTCTTTGTTCCCCGCTCCACCGCAACCACCGATGGCTCACTGGCGACGATTCCCTTTCCCCGAATGTAGACGAGAGTGTTGCATGTCCCCAGATCGATGCCAATATCCGATGAAAAGGCGCTCAAAAACGATGTTCCGCCCATGTAGTGTGTCCCTCCCAGGTACTCGGTCTAATATTCCTGTAAACGCTGCAAAGATTCAATATGGTTCGGATTGAGCCGGACCGCCTCCCGCCACTCAAACCGAGCACGATCCGGTTCACCTTGTGCCAGATATACTTCACCGATTCCGTAGTGTGCCTCAGCTGAGGAATCGTTTATATCCAGCGTGTCGTTGTATACTTGGAGCGCTTCATCAAATCGCTCCTGGATCCGCAGCGACGCACCTAAGGATAGCAGAGCATCCTGGACAACGGTAGAGTCCTCGCTGCGCCGTACAACCAGACGCAAGAGCTCGTTTGCCGCGTCATACTGCTGCTCCTCGATCAGGAGATCCGCCAAGACAACGCGGTGGACGTGCTCATCCCCGACTTCTATTGCCTCGCGAAAGTACTCGATCGCCTCCGGGGCGCGCCCCACATCCCGGGACGCGAGCGCCAAATATTCCAGGAGATCCAAGCGTTCCACACCTAAGGTGCGAGCACGCTCCAACGCCTCAATCGCGGTGTCGTAGAAGAACTCCCCCCGTTGAAACGATGCCTTTCCCAGAATGTAGTAGATCTGCGGCGCAAGATCCACGTCTGGTAGTAGGAGCACCCTCCGCAGGTCGCGGACCGAGTCTTCCAGATAGCGGTCTCGCCGCTCACCTTCCACTTCTTCCATCGCGAGATAGAAGTGAGAGAACCCGCGGAGACTGAGAGCGGTCGGATCCAACGGATATTGGGCCAATTGGTCAGTAGTAACCGCTACGACCTGGGAATACTGTTGTGCGTTCCACAACTCGATTGCATCCTGCGGACGTTCCGTCTGTCCAATGGCGAAAATCGGCGCTCGAAATCGAACTACCAGGATAATCCCCGCCACCAATGCTCCCGCGCCGATGGCGACCGCTATCACAATCACCAGACGTCGTATCCCGGTGTGACGGGAGGTCGAATAACGCGATTCGGGAATCTTCATAGGGCGGACGCGCGCAAAGAGGAGCCGATAAGCCGGATTCTGTCTTGGGTCACCATCTATCTACACCGCCTGTTTCCAACCGGCTCCAGCAACCTACCCGCAGAGATAAGGGCGAGCAACCCCTCTGCTGCTTGGTTTTGCTCCCGGCAAGGTTTACCATGACGCCCGCCGTTGCCGACGGGCCGGTGGGCTCTTACCCCACCGTTTCACCCTTACCGACCGCACCAATGGTGCCGCCGGCGGTCTGGTTTCTGTGGCACTGTCTCGTACAGGCACGTACGTGCCTGCAGCCGGGCGTTACCCGGTGCCGCGCTCTCCGGAGTCCGGACTTTCCTCTCCGCCGTTACGGCCAAGCGGTAACCAGACTCCTCCGTGCTCGTGCCGGCCCTATGTCAAATTATGATCAATCTTCCAGTTCTTCCTCGTCACCGTCACTGTATTCAGACTCTTCTTCTCCGAGCGAATCGTCGCTGTCATCATCGTCGAGGACTTCGTCATCCTCCTCGGACTCGTCTTCGTCATCATCGCCGGAGATTTCCGCCTGCTCTTCAGGGGTAATTTCGTCTTCGTCGGTAAGTCCGATGAGCGCCTCTTCTTCAAAGAGATCTTCATCAAAGTCATCATCGACGAGATCCGCCAGCCCTTCTTCGTCTGAATCGGAGAAACCGACGTCATCGGCATCAACGTCATCCTCGGCATAGAAGACGACCTTGGAGCAATAGGGGCAGAACAGAATATGCTCGGCAGCCCGCACGTCGTTGACAAACTGGTTAGGCAGAATCATCTGGCAGCCGGTACATACGCCATTACGAATCGGCACGATGCCTTCGCCTTCTTTGCTCCGGATAATGCGCTCAAACTTGAACAACAATTCCTCGTCTAGACCGGGAACCGTCTCTTTCTCCCGCTCTTCGAGTTCACCCAGACGATTCTTACGCTCACTCGTTTCGCTATCGATCTTGGCACGTTCTTCCTCGAGCTCTTCTTCCTGAGACTTGATCATAGCCTCTTCTCGCTCCAGGCGCTGCCGCTGTTCCTCGAGATCCTTCTCTTCCCGTTGTAGCTCCCGCCGGAACTGCTGTTCCCGCTCGGAGGCATCGCGAATCTCTTTTTCCAGCGCATCGTACTCACGAGCCGTGGTAATCTGATCCATTTGCGACTCGTACTTCTCACGATCCGATTCCGCTTCCTGAAGCCGAACACGTAACTCGGCAACCCGTTTCCTGGTTTCCTCGTACTTTTCGTTCTTCTCAACGAACGATTTCTTTAGACGGCTCACCAGTTCTTTCTTGGTTGCCAACGTCCGCGGAAGCTCTTCGATTTCACGCTGAATGGTGAACTTGTCCGAGAGAATGTCCTGGAGAACCTTCAGCTTTTCAATTGTGTCCTGAATCATCGTATTACAGTACCTCTCAGCTATCGAGATAATCTTTGAGCCGTCGGCTCCGCTTTGGATGACGCAACCTACGCAACGCCTTTGCTTCAATCTGCCGGATTCGCTCACGGGTGACGTTGAAATAGAGCCCCACTTCCTCAAGGGTCAGGGAGTAGCCGTCTTCCAATCCGAATCTCATTTTCAATACTTCCTGCTCCCGCGGCGGCAAGGTGTCGAGCACACTCTTGAGCTGCTCTTGCAGCAGGGTAAATGCGGTCTGATGCGCCGGGTTCTCTACTTCTTTGTCCTCGATGAAGTCACCCAACAGGGAATCTTCTTCTTCACCGATCGGTGTCTCTAAAGAAATCGGCTCCCGGGCAACACTCTTTACCGATTTTACGCGGGCCACATTCCATCCAAGGCGCTCCGCTACCTCTTCGTCGCTGGGCTCGCGCCCTAAGACTTGCATAAGCTGCCGCGACTCACGCACCACCTTATTGATCTGTTCGATCATGTGTACCGGCACGCGAATCGTCCGCGCCTGATCGGAGATTGAGCGGGTGATCGCCTGCCGGATCCACCAGGTGGCGTAGGTAGAGAACTTGTATCCTTTACGATACTCAAACTTCTCGACCGCTTTAATCAGGCCGATATTGCCCTCTTGCACCAGGTCAAAGAAATGCAGCCCGCGGTTGGTATATTTTTTTGCAATACTGACAACCAATCTCAGGTTGGCCTGAATCAACCGATCCTTGGCAGTCTGCATCATCACGCGTCCGCGCTCAATTTCACCGGACATCTCGAGGATGTCATCAATGGTATTCTCGAAGCGGTATTCCAGCTCACGGAGCTTCTTTTCCGTGACCTGAATGTGGCGAATCTTTTCCTTTATCTGGTCCGCCGACAAGCCGAGATTCTCTTCAATCTCCTCGCGCCGGGATCCCACCGCCAAACCGCGACCCAACGCCCGAAGTTCGCGCAGACTAGAAACTCGCAATCGCTTCTCAACGCGGCTCTGTTCGTCACGGTGGCGATGTATTTGCTTGGCAGCGCGAGAGAATCGCTCACTGAAGCGCAGAATTTCATCCTGGTGAAGGTCAACCTCATTCAGTTTGGCAAGCAGCTTGCTTCGCTTCTGCGCAAGCTGCTTGTCATCCAAGATGTCGATGCCCTTCTCATAGGTCCGCAGCTTCTGATCCATGTATGAACGGAGTTCGGGAAGCAGTTCCTTGAGAGACTCCCGATAGAACTGGTTCAGACGACGTCGTTCCGCGAGATACTCGGAGATCTCCTTCTTCGAAAGCCCCAGTTCCCGGGGATCCTCTTTGCGAAACGTCCGCTCCGCGAGGTCGGAGAACTCGGGAATAACCATGCCACTGCCGCGGATCACATCCTTGATGATGTACTCGCCCTCTTCCATCTGTTTAGAGAGCTCTACTTCCTGCTCGGCAGTAAGAAGGTTTTCCTTTCCGATCTCTCGGAGGTACAGACGAATCGGATCGTCTACCGCCGCCTCTTTGTCACCAACAATTACGCGTTTGGTTCGATCAGTGGTCAGGGCCGCCACCGCTTCCGGCAACTGGCCGGGGGCGGAATCCTCCCCTTCGCTGTCGTCCGAGTCATCGGAATCCTCGATCTCACCGTCTTCATTACGGCGATCGGAATCCTCGGTATCGTCGTCGCTGGCTTCTTCGAGAACCACGTTGTGTTTTGCCAGGAGGCTCAGGACGTCCTCGATCTGGTTCGAATTGACAATAGCTTCCGGAAGAAAATCCTGAAGCTCGTCGTAACTAATCGTCGTCTTCGATTTTGCATAGTCTATTAGTCGCGCGATTGCAGGATCATTCTGCAAATCAGTCATCAGCCCTCACCTTCAGATTCCCGAGTTCTTGATCAATCGCCATTTTCTTCTCAAGCAATTCCCGTAACGTCCGTCCATCGGAGTCCGACAACCGCCGCAATTCCACTTCAACCTGGTGCGCTTCCGCCTCCAACGCCCGAATTCGTATCAATTTCACCGCCCGATCAACATCTTGTTGCTTCCATCCGGTAAATTCGCCGGATGTGAGTCGTTCCAGAACACTGTTTCGAACCGATTCATCAGTAAGCCGGTCGATTAGACCGCGGGGAAGCGGCTCATCATGGCGATACGCATCTTCCATAAGCAGGAACAGATGCCGCGCAAGCCGATCCTGTAACTGATCAGAACTCAAACGCGCCCGCAAATACGCAAACAGCCCGCCATCCTGCGCGGTGGCGAGCATGAGCGCAACGTCGCGACCTATAGTACTGTGGGTGTGATCGGCCGGCCTTTGTTCTACTCGCTGTGGCTGCTCTCCTCTCCGCCATCGTTCAAAGTCCGCTTGCACAGCGTGGACAGATACACCCAGAAGGTCACTGAGCGCATCGATAGCCCCTTCTCGGCGCACCTCGGAACTAATGATAGTAATATACGGGAAAATCCTTTGCAACAGCAACTCCCTGTTCATACCCGTATCGTTGCGCAACGTATCGGAAAGAGCCGCGAGCATGAAATCCAACACCGGTTGCGGGTCTGCAACCAGATCCTGAACCGCGTGCGCCCCGGATTCGCGGTACAGATCATCCGGATCCTTGCCTGAGGGCACCTGCACGGCGAAACAGCCCAGGCCCGCCTGCTCTGCCACGATCGCCGCCTTGAACGACGCATTCAGTCCCGCCGAATCCGCATCGAACACGAGCACCACTTCATCGACCCACCGCTTCAGCAGTTTTGCCTGTTCCGCGGTAAAGGCGGTTCCCAAAGGCGCCACCGTGTTCGATACGCCGGACTGATGCATGGCGATCACATCCAGATAGCCTTCGCCAATATACGCCCGCCGCGTCTTTCGGAGTTCCGGGAGGGCGTTGTTCAGGCCATAGAGGGTACGCTTCTTGGCATAGATGACAGTTTCCGGGCTGTTAATGTACTTGGCGCGCTCCTGCTCACTGAGCGCTCTGCCGCCAAACGCCACGATCCGTTCCCGTTCGTCACCGATGGGAAACATCAGCCGGTTTCGAAACAAGGTGAAGCCGTTTCCCTTGCTCGAAAACAGGCCACTCCTCCGCAAGAAATCTTCGCTGTACGCCTTGCTCCGTAAGAACTGGAACAACCAGCGACCATTGTCCGGCGCATAGCCTAGTCGGAACGCCGCGATCGTCTCATCGGTGATTCCCCGTTCCCGCGCATACTGTAACGCGCCCTGTCCCCGGGAATCCGAGGTTAACAGATAGTGGAACGAGCCGGTGACACGATCGTACAGTTCTAAGAGTGCGTTACGCTCCTGGTCTTCGGGAGACGGGCCTCCCCCCGATTCGACGGTAATTCCGGCCCGTTCCGCCAGATACTCCACCGCCTCCGGAAAGGTAAGCCCCTCCATCTCACTAATGAACCGAAACACGTCGCCACCCTGATTGGTCGCAAAACAGTAGTAAAACCCGTCTTCCGGTTTCACCGAAAAGGAGGGGGTCTTCTCCGGCTTGAACGGGCTCAGTCCCCACCAGCGGTTTCCCCGTCGTTCCAAGTGGGTGTAACTGTTTACCAGTTCTACCATGTCGGTTTTCTCACGGATCTGCTGCAGGGTCTCACGCGATACTTTCATCTTCAGCGCTGCAGAATGAAGTCGACTCGACGGTTCTTCCAGCGATTCAGTTCGTCACTGTGGGGTACCAGCGGTGCTCTCCCTCCTCTACCTCGGGCGGACAACAGCCGCTCCGCCACACCCCGTTCAATTAACGCCTCCTGTACCGCTTGTGCTCGCCGTCGGGACAACGGCACCAATTCTTCCGCTTCTTCTCGCTCAGTACCACTCAAATTGACCGCATGCCCCTCGACCATAATCGAGTATTCCGGGAATCGCTCCAAGATCTCTACCAGCCGGTCCAGGACCTGACGGTTTTGCGCTCCCCGGGGATCACTGGAGTCCAGGATCAACTGCGCCGAATTTCCGGGGAAGGTGATACTGGGAATTTGGATACGATAGCCGTCTTCAAACGGCTCCACCAGGACGTCCACCGAAAGCTCATCCTCCACCACGGTGATGTTGCCCAACTCATCGGCAACCTCCAGACGCCAGGGGTACTGCTCGGCGGATACCACGCGCTCTCCATTGCGCGCGCGCCCATCCCACACGACGCGACCCGGCACAGACCCACGGCCACCAACATCGTAGAAGAACTCCCCCGTGGGATCGAAGATTTCCAAGATCCAGTACTCTATCGATGAAACATCCTCCACCGAGAAATCAAACGCCACGGTGTCGTCCCGTCCATCTCCATCCGGAGAGAACGGTTGAGGAGCCACCGTGACGGATACGTCGGGGGCGGTTGTGTCGACGGAGACCGTTGGCGAGGTAATATCGAGCACAGGACCGTGTCGATATCGGCCCCGCAGCCGCGCTTCGTAGTCACCGTCGGAGATCTCCGGCGTAGCTTCACCGGGCCACTCGATCCGTTCCGGAAGCACGGGACCACTGCCCTCGCGCGCCAATACGGGCTGATCATCTGCACCGACGGGATATACCGAGATTTTCCAATCGAGCAAACCCTCAACGTCGGGAACCACCGGTTGAATCACCAGTGAATCGGCAACTCCATTTCCGTTGGGCGAAATCGCCCCGGAAGACACGCGGAGAAAGCCCCCCACCGGCCGTGTGTCGATTCTTACGCTCACCTGATTGCTGGTAGCGCGATTACCGGCGGCGTCCACCGCCTCCGCCTCAATGAGATACCGCCCGTCAGGAAGTACGGAGCCATCCGCCGCGCGCGGTTCAATTCCCATCGTCACGGCCCCACCGGCCACCTCGGGGGTGATCGGCTGTGACATGCGCCGAACCACACTACCGGAGGCATCCTCCCGAACAACGATACTTCCCGTGACGGCATCACCGTATTCACCACGAAGCTGCACCTGTTCCTGCACGCCATCCCCATCGGGAGACACGTATTCGGGGCCGATCCGCTCCAAGAATATCTCGGGCGGGGTGGTATCAATTTCGATCGGCGCCGCTGACGCCACTATTTCTCCGCGGTCCGGAACGGTAATTGTCAGGTCCGCCGTCACCTCTCCATCGGGAAACGGTACCCCCTGATCATCGCGACCGTCCCACCTCAGCCGGCCGGGCAGCGGCAACGAGCCGGAGATCCGCCGCGTCGCGCTCCTGGACCGAAAGGTTACGGTGAATTCACCCCGATCCGCATCCGCCGGACCCCGTAAGGCGTACGCCACCGTCGCGTCGCCACGCTCCGCCACGGGACTAAAGATCGTGGTCTGCGGAGTGATCTCCGCGCCTTCCAGGCGCGGCACGAGCTCGAACCGTCGCACCGGTGATCGCCCCACGTTGCCGGCACGGTCTTCACCTTCCAGCCATAATTCGTATAGACCCGGCTCCAGGAACGTTCCATCGGGAAGCACGAGGGACCACTCGAACTCATCCGGCAGGCGATCAAACTGTTGGAGAACGATTTCCTCGCGAGCTTCCCGCAGGAGATCCTCTCCGCGAAGCTTGAGGCGTCCCTCGCGGGCGGTACCATCACCTTCCACAAATACCACCAGCCGTCGGTTGTCGGTAGGCATCACCGCAATTTCCGACAAGCCGATATTGATCTCCGGGGGCACACGATCAACGACGAACGAGTCGGTCCGCTCTTCCACGACCCTTCCATTGGCGTAACGTGCAGACCCCGACAGATAGTACCGACCATCGACGGGGAAGTCGGTACCGCTCAGCGAAAGCGCGGCGGGGGGGAGATCGATTCCAGACCAGCTGCGTACTACCTCATCGGCGACGGGAGCATCTTCATCCACCAAGGCGATCGTCCATTCCCGAAGTCCCGGCAACGGGCGCAATTCCGGTATCGCCTTAAGTGCAGGAGCATCCCCTTGGGCCGAAACCGTGGCGCGGTCGATACCAATCCGAAACACGGGGGATGCCCGCTGAACCAGAACCTCGGGACTGAAGGTGGTCACGCTATTGCCGTACTCGTCCTCTCCGCGCACCCGAAACCGATAGAGCCCGTCGCGAACGGGATCTCCGGAGACGTTTTGACCAGACCACTCCGCTTCCAACGCATCTCCCCCGGCCATATCCGGGTACGCGTCCAGCCGGAACACCGGTCGATTGGCTTCATCCACCACGTCCACATCTACCAGCTCCGCATCATCATAGAAGACCCGAACCGTCATCGGGGTATCAGGATCCAGTTCGATCGGTGTGCCGTTGCCTGCCCCTGCAGCTGCGCCATCCCGAGCGACTTCCACCGAAATGTCGGGTGGAGTGCGATCCACCACCACGCCCAAATCTGCGGAACGCGTTTCATTACCGGCGGCATCTTCAGCCACTACCTGTAGCCGGTATCGCCCGTCTCGAGGGATGTCACCGATATCCCAGACCACGGTACTCCCAAAACTGCGGTGAGCAAGATCAGAGGTAAGCCGAGCGGCCATATCCCCCTCAATCACCGGTTCCCCCACCGGCTCAAAGTTCCACTCCCGAAGCACCTCGCCACTGGGAGACACAGCCAGCGCTGAGAGCCGCCCGATAGCGCGATTATCCTCACCAAAAATCCGCAGTACCAACTGCTCCTGCCCGGCACTCGGGGCAAGGCCCACACTCCTCAAGCCGCCATCCACCGCGGAGGCACCGGTTTCTCCCGACCCTCCGTACCGTTGTATCGGCTGCGCTACTGGAGACACCATCCCTACTTCTAACAGCGGCGGTTCAACGTCACTTGAGGGAAAGGAAGTCAGGAAATCTCCGGACACCAGTACGGAACCATCGGTGGCCGGCTGCGCCGCCACCGCGATATCCGTCCGATCGGTGCCGGCGGGTATCCGAAAGCTCAAGCTCACTCCGGGCCACAGTGGTACCCGGCGACCGTCCAGCGGCAAATCGACACCCAATGCTACGTTCAATCCCCGAGAAAAGCGAACATTCACGGCACCACCGGCCCAGAGGCTCTGGAAGCGCTCCAGCCGGAGCGTTGCGGCAGCGTCGATATCTACATCCGCTCCGTCCACCACCCGGGATCTCATGCCGACCAGCGGAGTAAATGGTGCGTTGAAGCTTTCAAAGGGATCACGCGCGACGGAATTGCCGATATTCAGCAGCGCCGCGTGCGCCTCTACTCGAGAAAAATCACCCAAGGCGCCCAATCGATAGCGCGCCCCCAGATCTATTCCAGCGCCCACGGCGAGATCCCCGTTACCACCGGCTAGATCCAGGCTCACGGAAGCCCCCGCCGCGAGACGCGCCCCCAGTGGACGGGCCAGCCCCAACGTGCCCCGCCCGAGCGTGCCTTCACCGTCTCCAGAGATTCCCGCAGCGCCGGTCCATACGATCCGCCGCCCCGGTACGGTGAGCCCAAACGCCCCTCCAACGCTTCCGTCCCCCGGAACGCCTCCGGCGGACCCACCGAGCACGGCAATCCGTGTATCCGATGACAGATGAGGCAGTGAAAGAACTCCCACCGGGTGCGCTCGTAGGCGCGGGGAAATCAGCGTGGTACCTAATCCCCGTGGGAACCAGAGTGAGCCTTGGAGCCCCGTAAGCGGGTCGGACTCGCCAAAGACGGGAGTACCAAACACCAACACCAGCACCAGCGATACGAAGAGACGGATACGATGCGGTCGATGCGGTGTCAACATATTCCTTCTATGTCGGTAGATATCACGAAACAGAGACATTTTCACCTTTGGAACCGCTCAACTTTTGATATCATGTTACTCCGCAATCCGCGCCTCCAGCGCTTCCATTTCAGCAATCGACATGCGCTGATACAGATAGCGCTCCAAGCGATCCCGGACGCTCTCCAGGCGTTCCGTTAGCTCCCGATCGTGACGACGAAGCATGACATACAGGTCGGCTTCCTCCAACTCGGTGAGCTCAACTCGATCGATCGACTCCTCAGACATCGATCGTCACGCCCTCCCGGGCAAGATCGATACACAAATCAGTTCCCCCCACACGGTGCGCGTACCAACGAGCGGAGGTAGCGTTCTGCTCCAGCTTCTTATCAGAGTATTGCGGTTCATGGTGAAACAAAAAAAGGCGGTCCGTTCCCCAGGCAACTGCAAAGTCCACTCCCAGGCTGAAAGACGAATGCCCCCAATTGTACTTATCGATCGCTTCATCCAACGTATACTGCGCGTCCAAAATCATCACGTCCAGACCGGAGAAAAATCGCGCGTTCTCCGCGCTCTTCTCAAAATCCCGTTCCTGCAGTTCTACATCGGTTACGTATCCAAACGACTTTCCCCCGTGCTCTACACGATAGCCAAACGCGCGACCGGGATGGTTGAGCTCGCGCCACCGGATGGTAGCACCGAATAGCTCCATCACCGGCTCCGTCAGGTGGTGGAACACCATCTTCGGCGTCATCTTATCTTCCATGGTGATCGGGAAATAGGGATGCTGCATATGGTGTGAGAGTATCTCCTGGAGATTCTCCAGGGGACTGTAGAAATGCATCGTGACGTTCGGGTTGTAGGCATGCCCAAAAAACGGTAGCCCCTGCACGTGATCGTAGTGGAAATGCGTGAAAAAGATATGATACTCAGTGGGAGACGGCTCCCGCCGGGCCTGAGCCGAAGCCAAGTTCACGATACCGCTGCCGGCATCAAAGATAATCTGCCGGGTGTCGTCCAGTTCCAGCTGTACACACGCCGTGTTTCCTCCACTGGTTCCAAACAACCACTGTGGCAATGACGCGAGAAATCGCTCGCGGCTTGCAGGGGTAGCCAGATCACTGGGCCTGATCCGTTGGACAACGGTGGAAATTTTGCTGCGGACCGCATCCGGAGACAAGGGCATCGGGTGCGATCCGCGTGCTCCCCACACAGTGAACTTCATTTCGTATCTCCGCGTTTCTCGTTGTGCGAACTCCGCAGCAGCGGTGGCTGCAACCTGCGTGATGTCACGGCCGACGCGATTTCGGCTGCACTCCGCGCAGGGCCGATCCCGATCCCCGGACACTCCCGCGCCTCTTCATCCCAATGCGATACCTCATCCACAATCGTACTCCAGAAGGGATACGTCCGGCACTGCAGCGGCCGCGCCGCATACACGGAGCAGCCTCCATCCTTCCAGAACACGCAATCGCGGTTGGCCTGCTCGGTCAGGGACAGATGGGCGTCTGATCCAAAGGGCACCCATCGGCAGTACCGCTCGATGAACTCACCACGATCCAACTGTACGTGCGCGCACAAGTGCGCCAGGTCATCTTCGGAGAGAAATACAAAGCCGCTATCATGGCGGCAACATTTGGAACATTGCGTGCATGTGAAGCGCAGTCCACTGTCCCAGAAGGCAGGTGTCGACATCACCGCCATCATAGCACACTACCCAAAAAAAAGTCCTCCACCTCACAGCGATCCGCTGTTGATGAAGGACTCTGGGGAGTGCAGGATTCGAACCTGCGAAGGCGTAGCCAACAGATTTACAGTCTGCCCCGTTTGACCGCTCCGGAAACTCCCCGAAAGCGAGCCGGAAATTAGCATTTCTCTTACTCGCATGTCAACCAGCCGCCTGTCGGATTCGAACCGACGACCCCGAGATTACAAGTCACGTGCTCTGGCCAGCTGAGCTAAGGCGGCGATTGCCGGTACTGTGCCGAAAGGTGAACGCGTTGTCAATCCTTTCTCACGCTCCGCCGGCTACGTTCCGATCCTCCCGAACGGGGGGTGATCCGGCACGCTCCCGGAAGCGATGCCACCCCACTGTAAGACCGTAGAACCCCGTCGGCCAATAACCACCGTGAGCTCGAAGTGGTACGTCCGCGCACCGTCAGCGGTACGGTAGGACCACCCGTTGTCGTCACGGATGATACCCGCCTCAACCCCAACAAGCGGACGATACACCGGCTCCACACTAATCACCGTACCGGGAACCAATCGGATCACGTCGGCCCGACTCGCCCCGGTGAGGGCGGCGGAGGTAAACGGCACAATCGGCGTCTCATGCAGCTTGCGACCAATGCCGTGCCCGGTAAACTCGGGAATCGGGGCCAGTCCTTGACGCGCTGCCGTATCCTCCGCGGTAAGTGCCAGATCCGCCAGACTCATATCAGGAACGATTGCCGATAACAGACCTCTGAACGCCTGCCACGCCCGGAAATACTCATCCTCCGCCCTCCGCGACGCACCGGGCATCAGGTAACTCCACGCCATATCTGTGAACCAGCCACCCCCTGCCGCGGCCACGTCGAGCGAGAACAGATCTCCCCGCGAAATCGGGCGTTCGCCCGGGATGCCGTGAACGGCGATCTCATTGGTACTTACACTACAATGCGCGGGATACCCGCGGTACCCCTCCAGGGCACTCTGCAATCCGTGGCGTCCGAGAAACCT
>CAYQRW010000036.1:0-4719 GCA_964419735.1 uncultured Spirochaeta sp.
ACCCGCATCCGGAACTGCTCGTTATAGCGCTGAAGCTCGATGGTGCGCTCCCGCTCCCACGCATCCCGGTGCTTCTGCATCATGAGTCCGATCGTTCCCGCCAATGCGCCGGCCAGGTCCCGGACCGCCCGTCCAAACCCAACTCCCGAGTCGCACACGAACAGTCCATCCAGCCCGTCGGGAGAGCGAATCGGGATTACCAGCACACGAGACACGAGATCATTGTCCGCGACCTCCTCGATCGAGGTACGCAGCTCCTCATCTAGGCGCCTCAGAGGAACCAGTATCTGACGGTGCGCAAAGGTTCCCTCGGGAAAACGATCGCGGCTGAAGGGGGTGGGCCACTGCTTTCCGCCACGACTCGCGATAAGACCAAAGCTGCGAGATTCACTGTCGTAGGAGTAAAGCGCCAGGTCACGGATCATGGAAGTAGTGTGGAGCCGGTCCAGGAGCATAGGAATCCGCTCCAAAGGATCATTGTGCTGCGCAATTTCCCGCAGCCAACTGTTCACCACCTGAAGCTGAGCAGACGTGGAATTTACGCGATGCAGTAGCAACAACTGTTCTTCCTGTCGGGCGATCTGATCAGAAACGTCCGGATACACCACAACGACCCCGGTTCTGCCGTGGGGTAGCTCATAGGGCGCGGCGCTTACGCTGACCCACCGTTTTTCACCGAGGGAATTGCGGAGACCGATTACTTCATTGACTACCGTCTCTCCAGTGCGCAGGGTCCGTAACGCCGGGAGGTCATCGGGAGCGATGGGCGTACCGCCCATATCTACAGCGGGCGTTGACAGGTCATCAACCAGATGCACCTCGCGAACACGTTCGTTGGTGTGGTTCAGCTCCAGAAACTTCCGGGCAGCGGTATTGCGATCGATAATCTGCCCCCGTTCATCGGCAACGGTCACACCCACCGGCAGCAGATCAAAGAGGGCGCGGTACCGCGACTCGGAGGAGGTCAACGCGTTCTGCAGGCGTTCCTCCGTGGCGCGCAAGCGCTCTTGAGTATCCCGCTCATCGGTGATGTCCCGGGCGTTCAGTACCACCCCGGCCACGTCGGGGTTGTCGAGAAGATTTCTCAGGCGTACGCCCAGCCAGAGCTCTCGATCATTGGCGTCGGAGACGCGTAACGTCACGTCGATCACGCGGCCGGGATGCTCGAGGGACTCGTTCCAAGCGATATCCCACCGGCTCCGATCTTCGGTGGCGACAAACTCCGTGATGGCATTTCCCTCAATACCGTCCCCGCCCATCTTCTTTCGCACCGAAGGGGTGGCGTAGCGTATCCTTCCGTCACCGCTGAGGGTGAAAATCATATCAGCGGTAAGCTCCACCAGCGCCTGGAAGTACTTCTCCTGTATTCTGTGGTCGAGGGCACGGCGGTGGCGTGAGAGCACCTCTTCCACGGTAGTGGTAAGCTGCTCTGCGGTTACCGGCTTGGGGACGAAGCGGGTCACTCCCAGGTTGATCGCCCGAACCGCCACCTCCTGCGTGGTGTCACCGGTGATGAGCAGCAACGGAACCTGAGAATCTTCACCCCGCACCAGTTCAATAAAATCAAGGCCGTTGTCACTTCCTAAACCTACGTCCGCGAAGATCACGTCCGGTTTGACCTGGCGCCACAGTCGCGTTCCCTCCCGCAGGTTAGCTGCCTGGTGGACGGTGTCTACCAGGCGCTCCAGCGAGCTCGCGATGATGTGCGCCCATAGGGGGTCATCTTCGAGGACGAGCGCGGTTGCCGGGAGTTTTCGCTCATCCGCACGGAATGGGGCGGAGGTCATTCCAGCCCGATCTCCTGCATGACCGACAGCAGATCGTCTTTCTGGAACGGCTTGGTGAGAAACGCCTTGGCCCCTTTGAGAAGCGCCTGCCGCCGAAGATCGTCCTGGTACTGCGTGGTAAGTACGATAATCGCACTCTTCCCGTTGTAGGCATCAAGGAACTCCATGCCGGTCATCACCGGCATGTTAATATCCAGGATGATCAGATCAGGCTCTCCCTCGTCGTTGATCAGGTCCAACGCTTTCTGTCCATTACTCGCTTCGCGTACGGTGTGACCCTTTCCCTGCAACGCAAGCGTCACAATCTTTCGCATCGTTGTGGAGTCATCTACATTCAGAACGTTCATGAGGTTCCTCCCAATACACTCTCTTCATCATATACCTTGAACCGATGTTTTAGTTTTTCTTCGAGTCGCGCAATCAGCTCCGCATCGGCGTGTTCCACATCCAGCTCCCCAGACATCCGTTCCTTGGTCTCGTCCACCAAGTCCACCAGAATGTCGTCAACGTTTTCCACCTGCTGTCGCGTAATATCCTGGAACTGCAAATGAGAAAGAATCTCATCCATCGATCCTTCAGAGGCGATCGTGCGCTCGATGAGGCGGTCAAACACGGCTCTCATCGCCTCAATCGCCGACACCAGCGACTCGATCGTCTCCTCGGTGATTCGCGCGCTTTCCCCCGCCTCAGAGACATTCTCCAGGATCGTCTGCTGCCAGTCGTCTACCAGGCGCGTCTGGAACGCCCCGAAGTCGTCCATAAGCGCCCCCGCCCGCCGACTCGCCTCCCCGGTGGAGGTGTTCAGCATGCGTAACTGGTCGGCGATCACCTTGAACGGCCCCCCGAGCTTCCCGATCTTGGCCGCTTCGATTCCGAGATTGATCGAAATGACTTTGCTCCGGTCGGCGATATCGCCGATCTCTTCGACGATACTGTTGACGCGAGTGATCAGCTCGTCACTCTCCCGCGTTTGCTCCCGGGTACGCTCACCGAGGCGCGCCAGCTCCCCAGCCCGCTCCCGCTCACGTTCGATCCGAACACGGGTGGCGTTAATCAAGGCGTCCACCCCCTGGCCGTCGCCGGCTTCGTTCAAGGTGGTCCGGGCGCTCCGCGCTTCCTCGCCGGCGGCGGTGGCCCGGGTATGGACCTCCTGGTACTTCTCGATGAGGCCCAACGCGGCGGCTTCCGTCTTCTCGGTAATCAACCCCAACAGTTTCCGAACGTACGGCATCGACCAGTACCAATCGGCCAGCAGCTCTCGGTACAGCGAGGGAGGTGCGCCGGCCTCAATGGCGTCGTCAGGGAGTTGCTCAGCCGGTGCCTCAACACCGGCCTGAGCTCCTTCCTTGACAGCGGCCGCGGCCGCGGCGGGAATTGCACCGTTAGGAGCTGCAGTGTCCCCAAAGCTCGGCTCGGCATCGTCGAGAAGCGCTGCCGCCGGCGGAAATGGTGCAGCAGAGTCGCCCCCGGTAGCGGCGGACCGCCGCCAATACCACACCGCCACTGCCGCGGCGGTTCCGCCGCAACCCGCCGCCAGTCCAATCAGAAATGATGTCATCCTACCGCCCCCTGCATTGTACCAACCCGTTCATAGACGCCCGGCCGACGGTACTGCAGGCCGAACAGGCTTCGGTCAAGTGTCTCGGAATGGCCCACGATCAGATAGCCCCCGACTGCCAAGTATCTCATCATGGCGTTCACCACGCTCCGCTGGAGATCTTCATCAAAGTAGATAAGAACGTTGCGACAGAAGATGAGATCAAACGCATTGCGAAAGGGGTAGGTATCCCGAACCAAGTTGAGCCTACGAAAGACGATCATTTCCCGAATGCCGGGATTCACCCGTTCGCCGTCGGCGGTCGTCTGAAAGTGAGTGCTTCGCCGCGCCGGAGACAGCTTGGCCAGCTCTTTTTCTCCGTAGATGCCTGTCTCCGCTTTCCGCAACGCCGATGCGGCGATATCGGTACCCAGAATTCTCGTTGCAGCGCGAACGGTATCGCTCTCATCGGCGATCGTCATGGCGATATTGTACGGCTCCTCACCACTGGAACACGCCGCGGACCAGATTCGTACGCGCTCCCGGTTTCCCTGGGAGAGTTCCCGCTCCCACCGGGGAACCAGTTCCTCCCCTACGAACCCGAAGTGCCGGGTTTCCCGATCAAAGTAGGTGTGGTTGGTGGACAGACGGTTCACCAACTCCACGAACAACGGCCCTTCAGGGTCCTGCTCCAGCTGATCGGCAAGTTGTCCGTAGGAAGTGTAGCCCAGAGACCGCATCATTGAACTCAGGCGCGCGGTGAGTAATCCGCGCTTCTTGTCACTAAGGCTGATTCCTACCCGGTCACGCAACAGGGTCGAGATCCTTCGGAAATCCGAGCCGGTGAGTACCTGCGATTCAGCCATCGCTCCCCACGGTCACTTTCGAGTGTGCCAGAATCGTATCCGATTCTAATAGCATTACCACGCGATCATCCCGTCTTCCGACACCGCCGATGAAGCGGTGCATTCCGTGCTCGTCACGGTAGTCCGGGGCTGCCTCCCGGTGATCCTCGTCGAAGTGCACCACCTCATCCATACGATCCACCACGAGACCAACCTGCTTATCCTCATGGGCCACGATTACGATGCACGTGCGGCGGTCATACTCCCGGAACTCCAACCCCAGCCGGAGTCGGAGGTCGATAATGGGGATGATCTGGCCGCGGAGATTTACTACGCCCCGCAGATAATCCGGCATGTGTGGTACCGCGGTGATCTCCTGCATTTCAACGATTTCCCGGACCACGGTGATGGGAACGGCAAACGACTGCTCCCCCAAGGTAAAACACAGGTAGCGGTCGCGAGTCATATCCTCCTCTTCGGGAGCTACTTCAGCGGTAGTTGTCGCGTTGGTACGTTCAGAACTCATCAAATTCGTCGTCCTCCAGCGACA
>CAYQRW010000036.1:4819-8374 GCA_964419735.1 uncultured Spirochaeta sp.
GCTCCAGCGGATGCGCCGGCGGGGGCCCGATCCAGCACGAACTGCTCCGTCTGGGATTGCAACGACTTAGCCTGGGCGCTCAGTTCCTCAGAGGCGGAGGCCGTTTCTTCGGCGCTGGCGGTATTGCTCTGGGTTACCTGATCGATCTGCTCCACGGCGCCGTTAATCTGCTCCAATCCAGTGGACTGTTCCTCACTGGCGGCGGTGATTTCCTCCATCAGGTTGGCCACTTTGGAAACTCCCCCAACGATCTCCCGGAACTGTCGGGCGGTTTCGTCGGCGATCTCGTTTCCCGCCTGAATGGTCGAGATCGATTCCTCGATCTTCTCGCTGGTCTCCTTAACGGAAGAGGCGCTTCTCACCGCCAGGTTGCGTACCTCATCGGCGACCACGGCAAACCCGCGACCGTGCTGCCCGGCGCGCGCCGCCTCAACGTTAGCGTTTAGTGCAAGTAGGTTGATCTGAAAGGCGATATCGTCGATGACCGTGATGATCTTTTTGATTTCCTCACTGGAAGAATCGATGTTCCGCATGTGTTCCACCAGCTTCTGCATCTGGCCGTCACCCTGTTCCGCTTGCTGCCGCGCCTGTTGCGCCAGGGTGTTTGCCCCGGAGGCGTTGGTGGTATTCTGCTGCGCTTGGCTGGAAAGCTCCACCATGGAGGAGGTGATCTGTTCAACGGAACTGGCCTGTTCGGTGGCTCCTTCCGAAAGCGTCTGACTGGCGGAACTTACCTCTTCCGCTCCGGCCGATACCTGTTCCACCGTCTCGCTTACCCGGGAAAGCACCTCGTTGAGCTGGGTTCGCATCTTCACCAGTGCCTGACCAAAGATGTCTTCATCGGAGGTGACCTCCACACGGAAGTTCAGATCCCCTCCGGCGATCCGCTCCAGGTCCTCCGTCTTGCTACTTAGGGATTCGATCATGCGGTCAAAAGCGGCGGACAACTGCCCGATCTCGTCACTGCGCTTCATCGCGAGGAGATCCTGGTGAATGTTCCCGCCGGCGATCTGGTGTGCCCGACGACCGATACGTTTAATCGGCCTGATGATGGAAACCGCCAGCCAAAACCCAAGTAGCAAGGCGATCACCACGGCGCCGATCACCAGCCACACCAGTATCCGTTGCGCCGAATCCGCCAGCGCCGTGGCTTCCTCGTGGTCCTGCGCCGCAGTCTCTCGGTTCGTCTGGACCACATCCGCGCCGATCTCCACCACCGGCTGAAACGCCGGGGTCAACTCTGACGATAGAGTGATCGCCGTTCCCTCCGTGACATCACCGGTATCCTCCCGTGCCAGAATCCCCTGCGCCACCTCCACGTAATCGGTCCAGGCATCATCCATGTCACCTAAGAGCTGCGACTCCACGTCGGTGAGCTCACTGGAGGTGTAATCACCCATGCGCTCCCGAAATCGAGACTCGGCATCCTCCACCGCGGCGACGGCGCTGGACGCGGCGGCTTCCGAGGGCGCCAGGATGTATTCCAGGACACCTCGATAGTGCTCGGTGGCGGCGGCGGAAATATCGGCGGCTCGATCGATGCCGCGGACGTCTTCCGTGTACATGTCGTCAATCGTGGCCCCCAGGACCGAACCGAACTGGTATCCCACCCCTCCCAAGGCTAACGCCAGGAGAGCCATAACCAGGAACGCGCCGGTAAGTTTGGTACCCAAAGTCATTTTCATTACATTGCTCCTTCTGCGCACTTCACGCAAAGATTCGATGCGCGAGAACCCGCACGTCGAGGATAAACGTCACTTTTCCATTAGACATAATAGACATTCCAGCAAGTCCCGGAACGACACCGGTATACTCGGGAAGCGATTTCACTACCGTCTGCTGCGTGCCCACGATATCCTGCACGGCGATGCAGAACTCATGGTCCCCGTCCCGAAGGATCACCCCGGTTCGAGACGGCTCGGCGCGGTCGCGGTCATCCGCGTCTACGTTCTGCGTGTCGGCCCGCTCCCCGGGACGTCGCGGCAGGTAGTCGTGGAGGTCAATAATCGGCACCAGCCGGTCTGTGAGCTTGAGCAGTTCCTGGCCATCCGCGCTCCGCTCGAGGGGAACGGTGTCCAACTGCACGAACTCCTGAACATCGGTAAGATCGATTGAATACGCCTGCCGATCGACCATCACCGTGACGGTGTCGATAATCGCCAGCGTAATCGGAATGAACATAGAGAAGGTGGAACCGCCACCGGCCATGGAGTCGATCTTGATTCGGCCGCGGACGCTCTCGATGTTGCTCCGCACCACATCCATGCCCACTCCCCGTCCGGAAACGTCAGTCACACTGCTCCGAGTCGAGAAACCCGGTTCAAAGATGAGCTCGTACACCTCCCGGTCGGGCCGCTCAGTACCGGCGTCCGAGATAAGACCGCGCTCCACGGCCTTATTCAGAAGGGCGTCACGGTTGAGCCCGCGGCCATCGTCGGAGACGGTGATGACGATCTCCTTGCCCTGATGGCCGGCGGTGAGGGCCACCGTGCCCGTCTCCGATTTGCCGGCGGCAGCGCGCTCCTCCGGGGATTCTAACCCATGGTCGATGGCGTTGCGGATAATGTGCACCAGCGGATCGGCGATCTTCTCGATCACCGTCTTGTCCATTTCCGTATCACCCCCATCGATGGTAAGTTCCACCGACTTCTCTACCCGCCGGGCTACGTCTCGAGCGAGGCGCTTCATCTTCTGAAATGTTCCTTGCAGCGGAATCATCCGCACTTCAAGCGCTACTTCGTGCAGTTCCCGCGTCAATTTAATCAGGTTATTGCTGCGTTTGCGGAATACCGGCAGGTGCACGTCAGCCAAGTCCGGGCTGTCCATGACCATCGATTCGGCGGTGATCAGCTCTCCCACCAGTTCAAACAGGCGGTCCAGCCGCTCCGTGGGGACGCGCACCGATCCCGTGGACGGCGCGGCGGTGGAAGTGGCCTCACTGCTCCGCGGTGGGTCCGGCGCGTCCTGCTCCACGTCTTCCGGGTCCTCCGGAGATTGACGGTCGCTCGCCGACTCCGCATGAGCCACCCCTGTGGCTTCAACATCAGCACCAGCGTCAGCTTCAAGTGCGGCTTCCGCGTCGGACCGAGCTTCAGCTTCGCCTGCCCCCACCGCAGCGGGTTCCGGAAGTGAAAGATCGATACCAGCATCGGCAGCCGCTTCGACCAGACCCCGGAGCGCATCCACGTCCTCCTGAATCATCTCGACCGTGGGAGCGGTAACTCCCACCGTGCCCTCCGCCATGCGCCGGACGATCGTTTCCAACTCATCGCTCCGTTCCACGATCTGGTCATAGCCCAGCACGCCGGCGTTACCCTTGAGACTGTGGATCTCCCGGGCCAGTCCGTTCACCGCATCGGTGCACTCGGTACCGGGAACGATCTTTCGCAGAAACTCATCCGCTCGGTCCAGACCGTCCGGCGCCTCCGCGGCAAACATCTGGCGTACCTGTTCCGCGAACTTCGCGTCCACGTCGTCCTTGGTCTCTTGGTCAGTAGCGTGATCCGGCGGCGGAACGCCCTCACCCGGCGTGCGCTCCTCCGTGGGGGGATGCAT
>CAYQRW010000036.1:8474-10777 GCA_964419735.1 uncultured Spirochaeta sp.
GATCCGGCGGCGGAACGCCCTCACCCGGCGTGCGCTCCTCCGTGGGGGGATGCATTAGGTCGCGCGCCATATCCTGAATGCGGCGTACGACCGGGGCGGTATCTTCGCTGAGCTCCCCATCGGTGAGGTGCCGTTCCACCGCGTCAATTAGTTGGCGGAGAAAATCGATCACTTCAATGAGAAGTTCACTGTGCCGGGGCGTCAGCTCCGCCTCGCCTTTTTGAAAGATCGTGAGCAGCGCTTCCGCCTCATGGGTGACCGCCTGAATATTAGCAAAGTTAAGGTAGCCTGCGGAACCTTTGAGCGAGTGGAACAGCCGAAATATGGTATGCACCACCTCGCGATCAGCAGTCTTGCCAAGCTGCTCGATGTGCTGCTCGGCATCCTCGATCAGCTCGATACCTTCTTCCACGAAGGACTGAATCAGTTCCTCAGTTTCCTGGTCCATCACTCCTCCTGATACCCCGAGTCCCGCTGTTCACTGCGCAGCGATTTGACCTCGTTCAACAGCTCCTGGTAGACCTCTTTCAGACGGCGATTTTCCGACTGGAGGCGCTCCACGTCGGGAGTGGCGGAAGTCTCCCCTTCCGTCTCGATATCTTTCAAGGTCTGGATCAATTCTGGGAAGGAAACCGGCTTACCGAAAAAGGCGTAGGCTCGGTTATTGATCGCCTCTTTCGCCGTTTCCAAATCGCCGTAGGCGGTGACGATAATTACTCGAGCGGAGGGGTCCATTTCCCGAATCGTCCTTAAAAGCGTCATCCCGTCAATCTCCGGCATCCGCACATCGCTGACCACGGCATCAAACCGCCGTTCCCGGTACCATTCGATCGCTTGAGTTGGTTTAGTGGTAATTTCGATCTCAAAGCCGGTGGGTTCCAGGGCCATCTTCATATCCTGAAGTGGCAGTGCTTCATCATCAACCAATAGAATTCTCATAAATACATCCGACCAAGTCTTTGCAAGATGCGTGCCAGGTCTAAAAATACCAGTATTCTGCCATTTATATAGAAAACTACGTATTCTCGGACGGTAACGGGCGATCTCGCCAAAGATCGGAGGGACGCGGTGTAGATTGTTCTACATCACTCGGATTCGACTGTGGAATCGGTGACATCGCGATAGCGGCCGTACAACTGCGTCCGGGTCAGTCCCAGGTACTCGGCCACCTGGGTCTTGTTCCCCTGAAATTTCTCCAGGGCAGCCGCCACCACCCGGCGGGAAAAGGCTTCCAGATCAAACGGTTCCTCCGGCAAGAGGAAAGGCTCGTGCACCGGCAGCTCCACCGCCTGTTCCCCGGCTATCGACGACGAGTCTCCCCGGGAGTGGTGTGAATCGGAAGTACTCAGGTAGCGGTGGATGTGCTCTACGCTCAGCTCCCGTCCGTCTTCAAAGATCGCGATATTGGTGAGCACGTTCCGCATCTCCCGGATATTTCCCGGCCAGGAGTACCGCTCGAGCAGCTCCATCGCCTCCGGGGCCACAGAATTGAACTCATGGTTGAACTCCGTCGCAAAAGACCTGAGAAACATCCACACCAATGGGCCTATTTCCTCGGTACGTTCCCGCAACGGAGGGACCGTGGCACGACAAACGTTGAGCCGATAGAATAGATCTTCCCGGAACACCTTATTGCGCACCAGCTCTTCCAAATCCTCGTTAGTGGCACAGACGAAGCGGGTGTCCACCGAATGTTCGGCGGTGCCCCCCACCGGGAAGTAACTTCGTTCCTGGACAACTCTGAGCAACTTCGCCTGCAGTTCAGGAGTCAGCTCAGTGATTTCATCCAGAAAGAGCGTTCCGCCGGTGGCGAGGGCGATCTTGCCCGGCTTACCACCCCGTTCCGCTCCGGTGAATGCGCCTCCCTCATAGCCAAAGAGCTCCGCCTCAAAGAGTTCCGTGCTCAAGGCGGAACAGTTCAGCGCGATAAAGGCGCCGGTGACGTGGTCGTTGTGATGGTGCAGGTACCGCGCGAGCACTTCTTTGCCCGTTCCCGTTTCGCCCTGAATCAGCACCGGTATCTGGGGGAATTCCTGCAGTTTGCGCAGTTTACGGTACAGGTTGCGCATCTTGCTCGAGAAGAGCCCCGCTTCACCCGTTTCGGAAATCGCGAACGTCTCGGTGCGACGCCCTTCATCGTAGGCTTGAATGCTCGCGGCGAGCTGCTGAATATCGGTGGGCTTGGTGAAGAAATCCAGGACACCCAGCTCCATCGAATTGATCGATTGCGCCACGTTTTCCACACCGGAGATCAGTATGAACTGAACCGGAAGGCGCTGCTCAAAGGCGCGCTGCACCAGTTC
>CAYQRW010000036.1:10877-19390 GCA_964419735.1 uncultured Spirochaeta sp.
AAGATTTTGTCAAAACACCTCGCTTCCCTGGAGTACCCGGTCATTTCCGCTACCAACGGCCGAGAGGCGCTGGATCTTTTTTTCTCGCACCAGCCGCGGATCGTCATCACCGATATCGAAATGCCTGAGATGGATGGCCTTGAGCTGATCCAGCACGTGCGGGAGAGCGGCAGCGATGAAGTCCACATCATGGTCCTCAGCTCGGTTGATCGGAAGGACACAGTGGTGGAGGCTCTATCACTGGGGGCGGACGACTATCTGGTAAAACCGTTCCACCCGGACGAGCTAACGGTACGGCTCGCCTCCGCCGAGCGCAAGATCAGGATCCTGTCTCAGGAGCGAATTATCACGCTCATGGCCAAACTCACCGACTACCGCAGTCCGGAAACCGGCTATCACATAGAGCGGGTACAAAAATACACAGAGATCCTGGGGGAGATCCTCCTGAGCACCGGATATCCTCAGCTGAACCGACGATTACTCAACATTACGATTTCGGTCTCCGCCCTGCACGATATCGGAAAGGTCGCCATCCCGGATGAGATCCTGAACAAGCCCGGCAAGCTCACGGAGGCGGAGTTTCAGCTGATGCAAACCCACACCACCGTGGGTGCCACCATTCTGGACGACGCCTACCAGGAGATCGGGTCCGAAGTGTTGCAAGTAGCACGGGACGTCACCCGCTCCCACCACGAACGGCACGACGGGAGAGGCTATCCCGACGGCCTCACCGGTGCCGACATCCCGATACCGGCCAGAATCGTAGCATTAGCGGACGTCTTTGATGCGCTCAGCAGCGCCCGCGTGTACAAGGAAGAGTTCAGTCGTGAGCGCTGTCGGGAGATCATTACTGAGGAACGGGGCCGCCACTTCGATCCTCACGTAACCGAGGCGTTTCTGAATCACGAGGAAAAGTTCTGGGCGGTCCGAGAACTTCTCCAAGATTGAACACTACCCTCCGCTCCGAATCATGCAATCTGCATCATAATGTGGGGCTACGTCTTGGGTTCCAGATTAGTGAAACTCCGTGTCACTGAGAATGATCTTCTCAAAGACCTCGTTAATGATCTTGACCACTTCCCGGGCATCACTCTGCGGCACACGCGCCTGCTTCCACAGGGACAGGCGAAAATACTCCATCAGATTCTTACGGACATCCTCCTCCGGATAGAACACATACGCCACGTTCTGGCCCACCGGCTTGAGGACGGTGAAGTTCCCGTAGCTGACCACCGGCTCGCGCCCAACGAAGACGCGATCCTGCCGCTTGGTCGTGTGCGTGATGAGTTCCTTATACCGGTACGGTATGCGCTCCGCGTCGGTCCGGTAGGCCGGCTCCGTATGGCTGTTGGGCCACCCTGCCGGCTCCACCAGAACGTAGATCTTCCGGCCCTCCGCCTGAAAGGTCAGCCCCTCATCGGTCATGAAAATATCCTTGACGTTATCGAAGGAGATCAGCTCGTATCTCGTATAACTTGAGGAGGCGTGATAGAAGGTGCTCACGATGTACCCGTTCTTTTTTGGGAGCTCCCCGCTCTGATATGCCGGAAATAACTCTCTTGCGCTTGCCATGCGTCCCCCCTTCAGTGATTGTACTCTTATGGTACTCTGCCGTGCCGTAGTTTTGCAAACTCATCCCCTGATTGTTTAACCGGGAAACGTGACGTATTATGTTCAGGATGGACATTGGGGCGGCTTTTCGAATACTTGAGCTTCCTTCCGGTGCAACCTTGGAAGATGTGAGTGTGTCCTTCCGACGGTTGCTCAAAATGTACCACCCCGACCGTAATCTCGATCGCTCGGAGTGGTCGCACCGGAAGACCGTGCAACTCACTCAGGCCTATGAGGCTGCCTCGGACTACTTGCGCACCTGTCCTCCCGATCCCGGCCCGGCCACGGCGACTCGCACGGAACCAGACTCCCGGGAAGCACCGGAATCGGAGTTCACCGCAACCGCTTCGGCGCGTCCCTCAGAGGCATACAGCGTCTCGCTGCAGCTCCGCCTTGCCGGTGAGTTCGATCTGCTCCTGGATCAGCTCTACGCGTATTATTCCTACGGTCTGGATAATGTACATCTGCGCATGGAGGGTAGTCTCAGGTATCGCTATCGCAACACCCTCCGCCGCCTACACAAGGTGGTTGCCGGCCTCCAGGAGATTCTGCAGTGGCCGGGAAGCTCGATCCAATATGAGCAGGTGGAGGTGGTGCACCGCTTTGCGGCGGCGTTCTACGAGAATATGCTGATCAAGCCGCAGGAACACCACGTGCCCACCGGCGATGAACGCAAAGCGTACCGGCTCTACCGCCAAGGCTCGGAGATGCTGGATGTCGCGATTAAGACGCGGCTTTTCGACGAGTTTTCCCACGAGGGGACCTCTCCATCCTCCCGGTCGTTGTCGGAGCGCTCGCTGATGCTGCTCATGGCGCAGTATCCTCGCTCGCGATACACCGCCGAAACGTTGATCAAATACTATCTGCTGGAGGCGTTTGGACGGCTCTGTCAGGTGATTGATGAGAACTGACCTGATCAGCCACGCTACCGCAGATGGTCAGAAATAGACCGGCCCAGAGAGTACCCCTGGACCGGCGTCTTTGACATGTACTCGACTTCGCCGATTTACTCGTCTTGGAGATTCATTTGGGCAATCGCCAGCTTAGCGATGGGAATGCCGTAGGGTGAGACCGACGTGTAATTGAGCCCTGCGTCCTGAAAAAACGCCACGTTCTCCGGTTCGGCCCCATGCTCGCCACAGAGCCCGAGCTTTAGATCCGGCCGCACCATCCTTCCGCGCATGGAGGCGGTCAGGATAAGCTCGCGCACCTGCTGTTGCAGCACCTTGAACGGATTGCTCGGAAGCAGGTCAAACTCATTGTAATCGGAAAAGAAGTTGTTGAAGTCATCCCGCGAGATGCCGTAGGTGGTCTGCGTCAGATCATTGGTACCGAAGGAGAAGAAGTCCGCGTAGCGCGCGATTTCTCCCCCGTTTAGCGCCGCCGCCGGGAGCTCAATCATCGTACCCACCTCATACTCGATCGCATCGGTTTTGTACTGCTCCCGAATCTCCTCTTCGATATCGCGGATGCCGAGGATGTGCTTGCCTTCGATCCGTTTTCCATTGCGGATAACCTTCAACTCGTTGGGGGTCATCACCAGCGGAATCATGATCTCCGGCTTAACATCCAATCCCTCTTTCTTGAGCTTGTACGCGGCATCAAAAATCGCCCGCAGTTGCATGCGGTAGATTTCCGGATACGAGATCGCAATACGCACACCGCGGTGCCCCAGCATCGGGTTGAACTCCTGCAGCAAGCGGGCGCTGGCCTCGATGGAGGTCTTGGTAAACCCAGTCTTGTCGGCTTGCGCCTGCTTCACAAACGCCTGCATCGCGTCCTTGGTCTGCGGCAGAAACTCGTGGAGCGGCGCATCGAGTAGCCGGATCGTCACCGGCAAGCCCTCCATGATCTTGAACAGCTCATAGAAGTCTTTGGTCTGGTCTGCTCGCAGATCTTCCAACGCCTTGGAGCGCAGCTCGTCGGAGTTTGCCAGAATGAGATAGCGGAACCGATTAATCCGCGACTCATCGAAGAACATGTGTTCCGTACGACACAATCCGATTCCCTGCGCCTTAAACATGCGCGCCAGCTGCGCGTCCCGCGGCTGATCCGCGTTGGCGTGGACATCCATCTCGGTAAGGTGCGGCTGAATTACATCCAGCAACTCCAATAGACCGGAGTCCTCGGGAGTTGGCTTGGTGAGGTCTCCCCGACCAACGTACATCACCGGATCTTCGTAGTAGGGGACGTCCATCGTGAGATAGTCACCCTCTTTGATCTCATTCCCATCTATCAGCATCGACTTACTGCGGAACTTGATATCCGAGCGAACCAGCGCCACCTTTCCCAGGCTTCGCGCTACCACCGGCGCGTGGGAGGCGTAGCCACCTTCGGAAGAAAGCACGCCTTGCGCAACCTCGATCGCCTTTACGTCACCGGCGAAGGTGGACGGCATCGCCAGGATCGCATTGGTATCGGTGCCGGCGATCTGCGCTTCTCGCACCGCGGCGATCAGCCGATCGGTGGAGAAGTATACGCGGCCAATGGCGGCACCTACGGATCCGGCGATCCCCCCTTTGATCGTGGGGGCATCCTTTACGGATTTCTTATCCAGCGTGGGATGCAGAATCTCCGATAGGCGTCCGGGCTTGATCGTCTTAATGACGTAGGTATCATCCACCACGTTGCGCCGCATCAGATCCAAGAGCGTCTTGATCTCCGCCTGGGCCGACTTATTGGGAACCGAGGTCTGATCAACGAGCCACAACACGCCACTTTCGATCGTAAACCGCACAAAGCGAATCTCCCGGAAGTGATCCTCCAGTTTATGGGCGATCGTGTTGAGCTGCTTGAAGTGGTCCTCCGAGAGCTTATCCAGCGCTTTTCCTTTCTTCTCGTTCTCATCAAACGCCTTGGGAAAGAACTCACCCTGCAGCTCGTTGGCGCCGGAGATGATGTTATGCGAGTAGAGATAGCCGGCGCTGCTCTCATCGTCGAAGTTGCCGTAGACCATCGCCTGCACGAGAACCGCGCTGTCCTCGCTGGTGGGGCTCGTGGCAAAGGCCGCACGGAAAAGCCGCAACACGTAGCTCAGCTGGAAATAGGGTTCAGTGAAGAACTCCGCCGGCAACAGCTCCCGGTACTGGTCGATTACCTTGACGATCGAGGATTTGCGCTTCGCGGCGATGAGTTCCTCCCGGAACGTCTGCAACGCCTTGCGCCGATCCTGGTCCTCACAGGTAACCAGCTCCAGTTTGAGTATGCTGGAGATCAAAAAACCGTATTCCTTGTAGGCGAACGTCTCCCCTGCCGAGGCGGCAAACCCATCCAGCGTGGTCTCACAGAGACCTACGTGATGCACCGAGGGCAGCGCGCTCCGTACGTTGAGCATCGGACTCTCGGCAGCTTTGAGGAGCAACACCTGCTCGGAACTGCCGAACTGGCGACTCATGCGCGCCTCGACCGTCTCCACCGGGTCCTTGAGAATGGCCCACGCTGAGGTGGTGTTGTCCGGAAAACTTGAAAGCGCCGGACTGGAAACCACGAATCCCGGGCACACTGGAACATCGAGGTCTGCCAGGGAAACAGCGCGGACGCCACGGCTTCCCACCAGATCTAAGGCTTTCTGATCGGGCATGCGCTCCCGATCACCAAACAGGACGATATCACTCATGTCGAAGGCTCCTTCCGATCAAAACAAGTCCAGCGGCTGATCAATACCACCCTTGAGAAACATCTCAAAGCGTGGACTGGCGCCCTCGAAAAGGTATCGCTGCAGTTTTGAGACATCTTTCATGTTGTCACCCACAACGCTTACGAGAATCGGGGTGCCGTGCTTGACCTTACCCCACTTGAACAGGGCGTTAATGTCGTTAATCCGCTCGTTGTCATACCAGATCAGCACATCCAGTGAAGGATACTTCTGCAAATAACTGGCAATGATGCGCTTCCACGCTTCCACGTTCCCGTTATGAAACAGCTCGTTGGTAACAACCACGGAATACCGCGGGGTCATCCGTCGCTTCTTGCCGTCAGCCCCCCCGGAAGGAGGTGCGCTGCTGGGCGGTTTCTGAGCTTGAGACGGTTGCGGTGCGGGAGCGCGGTCGGATACGTAGGCCTTCTTGGTCTTCACATCCTCACCATTGATGAGTCGGTACACATCGGTGAGTGCCTGGTTGAGCACCGTGTCGGATACGGATTTCTCCAACGCCTGCACGTATACCACGATCAGTTCGTCCCGAAGGACCGGAAGTGCTCCTTCCCAGGAGGTCTCGCTCTTGGGGTTGATCACGAACAATCCGGCCTGGGGATGCTCGTAGGTCATCACGATCTGAATCGCGCTCCATTCAGCCAGGCGCGCCGTGATGACGCTAATATCTTCAATCGTGCGGGGAGCGTTTGCCGAGCGGTGGAGGTATCCAAACTTGTCCACCAATAGGGCGCTCACCGCGGGAGCCATCTGCGACCGCTCCATATCCCCGTTCTCGATCGCTTCGGCCAGGAGATCGGCCAGATTCGCACCCTTGGTGATCGGTCCGATGAAGCCGGTGACCCGCTTGAAGTGCCGCAGGGCGGCATTAAAGCCGCTCCTGCGGGACAGAATGTCGAGACTACCAACCATAGTGGTCAGAGTTCCTGAAGCTCATCATCATCGATGTTGCCCTGTTTGGGAGACACATCCGCTTGTCCCTTAACCTTGGGCGAACCGCCACCTTCGTTAGCGGCAACAAATTCTGCACCGGAGTCGGATCCACCGGCGTCACCACCGTCCGCCACCGTCTCAAAACTCATACCGATGTCTTCTCGTACGGTTGAGCGGCGACGCTTGAACGCGGCAAAGGCGGCGTCCTGGAAGCCCTTGGACACGCCGTGAAGGAACTCGTTGAGCACGTTGGCCATGCTGTTCAGCGTGTACTTCTTGCGCTTGATACTCGAAATGTCCACGTCAAGCAGCAGCCCAGACTGAATATGGTACGGGTTGATGAGGTACTCAAAGCTTTCGAACTGTTCTTTCAAAAACTTCACGCGTTGGTCCAGCACCACCCGTTCCTTGGGATTCTGAAACCCGTAGACCTGCTCGATCTTGTCCCGAATCGCGTTGAGCATCTTCCGGAAGAGCGTCTTCTCGTGGAGGTAGGTCTGATTGAGCTTCTCCACATCGGTGGAGTCCGCCTTGAACTGGGTAATTTCATTCCAGGTGCGCTTCATCTCCTGCACCAGCGGATCACCGGACTCGGCGAACGTCTGCGCCTCGCGGCGCTTGCGGACCTTCTTGTCGAATTTGGCCGCCAGATCCTCGAAATCGTTGACGCGCATGCCGGATTTGCCGCTGGCGTACACCGCTTCCACCAGGTCGTAGAGCCGCTGAATCTCGATTCGGAACGCCTCGAGCTGCTCGTCGTAGGCATCCTGTTCTTTCTTGAGCTGCTCCGCGTCGTAGTATTTCAGACGCATCTGGTAGCGCTCATCCGGGAGGCGATCCTGCTCGCTGTCTTCATACTCCCGGACGATCAACTCGCGGGCGTTCTTCAAGTTCTCGATATACTGATACCCCATCTTGGAGGTATCCAAAATCGAGGTCAGTGAGTTCACCGCGGTGTTGAAACCACGGTTTCGGATGTTCTCCATATCGATGATCTTCTTGAGATTCTCTCGAATGTTGAGCGGATCAAACTCCGCCGGGTCGATTTCCGCCCGGAGACCTTCGATCTTCTGCATCAAGTCCTTGGCGAGGAAGGTGTAGCGCTTGGAGGTTTCATCTTCAACATCGTCATCGGTGTAGTTGGTGACGCGCTTCATCTTCTCGAAGATGATCTCCGTATCGCCAAGTTCTTCCTTACCCTCATCGATAAGTTCGTCCTGGTACTTCTCAACCTCCTGATCAATGAGATTGGTAATCGTCCGGGCGATCTGATCTTTAATGAGGTACTCAACCGTCGCCTGGTACTGGAAGATCGGGCTAATCAGTTCACTGTCGAGGATGTTTACCGAGAGCTTCACGTCGGTCACGGTCTTGGGCTTATGGGCATTGTCCTTAAACGCACACTTCACGACGGAGTAGGCGTTTTCACCACGAATGAAGGCACCCACATCCGTTTTCTGACGTAGGAGGGAGTTGGTCTCGTTCTCGAGATCGTTCATTCCGCGCTGGATGTGACCCTGCAAGTGACCATACATATTGACGATCGACTTCTCGATCTCACCGGTGTTGAACTTGTCGGCGCCGGCGATCTGATCAAGCATCTCGGCGATCTCTTTGGGTGTGTACCGCGCGAGGGCCTTGTTCTCTTCCTTGTCGATGAAGTTCCGGATCTTCTTCACCATCTCGTCTTCCGTGGTGGTGATGTACCGGTTGAACATGTTCTGGTAGTTCTGGTTGAAGTAGTTGTACAGTTTTTCCTTCAACCCACCCATCACATCGAGGCGCTGGAGAACTTCCTCAGGAAGCTTGGTTTGGATCGTTTCCAAAACCTTGTCGGCTTCCTCGTTGATCAGTTGATCGTATTCCGTCTTCTGATCCCGTCCGTCTTGGGCAAGACTGTTTCGAGAACCTACCGCTGAAGGTCGTTCAGGATGAAATACGTTTGGACTGCGTGACAAATCAGACATAGTACCCCCTAATTGTCATTAATCATGGCTCAATACACCAGTATAACTTGTTGTGCAAGGCATTTCAGGGTTCGTGTCGAACAGCGCGCCAATCACGTCTATTCGACCCCAATTTCAGATAGTAACTCGCCTACTCTCCTCCTCGTTGTCTGTGCATATGACTCATTCAGGAGAACCTGCAACTCTTCAATAGGCCGTTCTCCCCGTTGGATACGCTCGGTCAATTCCGCGAGCGTCCTATTATGCTCCTGCGCCGATTGTCGAATAAATCGATCAGCAATTGCCCACATTGTATCACCTCGACGAATTTCGTACAGCCTCTGATCCGGAAGCTCCAGCTCATTGCCGGG
>CAYQRW010000037.1:0-13623 GCA_964419735.1 uncultured Spirochaeta sp.
GCGTGAACTTGTTCGGAAGAGAGGTGTTCTTCGTGGAACTGCTTGAGCGCCGCCGTCAACACGCGCTGGATGCACTGTCCGCGCGCTACGCCCAGGGCGTGCTGGATGATGCGGAATTCGAGTCCGCCCTTCGCGAAATTCGCACCGCCCCCACGGAGACGGAACTGTCTACGGCGATGGAGCGATACGCGCCGCGCACTACCGTCGGCAGGAGCACCCCCATTCCCTCCGGACCCAGCCAGACGGTGTACGCCGTGCTTTCCGAACGGCACATGACGGGAGACTGGATCACCAGCCGGTATGTGACCGCCACCACGGTCATGGGCGAGATGACGCTGGATCTGCGCGATGTGATGCTTACCGGTGATACTCAGCTGCATGTGGTGGCGATCATGGGCGAGGTCAAGATTCTTGTACCACCGGAAATGTCGGTTGACAACCAAGTCTCCGCCTTCTTAGCGGAACACACCGACAAGGTCGGCAGCCGTCGACTCGCAGGACCTACGCTACGTATCACCGGGACGGCACTCTTGGCGGAGGTGTCCCTGCGATAGCGCGAGCGGGAAAGAGTGTCTGCGCCTGGATCCGTCGAATGATATGCAGGGCATCCTGGTATCCGAATCCTTCACACAGATCCAGGAGGTTTTGTTCCCGCGGAGCTTCTACGCCGAAATCGAACCGACAGATCGGATGCTCCACGAGACCTTGAATATCATGTGTGGAGAAGCCGTGCTCCTCCAGAAAGCGGGCAAAGGAAGAAGAACGCATTCCCGCCGGCGCGCCGTCCGCGGTGAGTAAATAGTCCCGAGCATCCAGGAGTTGCTCAAAGGGACTGTGAGAGATGTGCACCGCCCGGGCGATGGGCATTCCCTTGCGCAAGAGGCCCCGCTCTACCAGAGCTGTCTTCATTTGCATCGCCAATTCAAAGAAGTGAGGATACCCCTCACGGGTTCGGAACGCCATCACCGCGATATCGGTGGCGGCATTGTTCTTGTGGAGCAGCGCCGGAATATCGTAGTTAACGATCCAGATACCCTGATACTGCTTAATGACCTGGCCCGCGATACGCGTGACCGCCTGTTCATCCACCCACAGGCCAAAGAGATCATCGGGGCTCCACTGGAACCGCCGCAGCGCATCGAAGGCCCCGATCACCTTGTCCGCACCGAAGGGTACGCCATAGAACGACGCAAATTGGTCGCGCATATCCGACGAAAAGGTTGCCCCACCGTGCACGGCAAAAAAAAGCCGCAGGGCGTAGTGGCGTTCCACAATCCTGCGGCGGGCAATATAGTCTCCGGGGACGTTGGCCAAATAGACCAGACGCACATCGGAACTGCGACCTTGGCATTCCTTAATCACCTTGAGAACGGTACTCTCTACCGCTACCCCGTTGGTTTCCGGCCGCAGATACACAAACACGTCCAGCGTGTCGGCATCGGTATCGGCACCGGGGTACGGAACGAGGATCGACGGACTATGAAGGTGCTCTGCCTCCGACATTCTTACCTAACAATCCCTCAATATCGATTTCTCCAGCGGTACACGGAACCTGAACTCCCCACGCTTCCAGCGCACGGGGATGCAGCTCACCAAAGACGCCGACGGCGGTCCCGTCACTGAGGATGATCCGGGCCGCGCGGCCGGGAATGAAGCGCGAGTCTCGCGCTTCTTCAACCGTGTACTCCCATCCCACATAGTACAGTATAGCGGAAATGTGTGAATTTACCAGATTGAATCCAGCAGTTCGGTCCGCCGACAGAAAGCCCAACATCGTCCGGGTGCGTGTACCACTCACGTGGGACTCGTCGCGCTCGGCGGTGTTGCCGATCTCGAAGATGTGGTGCGGATAGACCGCCTGCCCGCTCACCGATTCCGCCGAGAGTAGCGACGGAAGAATAGAGGGGCGCACAAACTCATAGTTTTCGCTCATGGGATTGGCGATCTGCACCGCTCGGTCCCGCGCGGCCGGCCACTCCGCTTCTGGGTACATACTTTCGATGTAGTTCGCCGCGGAACCGAGATAGTTGAAGATCATCTCCTGAAACCCGAGGCCCACCATGGTGAACTTGAGCCGCCGCGACATATCCTCCACCGCCGTGAGCCGCCCCACGGTGAACTCCTGCGGCATCATCGGCTCGAAGCTGTCCATGCCGCGGCCCATCATCACATCCTCCACGATATCCACGGCGTGAAGAAAGTCGTTGCGGTACTCCGGCACGCGGACGACGATCTCTCGCTCTCGCGACTGCGTGTCGGTGGCGGCGCCAGAGGATTCACCATGGGCAGCCATAGCCGTGGAAACCACCCCCATGCGCTTCAGGGCGGCCACGATCTCATCCTCGGAAAGATCCGTGCCCAGGAGCTTGTTGATCTCCGCCACGGTGGCAGTTTGCGGCTTCTGAAAGTAGTAGGGGACGGTGATCTCCCGGCCGTAGGGGGTATCGTAGGGATACTCCACCTGCACCGGTTCGATCGTATATCCGGCATCCGCCACATCACAGGCAACGATCGAGGCGGTGAGCAGGAGAGAATCCATGTCGCTGCCGGTGAGTTCGACAAAGAGGGTGGTGTCTCCCTCCTGTACCGCCCCAATCTCGGCGCTGTTAATCACCGGGGGAAAACTAAGAACGTTGCCGCGATCATCGGTGAGCAGCGGAAAGCGCGGCAACTCCGCCACGATGTGACCGAACTCAACGCCCTTGGGGTGCTCGGTAAGGATCTCCCGCATGGAGAGCTCCCGCTCCATTTGGAGCGGCACGAAACGGGTGGCATCGGGATCCTCCGCGGAGTAGTGCACCGGATAGGCGATCAGATCGGCGCGATATACTCCCATCGCCACGGACCGGCGTTTGCGACCGAAGTTCCAGGTGAGCTTCTCCTGTGTCTGAATCAGATCCTTGAGCACCGCTTCCCCGATGGGGGGCCCACTCATGACGAACGCCACCACGTAGGGTCTGATCTCCTGCACCGAGGGATCCACCACCACCCGCCGCCGGCCGTGCTCGCGGCGCACGGTGGCATCGGAGAAAAACTGGTAGTGCGGCAGTTCTCCGCCCCGGGCGATGCGCACCTGCCGCGCCAGTCCCGCCGTGGACCACAGATCCGGGCGGTTGGTGTCGTTCAGTTCGACCTTCATGACGCCCTCCGCGTCGGCGGGCTCGTCCAGCTCCGCCTTGGCCACGGGGAAGATCGCTTCCAGTTCGTCGTCGGTGATCTTCGGGGCGTGAATCGCCCGCGTCAGGGCGTCACGGAATACTTCGATTTTCGGCATATGCGGTTACTCCTTAGGTCTCGTGGGGTCAGCCGGCACGCCGGCGAAGGCGAACGTTCTCAATGTCGGGGCTAAAGAGCTCCCGTAGATCGTTCAGGCCGAGATGCATTAGCGCCATCCGGTCAATACCTAGACCCCAGGCCAGGACCGGGACATCGATACCCATCGGTTTGGTTACCTCCGGGCGGAAGATACCGGAGCCCCCCAGCTCAAACCATCCCAACTTGGGATGCTTAATGTGGACTTCCACGGAGGGCTCGGTGAAGGGGAAGTAGCCCGGTACGTAGCGCACGTCGGTGGCACCGGCAAGCTCTTCGGCGAACATCCGGAGCATCCCCAGGAGGCTGCGCAAGTTCACATCATCTCCCAGGACGATGCCTTCCGTTTGGTAGAAATCAGAGAGATGGGTGGCATCCACCTGATCGTAGCGAAAGCAGCGCAGCACGCCGAAGTACTTGCCGGGGATCTCGGCGGTGTGGAGCGTTTTCGCCGACATGACGGTCCCCTGGCTTCGCAGAATCAGACGGCGCGTGAAGTCACGGTCAAAGCCGTAGCCCCACCCGCGACTGCCGGTCTCCCACCCATTTTCGTGGGTCGCCGCGATTCTCGAGAGGTAGGGCTCCTCGATCTTCTTGGCATGACTGGGCGTCTTGACGTAGTACACATCGTGGATGTCCCGGGCGGAGTGAAACTGCGGCATGAACAGCGCATCGGAGTTCCAGAACTCCGTTTCTACCAGGGGACCATCAAACTGCTGAAAACCCAGCGACACCAACTTATCTTTGACCGAATCCAGGTACTCCACGTAGGCGTTACGCCGTCCCGGTAACAGACGACTGGCCGGCGCATTCACCGCATACTCCCGAAAGGTTGCCCCTTTCCAGGTGCCATCGCGCAGCATTTCCGGGGTGAGCTGCCCAATCTCCTCACCGGTAACCCCAGCCTCTTCCAGAGATGTTCGCATCTGCAAACCGCCGGTAGTCAACTGGTAGCTCACCACCTCCCGCTCCACGATTCGGAACATCGCCGAGGCGGCGCCTCGTTTCTTGGCGTGCGGCTGAAGGGCGGCGCGCTCCTCGTCGTTTAGCGCTGCATCGTCCAACTGTCCCTGGGCGGCTCGTTCCAGGAGCGTCCGGAGCACCGCGTCAGGGTTGGGCGCGTGCGTCAGATCGACACCATCCGCCGGAGAGACGCGCTTCTCCCCATCCATGGCCAGCACCTTTTGCTTGGAAAGGCTGCCGAAGGCAGACCCCACGTCTTTCTTTTCCAACCCCGTGGCATCCGCGATTTCCGGCATCGTAAGCGCGCCCCGCTCCGCCACGGCGGCAATGATCCGCTCCGCCGGCGTTCCCGTAGCGGCAAACTCCGCGCCCAGATCGGTACGCTCATACCCGAGGGAGACGGACCGATCAGTTTCCTCGATCAGTCCTTTGGCGGCAAGCCAGCTGATCGCCTGATTACACTGTCCCAGCACCAGCGACAGGTCACGTTCCATCGATTCCGCGGTAAACGTGTCACCGGGATTGTATTGAAGTAAGGTTTTTACCTCCAACGGATGGAGGCTTTTCAGTGGTGTTTCGGAGGCCATGGCGGCGATTATAGATGATAATCGCTCCGTGCATCTACGCGCACCCCCGGCCGGATAGGCCCATGTGCACGTACGCGCCCCCTTCCGGCGGCGACGGGGCCGCAGTACGCTGCAGTCCGCGATTCCTGCTGCCAAAACACGTTAGAGGTTTCGCAGGCGATCGCTCAGTCGATGAGCCCGTTCGCTCAGCTGTCCCCCGACCTCCGGATCGGGATGGTGGCCACTCAGGGATGACAGATAGTCAAAGGTATCCGACAAACGCACCGATCGCGCCGGTGGGGCCGTTTTCTGAGAGGGTTCCCCCGCAGATCGCGCGGCCCTATCCCGGAGGGTCGTGTGACCGGTGAGTCGTGCGTGGACACCCATCAGTTTCAACCGTTCTTCACTTTGCCTAAACTCCTGATCTCGCGTCGGAGGCAGACTGCCGGCGAGTCCCATGAGGTATTCAAAGAGCTTAGCGTGCTGTGATAGTCCCGTCTCCGGCGGCTTTTCTGAGGGTTCCGGTTCCGGTCCCAGTTGGTCCCGGACACGATCGATCATATCCTTGAGTTTTCGCCGCAGAGAGGGGTCCGGCTGGGGTGTATCTTCTGCCTCGGGTTCCCGTTCTGGCT
The DNA here is from genome assembly GCA_964419735.1 of uncultured Spirochaeta sp. GTDB lineage: Bacteria > Spirochaetota > Spirochaetia > DSM-27196 > Alkalispirochaetaceae > Alkalispirochaeta. Next base: position 5,474 of record CAYQRW010000037.1, read on the forward strand.
CCGGCTCCGGCTCGGGCTCCGGCTCCGGCTCCGGCTCGGGCTCCGCTGCCCGGCGGATGTAAGGCTCCGGCTGAGCCTCTGGTTCCGCTGTTTGCGGCGCATCCGCCTCGGCTTGGGGAGCAGGTTCGGGCTCCGGCGTAGATTCAGGTTCTGGCTCAGGTGCAGGCTCCGGCTCAGATTCGGGTTCTTCGACGGCGGGAATCTCACCGGATTCGTCGGGGGCGCCGCCAGTTTCGGGTTGGGGCTCAGGTTCTTGCTCAGGTTCTATGTCGGGCTCCGGCGCAGGTTCGTGTGCCGGCTCCGGCTCTGCCTCCTGCTCCGGCTCAGATTCGGGTTCTTCGGCGACGGGAATCTCACCGGAATCGTCGGGGGCGCCGCCAGTTTCGGGCTGAGGCTCCGGGTGGGCCTCGAGCGGGAGAACCTCGTCTGGTTCTCCCGGCTTCTCGGCAGCGTCGACGGGTTCCGGCTCACCCCCTGACTCGGGCTCGGGTTCTTCTTCGAACTCCGGCTCCGCTTCAAGCTCGGGCTCCGGTTCTACTTCCGGTTCAGCCGGCGGAGGCGGAGGGGGCACGTGCGGGGCAGGCTGTGGCGCGTTCCCAGACTCTTCTTCGCTGGGCTGGTAATCGGCATCGTCTTCCGGTTCTCCTTCGGAGGCCGCTGCGCCAAAGGGATCTGCTGTCTCCTCATCATCGGGAAACGGCATTTCATCCTCGTCATCCAGGAGATCCCGAAAGTCGGTCGGTGCCGCCTCATCCTCTTTGGATTCCACATCCGGTGTCGAGGTGTCGGAGCCACTACCGCCCGCCGTCGGTTCTCCTGCACCGCCTCCTCCACTGCCACCGCCGGCGGCGCCGTCCGGGAAATAGAACTCTTCCTCGATCTCTTCCGGCTCTTCCAGCTCTTCCTCTTCGAGCTCTTCCGCTTCCTCTTCCCCGGCACTCCCGCCGCTGAAATTGAGAAGCGGAATGGAATCTTCGTCGAATCCCTGAGCCTCGGAAGTCTCCATATCTGGAACGTCATCCTCGTCCCGCCCGTGCCGCGCGAGTCGACCGAGTTTGTCGAGATTCCGCTGCCACCGATCCGCGTTCTCTTCCTCCCAGTCGTTCACCATCTGCTCGTACAGCTCGAGACTCTGGTTCAGATTGCTCAGATCGTCGGAGCTACCCCGGTTGCCTTGCAACGAGATGAGCTCGTCCGCCGCTTCCAACGCGCCGGTGCGATCGCCTAAAGACCGGTTGACGCGGGCTCGAGAGGTAAGCAGCTCTGGGTTGTTCTCGTCGAGGGCTGCGGCGTCTTCCAGGGCGCTCTTGGCCTCTTCAGCCTTACCCATATCAGCTAAGATTTCGGACCGCTTCAGTAAGCCCCGCATGTCGGAACGGTCCGCACTGATCGCCCGGTCCGCCATATCCAGGGCTTCTTGGTGCAACCCGTCGGCGTGCAGGATTCCCGCGAGGTCCGCCATATAGGATGTATCACCGGGATGCGCCTGGGAGTAGCGCTTCAACGTCTCCTCACCGGCTTCCCTATGACCGGACCGATACTGCGCCAGTCCCAATTCCCTCAGTGACTCGTTGTCCGAGGCGTCGTCGGATGCGACCCGCTCCCACTCCTTGGCAGCCTGCTCATGGAGGCCGGAGCGGGTGAGCACCTTCGCGAGACTCTTTCGCATTCGGGTGTTGTCCGGGTCCTGATCCAGCATGCGCTGCAGGATTCGGCGAGACTCACCGGGATCACTGGCCTGCTCGGCAACTTGGCCCAGATTGGTTGCGGCCCGGGTATACCGCGGCGAGGCATCCAAGGCCGCCTGGAACTCCCGAATAGCGTCGTCTACCCGTCCTGAGCGTGCCAGGACCGTGCCCAGATTGTTGCGGGCGGTATAGTTCTCGGGCTCTATTTCGATCAATTCCTGAAACGCTTCCTGCGCCTCACTAAGCTGGTCCATCCGCTCCAGCACGATGCCCAGGTTGTTCAGGGCATCCCCCCAACCGGGTCGGCTCTTGCGGGCAGCTTCGTAGCTCTGACGCGCTTCGGACAGGCGTCCCACCGCTTGGTAGCTGTTTCCTAAGTTGTAGTGGAGGGTAGGATGGTTGCCATCACGCCGCAGCCCCTTCTGAAACGCGCCGATCGCCTCGTCATGCCGCCCCTGGGCGTCATAGAGGGTTCCCAGGTTGTTATACGCCACGGTGAGATCCGGGTCCTGTTCGGTGGCTCGCTCATATGCGGCAATCGCATCGTCGAAGTTGCCCAAGTCTTTGTGAATATTGCCAAGGTTGTAGAGAATCTCAGAGTTCTCCGGTTGCCGCTTCACGGCGCGTTGGACCATCTCCAGCGCTTTTTCCGTCTCACCCGTCTGCCGATAGATCACCGCCAGATTGTTGAGGGCTTCGGCGTTCTTCGGCTCCAGCTCGATGGCGTAGTTGAACTCTTCAATGGCGGGGGCGAAGCGCTTCTGCCGCCCGTAGACCGTTCCCAGCAGAACATGGCCCGCGGCGAGATCCGGGAACGCCTCAAGCAGTTGTGAGGTAAGCCGTTCGGCAACTTCGTAGTCGTTGACGCGAAACGCATTTATTGCCCGTGTGAGAAGTTCCTGATGCTTCATGGTTGTCCTCTTCCCGCGCGAACCTGAATCTCCCGCGCCATGCCGCTGGCCTCACCGTACTGGTCATAACTCTCCACGGTGAAGACGTACGCCCGATCCGGCTGAAGCCCATTCACGGTGAACTCCGTCTGGTCACCGACGTCGATCGGACTTTCCACCGCGTCTGTGCCAAAATATCTTCCCGGTCGCTCGCCGACGTAAACCCGATACCCTGACAGATCCGCGGTGCGCACCGGCTCCCAGGAGAGCGCCACCCCGCCGCTGGTACCGTCACCGGCCAGTCCCCGCGGCGCCGGAGGGGGCAGGTGCTCACGGTAGCGCAGTTCCACGTGTTGCAGGCGGGGAGAGTGCTCGCCCGCCGCGTCGGCTAGCAGATCGAACCGCATCTGGATATATTTGCCCTGGACATTCATGGGAAGACGCCCATCCGCCGGTATTCGCTGCCACTCCGCGGGGAGCGCCTCGGCGGGGGTGCGACTCACCACCATATCCGCAGTTCGATACCATCCTCGGACTTCGGTTTCGCCGGGCTCTTGGGTCTTCAGTTGTACTGATTCCACCCGTGCGCCTGAGTCCCCCAAACTGATGGGCGCGGTGTAGGCGGTGCCGGGTGCGCCTGAATACGATACGGGCCGCGGGGTGCGCTCAGCGTCGCGGGTAATCCGTAGTTCGTCGATAAACCCGTGCAGGTCACGGCCAACCACGAGCCCGTCACCGGTATCCGCTCCAAAATACACGCTTGCCGGGGCCGAGCCTTCCCCCCCCGCTTCCGTCACATAGGTAATCGCCTCGGGAACCCCGTCTACGAGGTAACTGAGTTGGGCGGTGCTCCGATCGTAGCGCAACTGGTGATGAGACCAGCGCCGCGGTACCAGCCCACGTCGCGCTTCGAGATACTCGCTGGAAAATTCCCTCCCCCCGTCGTCAACGGCGTTCATCACGAGATTGCCCAACTTCCAGACCAGCCGATTATCGCGGATGTCCAGACGAAGCTCCTGGAGTATCGGCGTTCCGGCATTGATCAACGCCCCGCGCCAGCGGAGCACGGTAGCTCCCTCGGAAACACGCAGCGGATAGAGCCACAAATCTATCGTAAAGGCGGCGGGTTGGGTGTCGGGAGCGAACAACGCATCGGTTCCCGCCCGATAGGTTGCCGATGCGTCACCGTTGAATCCGGCGGCGCCCGCACCAAAACGGGTCTGCGCCCCACTGATCTGCACCCCGTTCTGCGTACTTCGGTAACGGCCCGTTTCGTCCTGAGTATTCGTATCAAATGAGACCAGCAAGTCGGTGGTGCTGTCGACACTCACGCCCCAGTCGGCAAGCGCCAGGTCTTCTCCACCTTGCCACCCATCCCGAAACATGATGTTGTCCCGTGCGGCCAGCAGATCCCAGCCGTGCCGTCCCCCCAGTTCTACCGTTTCCGCCGTGGTTTGGGCGCTTAGGGGAAGCGCAGCAAGGGCTAGAAGGAAAAAAATGAAACGCATATGCCGATGGTAGATCGCCGAGATTCGCATAATTTCGTATTCTGTTCATCGGCATGTCCTACGACGAACTCAAAAATACCATCAAAGAATTTCCGAATTCTTCCGGCGTCTACATCATGAAAGACGATGAAGACCAGGTTATCTACGTGGGAAAGGCCAAAGATCTGCGATCCCGGGTGCGGTCATACTTCCTGCAGGATGTCCCGATTAAGACCCAGGTCCTGATGTCGCGAGTGGCACGAATCGACTATCTACTCACGGGAAACGAGTATGAGGCGCTGCTTCTCGAAAACAATCTCATTAAGCGCCACAACCCGCGATATAACATCAACCTGAAGGACGGCAAGAGCTATCCGGTGATCCGGATTACCGCCGATGAGTATCCCCGCGTCTTCCGGACACGAAGGATCGTTCAGGACGGATCGTTGTACTTCGGTCCGTATACCAGCATCGGTCGTCTCGAGGCGTATTTGGACCTTATCGATCGGCTGTATCCACTACGGAAGTGTCGTACCCCCCAACTGAAGAAGCGATCCTCCCCCTGCCTGTACTGGCACATCGGTCGCTGTGCCGCGGTGTGCGCCGGAAAGACCTCGCATGCGGAGTATATGGCACGCATCGACAATATCAAATCTCTGCTCTCTGGAAAAACGGACGACCTGCGACGGGAACTGCGGGAACAGATGGAGCGCGCGGCGACGGAACTGCGTTTCGAGGACGCCGCGGAACTGCGGAACGCCCTCAACGGGATCGAGCAGGTCGAGGTGGAACAGCGAATCGTGGATTTTGATCCGGAAGTGCGGGACTACATCGGCTACGCATCTCATGCGGAGCTCTCTACCTTCGTCGTGTTTCAGATGCGGGCGGGGAAACTGGTAGGAAGCAACGTGTTTCACGCGGATCTTCCCGGTGAGGATGACGAGAATCTGCTGGAGTTTGTCCTCCAGTTCTACGGCTCTTCAGGAACGCCACCGCGCGAGTTGTACACCTCCGCCGCCTTGGGAGACCTGGAGGTCCTAAAGCGGTTCTTCCGGGAAGAGCTCCAGGCGGAGGTGACGATTCGCACCCCCTCGGGCAGTCGCGACGCGGCGGTTCTCCGTCTATGTACGGAAAACGCCCGACAGGAACTGGAGAAACGATTGCGGGAGCGTGGGGACCTACCGGCCCTGGAAGATCTGGCGGTGGCTCTGGGACTCTCCCATCCTCCCCTGCGGATCGAGGGATTCGACATCGCCCATGTGGGCGGTCGCAATACGGTAGCGAGCCTGGTGAGCTTCTCCAATGGCGTCCCGGACAAGAGCCAGTACAAACGGTTTCGGATCCGGAGTCTCAAGGACGGCCAGGTAGACGACTTTGCCGCCATGCGGGAGGTCATCGCCCGGCGTTATACCCGCGTCAAAAATGAGAAGCTGCCCCAGCCCGATCTGATCCTGATCGACGGCGGAAAGGGCCAGGTCAACGCCGCCCATGAGATTCTCACGGCGCTGGACCTCACGATTCCGATAGTGGGCCTCGCCAAGCGAAATGAGGAACTGTTTCTGCCGCATGAGAGCGAGCCGGTCATCTTACCGGAGGCGGCGCCGCCGCTTCGGATTCTGCAGCACGTCCGCGACGAGTCGCACCGGTTCGCCACCACCTATCGCGCGGGCCTCCAGAAACAGGACGTAATTACGCCGATCGTCCGCAGGGTGCCGGGGATCGGACCCAAACGGGCAACCCGCATCATGCGCTCCTTCCCCCAGGTAGAAAGTCTCCTCGAGACGCCGGTTGATATCATTGCCAAAAGCACCGGCATTACGGAGGCGCAGGCCGCCGCCATTCAGGAGCGGATCAGGCAGGAGATCTACCAGTAACCGGTTATCGTGAATCGTGTGATCGCGAATCGTGAATCGAGATCAGTAGTGAACCGGATAGTGCCACGGCAGTGACGGGCGGCGAGATCCGGTGGGACTCCACGCCCCTCGCCGCACGATCGTGGCGTATACGAACTGTTCTAGCACGGAGGAGTGCAGCGGCGCCGGCACGGTTCTCAGTAACGCATCGACCTCGCCAATAAGGACCTTAATCGCGGCGCACTCCTGGGGCGTGTAACGTCGCGCGGCCGCCATGAGGTTTTTCTGAACTCGCTTGCTGTTGACCCGCTGCCCGGTGACGCGACCAAGTTCCTGGAAGAGATTCTTCTCTACGACGCCTGCTTCCCGTAGCGCTTGCAGGTGGTACAGACGATCAAACTGCCAGGACAGGCCGATTACGATCTGAATCGCCTCGGTATCGGCCAGGAGCTTCCCCACGATATCCAAGGCGTGGTCCAAATCCTCCGCGGTTACTGCGTCAAACAGCGAGAAGATGTTCTCTTCCCGGGCGTGGTAGATATACTGGTCCACATCATCCACGGAGATGTGGTCACCGACAAAGGCGATCAGTCGATCCGCCTCCTGGCGCAGTTCCACCGTGTTATTCTGGACCAGCTCCAGCATCAGCTCCACCGCATCAGGCTCAATCGATACCTTCCGGCGGCGAAAGTATCCCAGCAGCCAGCCCTGCTTCTGGTCGTCGAACATCTCCCAAAAGATGCGCTTGTTGCGACCACCAGCGGCCTGCTCCAGCCCTTTGGCCACGGAGACCTCCGGGCTTTCCAGGATGAGTACGGAATCGGGACTGGGGGAGGCGCTATATGCCAGGAGCGGTTCGATTTCATCTTTGCGTTTCAGGTGTTCCACCGACCGGTAGCGTACCAAGGAGGCCGAACCGAAGAGGGAGCCGTTTTGAAGCAGAGAAACGACATGATCCGCGCTCGTCTCGAACGCGTAAAAGGAGTGCTCCTCGAGACCCTCACCATGTTCATTCTTTAGGGCCGCTCGAATCTCTTCTACGGCGGCGCGCTTTTCCCCCTCTTCCGGTCCCAGGAACAGGACCACGGGAGCACTACTCATAGCTACGAACGATGTGCGCCAGGGTACCGAGAATGCGGGCGTCCCGTGTATAGATCGGTGGATAGGCGGGATTCTCCGACTTGAGCTGGACGCGGTTGCTCTCTTTGTAGAATCGCTTCAAGGTCACCGCCTCGTCTACCATCGCCACCACGATCTCTCCGTTCTCTGCCACCGGCTGCTGCGCGATGATCGCCGTATCACCATCCATGATTCCCGCACCAATCATACTGTCACCGCTAACATTCACGGCAAAGTACTGCTTGTTTCCCAGCATCGCCTTGGGAACGGGAACAAACCCATCATGGTTTTCTTCGGCAAGCAGCGGAGCGCCGGCTGCCACCGATCCCAACACGGGAACCTCCGTCACGAGCCGCTCCTCGTCGTTCCCGGAGTCACCCAGAATCTCGATCGCCCGGGATCGGTTGGTATCGCAGCGAATGCGCTCCTTCTTCTCCAGCGCCTTCACGTGATCGTAGGCACCCTTCACGGAGATCGTGAAGTTCTCCGATATCTCCCGGATCGTCGGTGGATACTTGTTGCCGGAGATGTAATCACGAATAAACTCGAGAACCTCTTCCTGCCGATGTGTTAACGGTCTCATCGCTCCACCTCTATGCCGAATTTGCGAATCTTCGCGTGAAGATTACTGGGATACACTCCCAGCTCCTGGGCGGTCCGAGAGATGTTAAATCCATGTTCTCGGAGCTTCGCCAGCAGAAACTGCCGCTCAAAACGATCCCGGGCTTCCGATAGCCCCAGGGTGAGGTACTCCTCAAGGGGTGACGATGCGGCGGTGGACGGTCGGCGACCAAGAAATCGGACGACCTCATCACGCGTAACAGTACTACTTTCTGCCATTATGCTAACCCGCTCCACGAAATTCTTCAACTCTCTCACGTTACCCGGCCACGGGTGTTCACGCAACGCCTCCAGGGCATCGGAATCAAAGGAGAGTTTGGGATCAAAGGCTCGCAGGAGCATCGGTAAATCATCCAGTCGGCGCCGGAGCGGCGGCATATGGATCGGAACGACGTTTAACCGGAAAAAGAGATCCTCCCGGAACGATCCTTCCGTGATCGCCTGGGTGACGTCGCGATTGGTGGCGGCCAGAATCCTCACATCAACGGAGAT
>CAYQRW010000037.1:13723-19342 GCA_964419735.1 uncultured Spirochaeta sp.
TCGCCTGGGTGACGTCGCGATTGGTGGCGGCCAGAATCCTCACATCAACGGAGATAGACGCTTCGCTGCCCACCCGCTCAAACCGCATCTCCTGTACCGCCCGCAGGACCTTGGACTGGGCGCTGAGCGACATATCGGCCACTTCGTCCAGAAACAGCGTCCCCGAGTGGGCCAGCTCAAACTTGCCCTTCCGACCGCCGGCGGCGCCGGTAAACGCCCCCTTTTCGTGTCCAAAGAGCTCACTTTCTATAAGGGTATCCGGGATCGCCGCACAGTTGACCGCCACGAAGGGTCCGTCCCTCCGCTGACTCAACTCATGGATCTCCCGTGCGGCCAGCTCTTTTCCCGTGCCGTTTTCCCCGGTGATCAGCACCCGCGCATCACTATCTGCGGTTTGCGCGATCACCTCCCGCACGCGACCAATCGCTTCGCTCTGCCCCACCAGTTTTGGATAGGCGGGAACCTGGGTGCGGAGGGCATCGTTCTCGCGGCGCAGCTCTTCCAGGGTGAGAGCGTTTTTCACCACCGTAATGACCCGGTCCAGACTGAGCGGCTTTTCAAGGAAATCGTAGGCGCCGTGTTTCACCGCGCGCACGGCCACATCGATCGTTCCATGCCCGCTGATCATAATTACCGGCACGCGAGGGAACCGCTCTCGCACTTCCTGCAGGATGTCTAAGCCGCCCTTGCCGGGGAGCCACACATCGAGCAGCACACAGTCAACCACCTCTCGTTCGAGCAGTCCCAGGCCCACCAGGCCGTCCTCCGCGGTGAGCACGGCGTGCCCCTCGTCAGTGAGGATATCGGTGAGGATGTCGCGAATGCCTTCTTCGTCATCTACTACGAGTATGGTCATTGGGCCTGCTCCACCGGAAGATCAATCACGAAGGTAGTACCGCTCCCAGGGGCACTTTCATAGGATATGCGGCCATCATGATCAAAGACAATACGTTCCACGATCGCCAGCCCCAACCCGGTGCCGCGATTCTTACTGGTGACGTAGGGGTCAAACAGTGACTCCCGCAGGTCCTCCGGGATACCCGGGCCATCATCTTCGACCCGCACCCGACAGATAGACTGCCGGCCCCGTTGTACCTCATGCGCCGAAATGAGCATAGACACCGATCCCCCGGCAGCTTCCACGGCGTTGGTAATCAGGTTAACAAACACCTGCCGAAGCTGCCCCCGGTCCGCGGAGATCCACATCTGCTCCGGCACACCCTCGAGTGAAACAGAAACACCCGGATGGTCCCGGTACACGTCGGAGACCTCCCGCAGCAGTTCTCCCAGGTGAACCTGCTCAAACTGCGGTTCCGGCATGCGCGAGAACGAACGAAACTCGTTGAGCAACGCCGTGAGGGCGTCCACTTCACGAACAATCGTGGCAACGGTGCGGTCCATGACCTCTTCAAAATCCGCGGCCCCCGCCCGATACCGACGCTGCAACCGCTCTGCCGCCAACTTAATCGGGGTCAGCGGATTCTTGACCTCGTGCGCCAGGCGTTGAGCGATTTCCTGCCACGCCTGCACCTTTTCAGCCTGCGCCATCCGTCGCCGGGTGCGATCCAACTCGGTAACCATACGATTGAAGGACACCACCAGAACTCCCAGATCATCACCGGGACGCGTCAGAATACGTACGTTGTAGTCTCCTTCCGATACCCGCCGTGTGGCATCTTCCAACGCCTCGATGGGGCGCATGATCCGGTCCGACAGAAAGAACCCCGCCAGAACGGATAACAGCAGAATTGGGGCGGCGAAGACGCCATACACCGCGGTAAGGACGAGCAGAAGCGGCGAGCGCAACCGCTCAAACCGTTCAAAGAGCTCTTGCGCCGCGGTCAGCGACCGTGCCGTGCGTTCCAGACGCTCCGGTACCCGTGCCGTTAGGACCACCACCGTTGCCGGACCCTGCGAGACCGGAACTACCAGCTGTAAGGCGGGAATATCGGCGATCGTCCCACGAGTGACCGTGGGTTCCTCTCCAATCCCTCCCGCGGAGGGCATCGAACGCCGAGCAAAATCCGGATCCCCCAGCACCGCTATCTCGCGGCCGTTCCCGTCAAAGACTTGAACCGCCTCAGTAGTGGGAACCCGCTGCAGGAACTCAGGCCAGATCTCCCGTACAGTATCACCGTCACCGCTCAGGGTGTCGGGAAGGCGGCGCGTCAGAACCGCCTCCACCGTACCGTCGTCGGCGAGCACGCGTAACTCGCGAATATTTTCCTCGTAATACTCCAGCGTCACAGCCAATCCGTCACTGATCGCCTGAGAGGTGTCCGACTGAAATACCACATCAAACCCGGCGGCCAAAAAACTCACGGAAACGATGCCCTGCGGCACCGACGCGAGGAAGACAACCAACGCAAAGAAACCGGTAAGGCGGTGCTTGAACCCACTCCCCGGCCGACCCTCCTGTCGTTCCCGCAGGAGCCGCACAATACTCACCAATACCGCCGCCACCAGTCCCACGGCAAAGAGTGCCCCAAAGACGATAAGCACCCAGGCGAAGCCGAGGTTGAAATCGGGGGGAGTGACGAGAATTCGGTTAATCAAGACCACGGTGAGCACCACTACCAGGAAGTAGAGCGCTCCCAAACTGGCCAACGTAGTACGGGAGGCTGAGGCGCTGCGAAAGACTCTCATACCGGCCGGTCCCCACCCGGAATCAGGGGATAGGCTGGGGTGAGCGGTATCGTACCTGGAGAGCTAATCCTCTTCAAAACGGTTTTCGAACAGGCGAGCCAGGCTGTCTACAGCTTCTTCCTCATCCGTCCCATCTGCGGAGATCGTGATAGAGGTGTTGTAGCCGGCACCCAGGGTGATAATACCCATGATCGATTTGGCGTTGATCGTCTCGTGTTCCTTCTTGAACTCGATCTGTGATGAATACTGCGATGCGGTCTGTACGATAAGCGCCGCCGGTCGCGCATGGATTCCCGCGCGGTTCCGGACAGTCACCTCCTTCTCAGTCATGGACGTTCCTCACGTTATGCCCTTCTTCTGCAGATACGCTTTGCGGGCGTTTTCGCTGTCCAACCAGCGCATAATGTTCTGGTTGAACTCGCGGGCACTATAATACCCCATTTTTTTCAAACGTTCATTCATTGCTGCAGTCTCGATGATAATCGGGATATTTCGTCCAGGCTTCACAGGAATTTCTAGATATGGAGTACCAACTCCCAGGATGTCAAGTTTTCGCTCTTCCGCGCCGATCCGGTCATACGCTTTCTGCGAGTCCCACACCTCCAGTTGGCAGATGAGCTGGATCTGTTTGTCATCGCGAATCGAACCCACGCCGAAGAGATGGGTGATATTGATGATACCCAACCCACGGATTTCCATGTGGTGTCCCAGGGCGGGATTGGCACCTTGTCCCAGCAGGATGTTACCCGCCACCCGACGGACTTCCACGGCATCGTCCGCCACCAGCCGGTGGCCGCGCTCGATGAGCTCTAGAGCGGTTTCGCTCTTCCCGACACCGCTGTCTCCCAGAATCAGAACCCCGATCCCGAAGACCTCTACCAAGGTAGCATGAATCGTCTCTCGGGCTGCAAAGACGTTGCCCAGCGCCCGAATCAAACGCATTACAAACTCACTGGTGGCCAACGGCGTCTGGAGTACCGGGCACCCAGAGGCCTCCGCGATGCGGATAAAACTCGCCGGAGGCTCCAGGCCGTGGGTGAAGACGCAGGCGGGAATCTCCCGGTTGAAGAGCTGCTCGACATTCTCCAAGTGCTCCTGAGCGGCAAGTTTTTCCACAAACGCGTGTTCACCGCGCCCGAAGATCTGCACCCGATCCGACCCAAAGTTATCAAAGAACCCATTTAGGGCGAGACCAGGCCGGTTGAGATCGGGTGTGGCGATCGGCCGCAAGAGCCCCGGACGCCCGGCGAGACAGGAGAGATCCAGATCGTTGTGTTCCTTGAGGTCGAGGTCAAGCAGGTCGAGAACGGTGAACTCATGATCCATCGTCAGCTCTTATGGTCCTGGATCTTGTCCACTTCCTTGCGGACCTTCTGATCAACTTTATCTATGAGTTCGTTGATCGCCTTGTGGAGCTCATACCCTCCATTCTTGACGATATCATGCTGGCCCCATCGGAAGTGTATTTTTGCTTCCAGGAGGTAACTGTGGTCTTTCTCCTTAGTCAGGGTGAAGTCCAGATCATGGATCTTGTCGGCCGCGAACTCGAGTTTCTGCGTTCGCGTTTCAATCAGCTCTTTGGTCAAGTCATCAGCATCGAAGTGCACCGATTTGATCGTCATGTTCATTATCGTTCCTCCCGTGTTGCTCCGGTTCATCGCTCGTAGGACGAGTCAATTTTGAGTTCCTTGCGATACTTGGCAACGGTTCTTCTGGCGATATTGATACCCCGTTGTGCAAGCAGATCGGAGATTTTCTGATCGGACAGGTGTTTGCCGGAAGCACCCTCACTTTCAAGAATCTCCCGCACGATCTCTTTTACTCCCTCCTTACTGTATCTCGATCCGCCGGCAGCGGTTCCTGCTACACTATTCGAGAAGAAATGCTTCAACTCGAAGATTCCCCATTCTGTCTGCAAATACTTGCCGTTTGTAACCCGTGAGACGGTGGCTTCACTGACGTCAACTTCGTTTGCGATATCTTTGAGCGTCAGCGGCACTAAGTACTTCTTACCTTTGAGAAAGAAGTCCCGTTGAAAATCGAGGATCGCCCGGGCCACTTTGAGGAGCGTCTGATTGCGCTGTTCGATACTGTGAATGAACCAGCGCGCATCACGAAGACTCTGTCCCGCAAACTGCCGGGCCGATTTGTCCCCGTTGTCCGCCACCCGGGCAAACGTGCGATTCACGCCCAGCACGGGGATTTCCTCGTCGTTCAGTACCAGTACAAACTGTCCTTCTCGTTTGCGGAGCACCAGATCAGGCACCACATACCGGGACTGATCACTCGAGTACAGTCGCCCGGGAAAGGGATTCAGCCCGCGAATGACCTCCAACGCCTCGGCTACATCGTCTTCAGTTATGGAGAGCGCCTTGGCAATTTCCCGGAACTTGCCCTTTTCCAGCGGAACCAGGTGATCACTGACGATCTCACGAATTCCCGGCGGCGGATCCGGAATCTCATTGATCTGCACCAACAGCGCCTCGTGGTAGCCACTCGTGCAGCACCCCACCGGCTCGAAGGTCTGGATCATTTCCATCATCGAACGCAGGGCGTCGTGGCGCGCACTGTCCACCAGCGTGAAGGGATCCTCCCGATGAAAGCCGTTCTCATCCAGATTGCGAATAAGCAGTTCCCCCAGGTCGAAGCGGGTCTGGTCCACCGGCTGGAGGCGCAATTGCCACAACAGGTGCTCCTGGAGCGACTCCGGGTGTGAGAGCGCATTCTCCATGAACATACGCTTGCTGTTTTCGTCGCCTTCATAACGGCCGCCGGTGCTGTAGCCGGGGTCCGATGAGTTTTCAAAGTATTCGTAATCTTCCGCCGCAGCAGCCCGCTCCCTCTCACCATCGAGGGACACCGTAGGACGCTCTCGAACAAGTTCCAACGCAGGATTGGCCTCGAGCTCTTCCTGGATACGGAATTGCAGGTCCTGCAGTGGGAGCGTCATGATCTGAATGCTTTGCAGAAGTT
>CAYQRW010000038.1:0-18687 GCA_964419735.1 uncultured Spirochaeta sp.
TGTTGAGAACCGCCGAAAAAGCGTTACATTATAGGTAATGAAACGATCCACCACCGCCCTCGCTCTGGCAGTTTCCCTCGCCGTATTTTTCGCGGCTCCCATCGTCTTCGCCCAGGAGTACTCCCCCGTCCCCGGAGGAGAGCTCCTGGACCAACTCCGGTCACCGCTGTTTCTGGCAACTACCGCCAACACCGCCTCCACCGAATCGGTGAGCGGCGACGTGGTCAATCCGGCGACCTCCGCGCTCAAGCAACGGATTCACATCGATGGAAGCTATGCCGCCATCGTAGGCGAGGGACGGTGGGACGGCCACAGCGTCGCCGGCGGTGTAACCGTACCGACGCCGGTGGGCGTGTTTTCCGGATCATTGAACTACGCCGATGCTGAGTATGGCGCGCTCAATCTGGGACGACGAGGAAGTCTCAATGCGAGTTTCGCCAAAGACCTGTACTCCTCGCTGCTCTTTGGCGCGGGCCTGCGCGGTCATCTCGGCTCCGGTGGCGATGGCACCGCTTTTGCCGGAGGCCTGGACCTGGGTATTATTCACCTCCTCGGTGATCGGGGACCGTTACAGGACGTGCGCTGGGGCTTCGCTCTGACGCAAATGGGCGTGGGACTCGCGCCCGCCTCCGGTACCACCGGGAGCTCCGGTACCACCGGGAGCCCCGCTACCTTTACGCCGGCCGCCGATATCCAGGCGGCCCTGGTACGGAACGATCGCGTAGATTGGACCGTTCACACCGGCGCAAGCGCTCCCTCGTTCCAGAATGTCCGCTTTCGCGCGGGAAGCTCCGCCACCTTCTTTGACCGCGTCAGCCTCAATCTCGGGTGGGACGTGGACCTGCAGGAGCAAATCGATTCATCCCGGGAGGCGGGATCGCTCATGCCCTCGCTGGGGCTCTCCGTGCGTTTTCAGCCCACCTTCGGCAGCGAGACCGATCGCAACGAAATGGCGCTGCACAGCGCGTACGCGCCCCTTTACGATGATGTCTGGGCCGCAGGAGCCGGGGTTAACGTGGCCCTCGGCGTGGTAGATCGCACCCCACCGGAGATTACGGTGGATTACCCGGAAACCGCCTACATCTCTCCCAACAACGACGGCATCTCCGACGAACTGCTGCTGCCGGTGGAAATCGAAGACGAGCGCTACGTCACCGGTTGGTCTCTCGAAATACGCGATGACCAGGACGCGGTGGTACGCCGAATCGAAAACTCCGAGCAACGCCCTGAGAATGAGGGCTTCCAGAACGTTATTGATCGCCTGCTGTACGTCAAGAAGGGGGTAGATATCCCCCAGGAGATCCGCTGGAACGGCCGCACCGACGAAGGGTCCGTGGCGGAGGACGGGGAATACACATTCACCGTCCGCGCCCACGACGATAACGACAACCTCCGCGAAGAGGGCCCGTATGAGATCGTGGTTGATGCCACCGATCCGGAGGTGGCGATCAGCGAGCCCGAGGGCGCGGATGACCTGATTTTCTCGCCCAATGACGACGGTATCAAGGATGAGTTGGTCCTCTCCCTGCAGACCAGCCGGGAGGACGCCTGGCTCATCGAGATTCTGGACGTAGACGATGAGGTCGTCTACGAAGAGCTCCGCGAGGATACCGCCCTGGCCAGCTTCACCTGGGACGGACGAAATAGTGCGGGCACCCTGGTGCCGGATGGGGTGTATGCCCTACGCATCGCCGCGGAGGACCGCGCCGGCAATACCGGTAGCGATCGGATAAACAGTATCATCGTGGACACGGAGCCCACGCCGATCGGACTCGCCGTGGATATCGGACATTTTTCACCCAACGGCGATGGTCGCCGCGATCAAGTCCAGATATCCCCCGATATTCCGGTGACCGATGGCATCCGGTCACATACGTTCCGCGTGCGAGACGCATCGGGAACGGTAGTTCGCACGGAGAGCGGTGGCGCAACGGTTCCGGAGGAATGGACCTTTGACGGCCGCAATGATTCCGGCGAGGTCCTTCCCGAGGGCATCTACCGGGCCGAGTTGGAGCTCTCCTATCGCAACGGAAACCGCCCCACGGCGAATACCCCGGAACTGACTCTGGATGTGACGCCGCCGCGGATCGCGGTGAGCACCAGTAGCGTCATTTTCTCCCCCAACGGTGATGGGCGACTGGACTCAGTCAGATTTCTGCATGAGGCGGAACGAGCCCAATCCTGGGTGGGCCGCATTACGGATCCCGAGGGCGAGCCGGTACGCACCTACCAGTGGGGAACACAGCCGGAGTCAGAACTGGAATGGGACGGCAGAACTGCCGACGGAGCGCGCGTTGCCGATGGGCAATACCGCTACGAGATCACCGGAGAGGATCGCGCCGGAAATCGCCGCACCAGCAGCCGGATCCAGGTGGAACTCGACACGCGGGAGACTCCCGTTTTCGTGTCAACCTCACGCACAGCGTTTTCCCCAAACGGTAACGGCGTGGCCGATACGATCGCCCTGATTCCCGACCTTGCTGATCCACGCGGGGTCCAGCGCTTTCAAATGGAACTGCTGGACGAGAACGGCGACCTGGTGGCGGAAATTTCCGACAGTGGAGTACCCGAAGACGAGTATCAGTGGGACGGCCGCGGCCGCCAGGGCACGGTGGTGCCGGATGGATCGTACTCGGTACGCCTCACGGTGCAGTACCGCCACGGAAACCGCCCCCAGGCGGTGAGTATCCCCTTTGAAGTGGATACGGTACCTCCCAGTGCCACGGTGCGCGCCGAAGACTCGATCTTCTCCCCCGATGGGGACGGCGACAAAGACTCGATCACCATCGCCCAGGAGTCCACCGCCGAAGCGCGCTGGCAGGGGCAGATCGTGGCGGAGGGCGATGACGAAGTGGTACGTACGTGGGAGTTCTCCGGAGAGCTCACGCCCCTCACCTGGGATGGCACGGATGACGAGGGCGCGGTAGCTCCGGACGGGGAGTATCGCTATCGCATTACCGGTGAGGACGCGGGAGGAAACCGATTCGCCACCGCCACCGACCGGTTTGAAATCGACACCCGCGAGGTAGATGCCGCCGTACGGCTGGGAAGCGCCGCGTTCAGTCCCAACGGGGACGGCGTGCAGGACACCGTCACCGTGATACCGTCGATTAGTATCGATACGCCGGTTGAATCATGGACGGTGACGATCGGCAGTACGCAGGATGACTCGGTGGTGTGGGAAGAAACCCGCTCCGGAGAGATCACCGACCTTGAGTGGGACGGCACCGAATCCGACGGAGGCCAGGCGGCGGACGGCGAGTACCGCGCGTCCCTGGTCGTAGAGTTTGCCCGCGGCGATGATGCGTCGGTGTCCAGTGCCCGCTCGGTAACTCTCGACACCGTTGCCCCGGAGGCGGAGGTAGAACTCTCCTCGCCGATTATCTCGCCCAACGGGGATGGAAATCTGGACGAGCTGATCATTACTCAGATCACCAGTGAAGAAGAGCGCTGGAGAGCCCAGGTCCTGGATGCCGACGGCGATGAGGTGGGCCGCTGGGAGTGGAGCGGACGTGCTCCGGAGACGGTTTCGTTCTCGGGACTTAACACCGCCCGGAATCGCGTCCCCGATGGCGCCTACGCGTACCGCCTCAGCGCCACCGATGCCGCGGGAAATAGCACCACCGTGGGCCCCTTGGAGTTCGAGGTGTATACCGCCGAAACCCCCTTGGAACTCTACGCTGAGCACCGCGCCTTTAGCCCCAACTCCGACGGCACGCTGGATACCGTATCCTTCTCCGTCACCACCGGCGATGCTCGCGGTCTCGAGCGCTACCGCTTCACGATCGTCACCGCCGAGGGTGAGGTGGTAACCGAAGAAACCGGCTCCGACCTGCCCGACGACTTCGTCTGGGACGGCACCGACAGCGAGGGCGACCGCGCCATGGAAGGCCCGTACACGGCAGAACTGGTACTGGAGTATCGTCATGGAAACCGGCCGCGGGCCCGCACCCGTGAGGTAGAGCTGGATGTCACCCCGCCGGAGATCGATCTCTCCGCCTCCCATGAGGTTTTCTCCCCCGATGGGGATGGACGGCGCGATGAGGTCCAAATCCGCCAGAGCACCGGCCCCGCCGAACGCTGGCGCGCAGAGATCGTTGACGCCGATGGGGAGACGGTGCGCCGCTACACCTGGAATGAAGAAGCGCAGAGCTTGACCTGGAATGGGCGCGACGCCGCGGGCAACGTGGTACCAGACGGGACCTACCGCTACGAACTATCCGGTACGGACGCCGCCGGCAATACCGCCGAGGACAGCCTCCCCGCGCTCAGCGTGGATACGCGCCCCACCCGCGTCTTCGTTACCTTGGACCGCCGGATCATCTCTCCCAACGGGGACGATGTGGACGACGAGGTCTCGATCCGTACGATCACGCGCCGAACCGATGGCGCCCAGCGCCGGGAAGTGGCGGTGGTTGATGCCTCCGGTGCCGTGGTGCGCAGCTTTGCATCTGAGGCGGTAACCGCGCAGGAAACGATAACGTGGGACGGAGCCACCGAGCGGGCAGGAACAAACGACGCCGCTCCGGACGGTGACTATCGCGTTCGCTATCGCGTGTTCTATGACAACGGCGCCATCGGTGAGGCCACTTCACCAACACTGCGCGTGGACACCCGCGGGCCGGAGCTGGCGGTAGATCTGGAGGGACTTCCCTTCTCGCCGGACAACGATGGGCTCAACGATGAACTGCAGATATCGCTTACCGCCGAGGATGCCAGTGAGATCCAGGAGTGGGAGTTTGTGATTCTGGATCGAAACGACCGTCCCTTCCAGCGCTTTGACGGCCGCGGACAACCGCGGAGCGAGCTGCTTTGGGATGGTCGTAGCAGCGACGGGGAACTGGTGATCAGTGCCGAGGACTATCCCTACCAGTTTACCGCCGTGGACAGCGCGGGCAACCGCAGTACGGTTACCGGTGAGATCCCCATCGATATACTGGTGGTCCGCGATGGCGATCTTCTGAAGGTACAGATCTCCAACATCAACTTTGCCCCGAACAGTCCCGAACTGGAACTTGACCAGTCCACCGAGGACGGCCGCAAGAACATTTCGGTGCTGGATCGCCTGGTGGAGGTCTTCGACAAGTACGGCTCCTACGAGATCCGGGTAGAGGGCCACGCGGTGAACATCAGCGGTACCGAACGTGAAGAGCGGGAAGAGCTCCTGCCGCTATCAAGCTCTCGGGCGGAAACGGTCCGGGAAGCGTTGATTGATCGCGGCATGGACCCGGATCGGATCACCATCGTGGGACGCGGAGGTAGCGACCCGATCGTGCCGCACACTGACCTGGAGAACCGCTGGAAAAACCGGCGGGTAGAGTTCATTCTCATCAGATAGTGTGCTATAGTCGCGCCATATGGCGTATTCGAATAGTGCTGTCCTCCGGGCAGCACTACCCGTAGGGTATCGGTCTCTTCTGGTAGTTGTGGCGGTCTGTGCGCTCATGGGAGTGCCCGGCACCGCCTTCGCTGAGGAGTTGGTAGGCGGGACGGTCACCGAGATCTCGCTGGAGGGATTGCGAAGAACGCGGGAGGAAGTGGTCTATGACCTCTTGGAGGTTGAGGTAGGCGATCCGGTTACCCCGGGCCTGTTCCTCTCGATCGAGGAAACGCTCCTGGACTCCGAACTCTTCGCGGCGGTGAATGTCAGCGGACGGGCAGTAGCGGAAGACGGGGTGGAAGTGGTGATCCTCCTCGATGAGAAATGGACGCTGATACCGATTCCCTTTTTCAGCACCAACGGCAGCACCTTCCAGGGTGGGCTCATCCTGATCGAGACCAACCTGCTGGGTCGCAACAAGCAACTGATCTCCGCCGGGTTCTTTGGCAATGACGGAGTGCGCGGCTTCATGGCGTTCGCTGATCCCGCGGTGTTTGGATCGCAGTGGAGCGCCAGCCTCAGCGCCGGGGCCGGACGCAACGACACGGAGCGGCTCCTACCCGATGACACGCTACTGCGCTCCTTTGAATATGACCAGCAGCGCCTGAGCGTCAGCCTGGGATACAACTTCACCCGTCGCGCCAACGTCACCGCGGGACTGGGCTACGAGCGGTGGAGCATCATCTCCGGGGAGTCGCTGGAAGATACGCAGTTCCTGGAACCCAGTCTCTCAGCAGAGTATGACGGGACCCGCCCCTTGGATGTGCTTCGGGTGGGCCCGCAGGTCCGCCTCAGCGGCCGCACCGTAACCTATCGCTCCGGGTGGGAGGTAGCGGCCCGTGGTGAGTGGGCGCTGCCGCTGTTCTCCACCCACCGCCTGCGAATGGTGGGCTCCGGGGCGATCGGAGAGATGCCCACCGTGGCGGAACGGGTGATCAGCGGCGACGGCTATCGGACGCTCCCCTTTCAGGCGGTATCCGCCGACAGCTGGGGTAGCGCCTCAGGCATCTATGACCTCCCGATCGTGAGTGCCGGTTGGGGCGCACTGGTGCTCTCCCACTTCTGGGAATTTGGGGGGTACACCAATGAAGAGGTTGATCCACGCCTCTTCTACGGCCCCGGCGGAGGATTTCGGGTCTACATCCGGCAGGTGGCGATTCCCGCCCTGGGGCTGGATGTAGCCTACAACATCCCCGATGACGGATTTGTGTTCAGCTTCTCTCTTGGCGCACAGATGTAGCATGATGATTGAGGTGAGGCACCTTTGAGACAAGGAGACTATCCGGTGATTTTGATCGAGGGACAAATTGGGGTGGGGAAGACAACGATCGGAGAGATCGTCCAACAGCGCGCGGGGGTCCCCCTGTACCGGGAGCTGGGCAACCCCGACACGCTGGCCCTGCTGGATCGCTTTTACGCGGACAAACAGCGCTGGGCGTTTACCCTGCAGATCCATTTTCTGAACGAACGCTTTCGCATGATCAAGCAGATCTTCCGCGACGGCGGCGGCATCTTGGATCGCTCAATCTTCGGAGACCGGATCTTCGCGGAAATGCTCAACGCCGACGGAGATATGAGTGATGAGGAGTTCCGCACCTACAGCACACTCCTGGACAATATGCTGGAACACACGCAGCGGCCGCACTTGCTGATCTATCTCGACTGCGGCGTGGACACCGCCCTGGAACGGATCAAGAAACGTAATCGCGGGCTGGAATCGGGCATTCCCCGGGACTATCTGATCGGACTGAACGAGCGCTACCTGAAGTGGTACGACGCCTACGACCTATCCCCCAAGATCTTCGTCAACACTGAAGAGTTTCACGTGGATAATCCCGATCAGCTTGAGCCGGTGATTCAGCGAATCCTCGACGCCATCGGCCCCGACTATGGCACCGGTCCGGGAACCGACGCCACCGAGCCCTCCCAACCCGCGTCGCCTGCCTCAAGTTGACAGATCACACTCGGTGGCCCTACCCTTATAGAGACTAATTCCGAGAGAGTGCGGGTACCCATGAGCGGTCCCGCCGCCGAAGGTGCAAGGGCGCGACCTGGCCAGGCGCAGTCCCGAAACTCTCAGGCAAACGGATCGGAATTGGGCGTGCACACTCTGGAGAGTCGGAACCAGCCGTAGCGGTTGCTCGGCGGATTTCGCACCGACGGGGAACGCCGTCTGGTTGTGAGCCACGGCTCTGAGCCACTGCTTGCAACCCCACGGTTAATCTCTCAGGTCACCGGACAGAGTACTCAGGCCATAAGGAGCCGATATGCACGCGCACGCCCAGAAAACGAGTCTCTACCAGTGGCACGCCGACCACGGCGCTCGCTTCACCGATTTCGCCGGCTGGGAGATGCCGGTGCAGTATCCTACCGGGACCGTTACCGAACATCACGCCACCCGCAATTCCGTGGGACTCTTTGATATCTCCCATATGGGACAGGTACGCATCGCGGGAACGGATGCCGCTGCCTGGCTGGCCTCCCTGGTAACGGCCGACATCACCACCCTTGCCCAGGGAAGTTCATCCTACGCGCTCCTGTGCCGAGAAGATGGGGGCGTCATCGATGACCTGTTTGTCTACCGCACCGGTGAAGAGACCTTTCTGGTGGTGGTGAACGCCGCGCGCCGCAGAGAGGATGTGGCGTGGCTCACCGAGCATCTCCCCGTCTCCGGTGTAACCCTCACCGATGAAAGCGATACCACCGCCATGCTCGCGGTGCAAGGGCCCCGAGCGGCCTACCTGGCAGCCGAGGTACTCGGGTCACGGGTCACCGATCTTCCGCGTTTTGGTATTATGGGACTCACCTACTCCGGCGCCGCCCAACCCGTTACGCTGGAAGCGGCCCGCACCGGTTATACCGGCGAGGACGGGCTGGAGCTCTTTCTCCCGCACACCGCGGCGGAAGCGCTGTGGACCGCCCTGTTTTCCGCGGCGGAACGGCGCGGTATCTACGCGATTCCCGCCGGCCTCGGGGCACGTGACAGTCTGAGGCTGGAGGCGGGGTTTGCATTGTATGGCCATGAGCTCAGCGAAGAATTGACCCCGGTGGAGGCGCGGCTCCTGTGGGCGTGCAACTTGGAGCATGATTTCATCGGTCGGGAGGCGATTCTCGCCCGGAAAGCGGAAAAACCCGCCCGCAATCTGCGTCGTCTGGTGATGCTCGAGTCCGGGGTCCCCCGCGAAGGCTACCCCGTGTTTGACGGGCAGGGCACCGAGGTGGGAACGGTTGTCTCCGGTGGTCGGGCACCATCGCTGGACGCCTTTATCGCCAACGCCTACGTGGACCGCACCGTTCCGGCGGACGCCCCCCTGCAGATCGGAATTCGATCCCGAAAATCGGCGGCGCGCCAGAATAAGGGGCCCGTGTACAAACCCGCCTACCACCGGTTGGAGGCGGCGCCGGAGATCTTTGACCGCGCTCCGGAGTATGCCCGTCGCCATTTGGGCCCGCGGGACGCGGATCTGCAGGAAATGCTTACCACCATCGGCACTTCCTCCCTGGAGGAGCTCGTGAGCGCCACGCTTCCCGCGGGACTGAGCCGAGCCACACCGTTAGCGATCCCCCGGGCCCTCACCGAGGACCAGCTCCTCTCCCGGCTGCGGTCGATCGCGCAGCACAATACCCCCATGCGCAGTCTCATCGGTCTGGGCTACGCCGACACGATCACGCCGCCGGTGATCCAACGGGACATCCTGGAGAATCCCGGATGGTATACGCAGTACACCCCCTACCAGGCGGAGATCTCCCAGGGGCGGCTGGAGGCGCTGGTCAACTTTCAGACGATGATCATCGAACTCACCGGCATGGAGATCACCAACGCCTCCATGCTCGATGAGGCCACCGCCGCCGCGGAAGCGATGACGATGGCGATCCGCTCCTACCGGAAGAAGGCTGACCGCACCCGCGTGTGGGTGGATGACCGCCTGCATCCGCAGACGATCGCCCACCTGACCACCCGGGCAGCTCCCCTGGAGGTGGAAATCGTGGTGGCCCCGGTATCGCAGTGGAACCTGCAGCCCGGGGATGTGGCCGGCGTGGTGCAATACCCGGACACCGACGGATCGATCCGGGACTACCGCGAGACGGTGACTTCACTCCACGATGCGGGGGCCCTGGCGATCGTTGCCACCGATCTCCTCGCCCTGACGCTCCTGGCCGCTCCGGGAGCGTGGGGTGCGGATATCGTGGTGGGAAACTCCCAACGCTTTGGGGTGCCGCTCGGCTACGGCGGTCCCCACGCGGCGTTTCTGGCCACCAAGGAGTCATTGAAACGGCTCATGCCGGGACGTCTGGTGGGAATCAGCAAAGATCGAACCGGCCGTCCCGCGATGCGTCTCGCCCTGCAAACGCGCGAACAGCACATCCGCCGGGACAAGGCTACCAGCAATATCTGCACCGCCCAGGTACTCCTGGCGATCATGGCGTCGATGTACGCGGTGTACCACGGGCCCGACGGGCTCCACCGTATCGCCAGTCGGATCACGGTACTGGCCCACGCGCTGCGGGACGTGCTGAAACAGCACGGATTCCCCGTGCTGGAGGGGGACCTGTTTGATACGGTCACCCTCACCACAGATCACGTGACGCAACAGCGGCTCATGGCGGCGGCGGAAACCGCCGGCTTCAACCTGCGGGCTCACCCCAACGGGCATGTGGGAATCGCGCTGGATGAGAAGAGCACCGTGGAGGAACTGGTAACGCTGGTCCGGGCATTTGGCATCGACATCGATCCCACCGCGATGGAAGCCGCCGCCGCCGCTACCCGTTATCGGCCGGCCCTCACGCAGGAGCGCACCGGCAGCTACCTCACGGATCGCGTCTTTCACGCCCATCGCAGCGAAACGCAGCTCCTGCGGTATATCACCACCCTGCAGAGTCGGGACCTGTCGCTGGCGCAATCGATGATTCCCCTGGGCAGCTGCACCATGAAACTCAACCCCACCGCGGCGATGGTGCCGATCACTTGGCCGGAGTTTGCCTCGATCCACCCCTATGCCCCCGCCTGGCAGGCCGGCGGGTACAAGATGCTCGTCGATGAACTCTCCGCGTGGCTCAGCGATATTACCGGCTTCCACGGGTGCACGCTGCAACCCAACAGTGGCGCCCACGGTGAGTATACCGGTCTCATGATTATCCGCTCCTGGCACCAGAGTCGTGGCGACCACCATCGCCGCGTGTGTCTGGTACCGGATTCGGCGCACGGCACCAATCCCGCTTCCGCCACGATGGCGGGCATGGAAGTGGTGGTGGTGAATAGCGCGGAAAACGGCGATATCGACTTGGATGATCTGCGGAGTAAGGCGGACGCCCACCGGGGAGAACTGGCGGCGATGATGGTCACCTACCCCTCCACCCACGGCGTATTTGAAGAGGGTATTCGGGAGGCGATCGAAATCGTCCACGAGCGTGGCGGACAAGTCTACATGGACGGCGCCAACATGAACGCCCAGGTGGGCATCACCAGCCCCGGAGATATCGGAGCCGACGTGTGCCACCTCAACCTCCACAAGACGTTTGCGATTCCCCATGGGGGCGGCGGCCCCGGCGTGGGACCGGTGCTCACCGCGGAACACTTGACCCCCTTTCTTCCCGGCACGGTGGACAACGCCGGTCCCACCGGAGTTATCGTGGGAGCTCCCTTGGGGAGTGCCGGAGTACTGCCGATCTCCTACGCGTACATCGCCATGATGGGCCCCGAGGGCTTGCGCCGCGCCACGGAAACGGCAATCCTCAACGCCAATTACATCGCCGCCCGCCTCAAACAGCACATTCCCGTGGCCTACACCGGTCGCAGCGGATTCGTTGCGCACGAGTGCATCTTGGACTTTCGAAAGATCGAAAAGGAAACCGGCGTCACCGTGGAGGATGTGGCCAAGCGCCTGGCGGACTATGGCTTTCACGCCCCCACCATGTCGTGGCCGGTCCACAGCTCGCTCATGGTGGAACCCACCGAAAGCGAGGATAAGGGGGAGCTTGACCGCTTCTGTGACGCGATGCTGGGCATCATGGGGGAGATTGAAGAGGTCCGCACCGGCGCGATCGCCCTGGAAGACAGCCCGCTCACCTACGCGCCACATACGCTGGAGGACGTCACCGGGGAATGGGACCGGGCGTATACGCGGGACCAGGCCGCCTATCCCGCGCCCTGGATCCGGCAGAACAAGTTCTGGCCGGCGGTGGGACGGGTAGATAACGTCCATGGGGACCGTCATCTGGTGTGTAACTGCGCGCCACTGGAGAGCTATCGGGAATCGATCAGTGTCGGTACACTGTCCACCGGCGCCCATGAAGGATGATGTAGCCGAGTACTACGATCGCAATACCACCTCGTTTCTCCGCTTCGGTCGCGGCAGTCGTACCACGGGCGCGATCCATCGCGCCCTGTGGGGACCGGGAGTCACTTCGCAACGCGCCGCCCTGGACTACATTCACACCCGCATTATCGCAGCCTTCCGGGAGCACATCCGAGGCGACTCACGGCCCCTGCGGCTGGCGGACTTGGGCTGCGGGGTGGGCGCCTCCATGGAACGCATCTCCCGCGCGCTGGAGGCCGAGGTCAGTGGCGTCACGCTGAGTTCGGTGCAGCAGGCGCTGGCGGAGGCGCGGTGCCGGAGGAGCGCGCAGCCCTGCCGCGTACTCACCGGGGACTTCACCGATCCGGAGGTCCTCGCCGAACTCACCAAGCCGGGCCGGCTGGATGGCATCTGGATGATCGAGGCGTACAATCACGCTGAAGATGGGGAGGCGCTGCTGGCAGGTATCGCCGGGGCGTTGCGACCCGGCGGAGTTCTGGCGATCTGTGATGACGTTCCCGACGCCCGCTTGGTGGAGGGGCCGCTGACCCGCCGCGAGGAGAGGTGGCGGCGCGAGTTTCTCCACGGCTGGCATGTCCACACCTTCTGGTCACCGGCCATGCTGGAAGCGCGCGCGCAGAAGCACGGGTTGGAGGTGGTGGGAAGCGAAGAGTATAGCAACTACGTAGCGGTGGACCGTCCGCGGGATGTGGCAGTGCGCGCCCTCATGGCGCCGGCTCGCCTCTTTGACCTGCAAGGCCCGGCGTGGGAGAACATGCGCGGCGGAAACGCACTGCAGCAGCTCTCCAAACCTCGGCTTATACGCTATGGAATGCACCTTTTCCGCCGGCGGTGACCGGAGCCGCGACCACCGTCTCCAAGAATCGCACCGCCCCCGCCATGCTTCGTTCCCAGGAGTGAAACTGCTCGGATCGCTGTCGCGCCGCCCGGGACATCGCCGTCAGGGTCTCGGGATGGTGCAATATTTCGCTGATCGCCTGGCGCACCTGCCGCACCGATCCCGGCCGCACCAAATAGCCGTCGGTCCGGGGGCGTACGATATCTCGCGCCCCGCCGGCGGCGGGAGCGATCACCGGGATTCCCCGGGACAGCGCCTCCAGGAACACAATCCCAAACCCCTCATACTGGGAGGGAACGGCAAAGAGGTCGGCGTTCTCAAACTCGCTCTCCAGCAGGTCTACCGGTACTCTTCCCCGCAGAACGACGCGGTCTGAGATCCGGTGCCGGCTGATCTTCTCCCGCAGCAGCTCGGTGTAGCGGGTATCCACGTTGGTGTCACCCACGATGGAGAGATGCACCTCCGGCATGGAGGCCACCGCATCCACCACCGTATGAAAGTTCTTGCGGGGAATCACCGATCCCACCGATAACAGGCGCAACGGCTTCCGCCGCTCGCCGGTCGGTGAAGTTTTGGTGGTGCCGGCAGCCGCAAGCGCCGGCCCCGACGGAGAAGAGGGCCGGGGAGACGGAGTCCCGTCGCCACGGCCATATCCCGCGGAGTCGCCTCCGGGAAACGCCACCGCCGAGGGTCGCCGCACCCCGGAAACGCGCTGCACACGAGCCAGCGTGACACTGCTATTACAGAGGAAGCTGTCACAGCCGCGCAGAAATTGCCGCTCCCACCGGCGGGAGCGGCGCGGCGCTCCGGATTCATCGGAGCGCAGATGGTGCACCAGTCCGGTCACGTGCACCCCGGGCAGGACCGAGGACAGCGCGGAGAGCCAAGGCCCCACCACGGCGTGGTTCAGTTCGTCGATAATCACCAGATCCGGACGGACCTGGGTGAGGCGGGCGATCGTGGCCAGGTCATCGCTACCGCGGTGTTCCGCCGATACACTCCCCCCGGCGCGGACCGCTCTCAGCGTACGCCGACCGAGGCGCCGTTGCCGGCGGTAGGGGAGATCCGGTGGCTGCGAGACAACGGTCACCCGGTGACCGGCGGCGCGCAGGGACCGAACCAGACGCTGGTCATAGAGATACCCCCCGGATGGCTGGTCCAGATCTCCGAAAATCACGAGAGCTACGCGCATACGGCGCCGAGTTCCTCAGGACACCGACGCGGTGTAGGAGGCCTTGGCCTGATCGTGCTCCCACATCGTCACCGTTGCCTCACTCACCGTGCCGGCGGAAAGCGCGGGAACAATGTCCTCCCACGCAACCTGGGCAAATAGTTCAATACTGGGATTGGTATCGGCGAACGCCGGCGTGTCATTCAGGGTCTGATCGCGGTAGCGAGACACAAACGCATCCAGGCGCTCCTCAATTTCCACGATGTCCACCATGTAGTTGTGCCGGTCCAACGCGCTACCGGAGAGCGTCAGCTCCACGGTGAAATGGTGCGAATGTTTCTGGTTCTCCGGCCCCCAATCTCCGCCGATCAGGTAATGCTGCGCAATGAAGTCGCGAATCACCGTTACACTATACGTTCCGTTTTGCATTTCACTCCCCTTCCTACTCTAAAGCTGCCTAGTAGCGAATCGCAACCCACGGTTCCACCCGGATACCCTGGGAAAGCTCACGAAAGAGGCTATCGAGCTCGTCCAGCGTGATATCTCGTCGCGCCAGCCGGCTCAGGCCAAGCCGCGGCAACAGATCCCATACGATCCGCGAGCGCCGCGCGAAATCGATGCGTCCCGCCACCGCGGGAGGAATCGTGCTGACCTGGCTGGAGATCAGGCGCACCCGACTCCGGTGGAACCGTCCCCCCAACGCGAGTTCGGCCGCCCGATCCCCATACCATGACCCCACCACCACTCGGCCTCCAAACGCTATCTGCTGCAGGACGGAGTTCAGTACCGACGCGTTTCCCGTCAGCTCTAGACACACATCAAAGCCCTCGTAGGTCCCGCGGTACCGACCGGAATAGGTCTGGAGGTGCGCATTAGCCTCATCCAGAGCGGCCACAACCTGCACCGGCACCCCCACCGTTCCGTTCTCCACCGGAGCCGCCGGTCCCGGCGAACCCTCCGGGGCGGGCCCGTGGAGATATCGGTAGGCCCACTGTCTGCGGCGCTCATCGGAATCCACCAGCACCACCAGCCCCGACCCACTGCGCCGGGCGATCGCCGCCGCCAGCATCCCTACAATACCGGCGCCCACGATGATCACCGCCTCACCCGGCAGGATAGCGGCGTCCCAATGGAGCGACAGCGCCGTCTCCACGTTGGCGTACAGCGGCGCGCGGTCCGCGGCGACATGCTCCGGTATCGGAAGCAGACTATCTACGGGTACCACCGCATGCGTGGCGTGAGCATGGAACGTGTAGACGCGGCGGCCTAACCACTGCTCGCTGTCCACGGCTGAGCCGCAGAAGGAGACCCGCCCCGTGAGGATATATCCATAGCGCAGCGGATACGCAGCCGCGCCATCACCGCCCTGTGCGCCATCCGCACCATCCGCGCCCTGCGCACCATCCGCGCCCTGCGCCGCTCCGTCCAGACTCATCGCCTGCGATGCGGCGCCGGAGTACACCAGGTATTCACTACCCGGGCTGACGGCTCCCCACTCGGCCTCTACCAGCACCTCCTCAGGCCCCGGCAGCTCCACCTCTTCCCGGACCACCTTCCCGTGAAACGGTGCCTCGATCTCCCAGGCACGCCGTTGCACGGCCATTACCGCTCCTCCCCGTGGAGTACCGAAAAGAGGAGATCGTCACTTCCCACGCGAAACCGTCGGGTGGCGCAGCGCCGGCAGTAGCGTTCCACCAACTCCCAGGGAAACGGCCGGTAGCCATCGAGCATGTAGGGAGCGATGGTGACCGCCAGGGCGTCCCCGGTCATCGTAGACAGAAACGACCGCAACACGAGACCACCTCCCTCCACCATAACGCTTTCCACACCCAGACCGTACAGACGTTCCAGGGAACCGCTGAGATCGATCCCTCCCTGCGGGGCGCCGGCCACCGCCAGCACCGTTCCACCAGCCTCCGATATCGCATCAGCGGCAGGTACACTGCGGCGAAGCGCCGCCTCCGTGGTGACCACCACCGGCCCCGGCCGATTCTCACGGCGCGCCTCGGAGAAGATACGCGCGGTGGGAGGGCATCGGAGTTGGGAGTCCAGAACTATCGGACGCGGACTGGCGCCGTCAACGAGGCGGGTGGTGAGACGGGGATTATCGGCGAGTACCGTATTGATACCGACAAGAATCGCCGCGTGCCCCGCACGGAGCGCATGGGTAATGGAAAGGGATTCCGCGCCGGAGATCGCCGCCGGCTCCCCGGAGGACTGGGCAATCGACCCGTCGGAAGTCTGCGCCCAGGACAGCGTCACCCACGGCCGGCGGTGGAGTGCCGCGGAAGGGCGGCGAAAAAAGACTGAGGAGAGATATTCGTCGACTGATTCAGCGACTTGCAGTTCGTCCAAGGGAACCACCACCCCCGGTCAGAGGCTCTCCGAGATCCATGAGATGATTCATTCGATGGACCTTGGTAAGCAGGTACTCACGGTTATTATGGTTCACCAAGTTCGGCTCAATCGCCACGCGATCCGTGACAGTCACGCCGAGTCGGGTTAAGTCTTCAATTTTTGCGGGATTGTTGGTGAGCAGACGAACCGAGCGAATTCCCAGGTCCTGGAGGATCAGAGCAGCCACCGTGTAGTCACGACTGTCCGCCTGGTGGCCCAGAAGCAGATTGGCATCTACCGTATCATGCCCCTGATCCTGGAGCACATACGCCCGCAATTTGTCGGCGAGGCCAATGCCCCGTCCTTCCTGACGCATATACACTACTACGCCCCGTCCAGCCTGACCTATCATTTCCATCGAGCGGTTGAGCTGCTCACCACAATCACAGCGCTGGGACCCCAGCACATCGCCGGTGAAGCATTCACTATGCACCCGGACGAGAATATCTTCACCCTCACCTACATCGCCCATGACAAAGGCCAAATGCTCTTTATCATCCAGGGAATTGGTGTAGAGACACAACTCGAACTCACCAAAACGATTCGGCACCCGCGCACATGATGTACGATCCACAGAAGGTTTCGCCATAGCATGTAAAGTACCCTCTACCAGATTTATCGTCAAACTAACAAAAGCTTAACTTTGCGAAGAACCGTGTTGTTTGAGCGCCGCGATCAGCCCCTCAAAGGCAGGCGTCAGTTCCGGACGCACCCGGCAGATATCGTTGTGCGCGTCCAGCACGAAGGAACTATCCACATCATGCCCGGAATGGCGGGGCATATGCTCCAGAAACTGCTCCTCCATGTGGTGCAGATTCTCATCCTCGATAATCGTGAAGTAGTTTGTAAGCTTCGTCTTATCGATTACATTGGCCACCGAATCGGAAAGATTACACAGCGCCAGCGTCCCCCCGTCGGACCGCTGCTGTTTGTGCAACCGGATCAACGTCCCGATCGTGGTACTGTCGATGTAGGTGGTGTTATCAAGATCGATAAAGACGGAACTCTGCGGATGCTCGTGGGTCCATTCATCCACATGCCGATACAGGGAGTACGCCTCGGTGGCGGTGACCCGGCCAGTTATGAAGAGAAAGAGCTCCCCCTCATTGCACCAAAAATACATACCAGCATCTGAAGCCATACCCACTCCTACCCCAAAGCATACCAGTGCCCCGGTTCTTCGTGAAGGACTTGCCGAAAACCGACAAGATAGGGTATGTTTCTCGGGTCGCGGGCGTATAACTCAGTGGGAGAGTGCTACCTTCACACGGTAGAAGTCACTGGTTCAAATCCAGTTACGCCCAGTTTGCACGGGGACGTGCCAAAACTGCAAGCTGGTCCCCCTCCGTTCCGTCGGGCGTCCAGTTACGCCCATGGTTCCAGATATCAGATAGCCTGCATGAAAGAGTACCGACCCTGTCGGTGCTTTTTTTGTGTCTTTCAAACAATTCTATACTGAACCATCCGGTTCTGGCCGGTCCGTCGGGTTTCCCAACGGGTAAGACCGGATCGAGGGGGATCTAAGGGTACAGGCGTGTTACGTCCAATCGACGACCCGTAATCCTTCGACTCGTTCAAACTCTCGGGTATTGTTGGTCACCAGGACCAGCCCGTGACTCCGAGCGTGGCCGGCGATGTGAAGATCATTGACTCCAATTATCGTTCCTTTTCGTTCCAAATTGGCCCGTATGTCTCCATAGTGGACTGCCGCATCATGATCGTATGGGAGGACGTCTATTCGTGAGATGAAGTCTTCGACCGTGCGAAGGTTCCGTTCGGGCAGAGAACTCTTCTCGACACCGTGCATCAACTCAGCAAACGTTATGGTACTGACACCCAGTTGGCCCACATGTTGATTGAAGACCGGACGAAGGGACGGCGGCCGGCGTTTGATCACATAGATCACGATGTTGGTATCCAACATGTATTTCAGCATCTACAGTGACTCCCGTTCCTCCTGTTCTTGCGATGCCCGTTCAGCCATAAAATCGTCGGTCACTCCTTCATCGGTGCCATCGAAAAAGTCGTCCCAGGTCTTGTGGATGGGAGCGATAATCCGAGACGCCCCGACAACCCTAACCGCGACCCGTTTCACATCGCTGGGAAATCGCGTATCCGCCGGCAGGCGTACCGCTTGAGTACGGTTATTGTCAAATACCGATCCGATTTTCATAACACCTCCGTGCAGCAGTGCAATATACATTATATATATGGCAAACAGATTCGACAACTGAGTCCTCGACATGTGACAACGAGAGAGACTGCTCTTGCCCACGCGATGCATGCCCGTGAGCACTTTGATCAACGGCTTGTCAAAGAACGGAACGATCCGATTGAGATAGGCTGGTCCGCTAATATCGGACACGAATTTCTCCCTCAAAA
Source organism: uncultured Spirochaeta sp. (assembly GCA_964419735.1). Classification (GTDB taxonomy): domain Bacteria; phylum Spirochaetota; class Spirochaetia; order DSM-27196; family Alkalispirochaetaceae; genus Alkalispirochaeta. The sequence continues at coordinate 18,486 of CAYQRW010000038.1, forward strand.
ACATTCGCAACACATCGAATCATTCCCGGGATATAGCAGAAGTTTCGTGTATACAAGAAGCTTTTACTGTCAGAAGGCCTATCATCTCAGCGGTTCCGGCCAACACGCGTGATTGTAGTGGAGGAACGCCCTGAGGCTCTTCCTCGCCCGCGAGCCGTTTCGCAGGATCTCATGCTACCATAAGCTGAACCATCCGGTTCTG
>CAYQRW010000039.1:0-18360 GCA_964419735.1 uncultured Spirochaeta sp.
ACCAGCACCCGCTTGTAGGTCTTATCCTCGATCGTTTGCTTGAGCCCCGCCGCCAAGGCCAGCAGCGTCTTCCCCGTTCCCGCCTTGCCCACCAGCGATACCAGTTCGATCTCCGGATTGCAGAGGAGGTCCAAGGCGATGCGCTGCTCGTCGTTCAGCGGGCGAATACCGGCCACCGCCGGCAGCTTGTGATCCACATACTCCAGAAGTGAGCGTTCTTTGACGAAGCGGCCGATGATTTCGTCCTCATGCTCGCGATCGCGGAGCAACAGGTAGTGGTTGGGCGGCAGATCCTCCTGCCAATCAAGGGTCTCGGTGTCCCGCAGCTGCGCATACGCCTCGGGGCGCACATCGATCGAGGAGAACCCAGTGTAGAGCTTGGTAATATCCACCTTCTGTTTTTCGTAGTCCACCGCCTTGATGCCCAGGGCGGTGGCCTTCACCCGGGCGTTGATATCCTTGCTCACAAAGAACACCTGCCCCCCCTCCTGCTGGATCTGCCAGGCGGTGAGGATGATCTTGTTGTCCGCTTTGTCCTCAAAGAAGTCGTTGGGGATCTTCTTTGGTTGCGACGCTACCACTTTGAGGGTGGTACCGTTGTCGATACGCACGCCGTCGGCAAGATTGCCCTTCTGCCCGGCGGTGTCCAGGAAGCGAATCGCGCGGCGCGCGTTGCGCCCACGTTCATCGGAAAACGTCTTCAGCCGGTCCAGCTCCTCCAGAACCCACATCGGCAACACCACTACACAGCCCTTGAAGCTTAGAATCGCCTCCGGTCGATGAATCAGTACATTGGTATCGATGACAAACGTCTTTTCCGGCATCTCCCCCCCTTGGTATCCATAAGGTACATTTCAGTGTAATCGCTGTGTGTGTGTTTTTCATGGGCGGTTAAAATTTGTGCGCATTTGGTGTACACCTATGGGAATGCCTCAACCGCTTATCGTCCAAGGCGACAATACGATTCTCCTCGACGTTCATGATACCGACGCTGACCGGGCGCGGTCCGCAATTGCCCCGTTTACGGAACTGGAAAAGTCACCGGAACACTTTCATACCTACCGGATTACGCCGCTTTCCGTGTGGAACGCCGCCTCCGCCGGGCTCTCCGCCGAGCAGGTGGTGGCATCGCTGAACGAGCACAGTCGTTTTCCCGTGCCGCCCCACGTGCAGGACAACATCGCTGAGTTGATCAGCCGCTACGGCAAGCTTCGGCTCGAAGCGAGTGACGACGAGTACACGCTGCACCTGATCGTGCCTGACAGCGATATCCGGGCCGAACTCCAGTCTCGCCCGGGCATCGCCAAGTACCTGGGACCCCACGATGACCCCGAGACGTTTACCGTCGATCTGGTGGATCGCGGGAGCGTCAAGCTGGAGCTCATTCGGGTGGGCTATCCCGTGGATGACCGGGCACCACTCAACCGCGGCGAGGATATTTCTTTTGGGCTGCGCGAGACCTCCCTCAGCGGCAAACGGTTTCATCTCAGAGACTACCAGACGGAGGCGGCGGAGACGTTCTACGGTGAGGGTCTGCCCGGTGCCGGATACGGCACGGTGGTGCTCCCCTGCGGCGCGGGGAAGACGGTGGTGGGTATGGCCGCGATGGATCTCCTCAAAACCAGCACGCTGATTCTTACCACCAACGTGGCGGCGGTACACCAGTGGATCGACGAGCTTATCGACAAGACGGAACTCACGGAGGATGAGATCGGTGAGTACACCGGACACCGCAAAGAGGTGAAGCCGGTGACGGTAGCAACCTACCAGATTCTGGTGTGGCGGCCGGACCGGGACAGCCCCTTCCCCCACTTCGACCTCTTTCGCAAACACCAGTGGGGTCTCATCATCTACGATGAGGTCCACCTACTGCCGGCTCCCATCTTTCGTGTAACCGCGGAGATTCAGGCGATTCGCCGCTTGGGGCTCACCGCAACCCTCATTCGGGAGGACGGCCGCGAGGAAGACGTGTTCTCCCTGGTAGGCCCCAAGCGCTACGACGTGCCCTGGAAGGAGCTGGAGCAGAAGGGATGGATCGCGGAGGCGGTATGTTACGAGATTCGCCTCGATATGCCACACTCCCTGCGTACCGAGTACGCCGTGGCGGACAAGCGCGCCAAGTTTCGAATCGCCAGTGAGAACCCCACCAAAGTCGAGGCGGTGGCGCAGATCGTCGAGAACCATCGAGAGGACGCGATCATGGTGATCGGCCAGTATCTGGATCAGCTCCAGGAGCTCTCACAGCGACTGGAGGCGCCGATCATCACCGGCAAGACCCCCAACGCCAAACGAGAGGAGATCTACGGCGCCTTCCGCGCCGGGAAGCTCCAGGTGATCGTGGTGAGCAAGGTAGCCAACTTCGCCATCGACTTGCCCGACGCCTCCGTGGCGATTCAGGTATCCGGAAGCTTTGGCTCCCGCCAGGAAGAAGCTCAGCGGCTGGGCCGCATTCTCCGGCCCAAACAGGGACAGCGACACAACAGCTTCTTCTACACCTTGGTCTCAAACCAAACGGTGGAGGAACAGTTTGCCGCCAACCGGCAGAAGTTCCTCACGGAGCAGGGATACGCCTACCACATCGAACATTGGGAGGGGGCGTGATGCCGACCACCGATCGTCTCATGCAATATCTGTTGGAACTCAACGATGACTCGTTCTTTTCGCTCTACCGGAACTACCGCGGCCCGATTCAGACGCCGTACAACAAGCATGACCTGATCACCGAACTCCGCGATTTTCTGGCTCGTCCTGATACGCTGGACCGCATCACCGCCGTCCTGGATGCCACCGATCGTATCGTGCTATCCGCGGTGGATCTCCTGGACTCGCCGGACGTGGCGGTGCTGCATCGCTTCCTGGAAGGGGAACTGGAGCCCTCGGCGTTGCGCGACCGGATCCTCAACCTAAAGGATCGCCTGCTACTCATCGAAGGTACGGGACCGGGCACCCTGCAGTTGAATCCGGTGGCCACCGAGCGCCTGCGCGCCGCCGGCCTCGGAGCGCACACATTGGTGGCGGGCACGGAAATACCGGCGCACGCCCGGATGGACGCCGCCGGTCCGCCGTGGCTCACGATTCCCTTCGTGACGGCGCTGTATTCGTTCCTCCGGGATTCCGGCGACCTCTTCACCCGCACCGGGTCGATCCGCAAGCGCGCCTCCAACGGGCTGGAAGCACAGTTTGGTACGCTCCTCTCCGATGAGGCCGGCGCCGTCCGGTTGCGAACCGCGGTGGTAGCACTGGAAACATTGGGCCTCGCCCGCCGAGAGGAAGAGCGGGTTCACCTACGGCCGGAAAGCTGGGAAGAGCTCGCCACGGTGCCGGATCGCTGGATTCAGGCGCTCCTGTGGGGCGCGGTTCTCACCAGTTCGGTGGAGCGGGCGTTTGAGTACGCCGAGCTAATGCTCCAGTTCAGCGAGCGGGTGGCACCGACTCGGGAGTTTACGTTGGGGGAAGTGGTGCGGCTGATGCAGCTCACCGGCAACGGAATGGCGCTTCCCATCGATCGGGATACGGTGTTTCGCCTGGTCGAGATCGGCGTACTGGTGGCGCGGGAGGAGGAGAATGATCCTCAGTCCCCCCGGTTTCAGCTGAATCCGTCGGTGGCAACGATCACCTCCGGCGACTATTCCGGCAGCGGAGAGATCCGCGTGCAGGCCAACATGGAGGTCTCCCTGCCCCCGGGCGTCACGTATGCCCATGCGCTCACCGTCGCCCAAATCGGTGAACTGATCCGCTACGATGTGGTGCCCAGTTTTCGCCTCACCGATGCCTCGATCGCGGCGGCGCGCCGGGATGGGCTTGATCGCCCGTTGGAGCGCCTCACGGAAATGGCGGGCGAACTGCCGCAGAACGTGCGCTTTCTGATACAGCGCTGGCAGGAGCGCGCCGGGGCGGTGCGTCTGGTACGGGGGCTCCTCCTCATCGCCGGAGCGGAGGAATCCACGATCCTCCAGGGATCCGAAGAGTTCATGCGGCTCATGCGCGAGGAACCGGCGCCGGGGGTCTTCCTCATGCACGACGAACCGCGACAGCTGGAGCGCCTCCTGGGCAAACTCGAGCTGGGTACCTCCACCATGGTAGAGGGCCAGCGGCCGGTGGATGTGAACGTTCCCGAGTATGAGCGGATCTTCCATAAGTACCAGCAGCCCACGCTCACCGCGGGCCCACTCACGGTAGACACCCCCGCAGATACCCGTGAAGACGCCAGTGATGAGGGTGCGGACGTCGAGCGCGCGCCGGAACAGCCCGACCATGGCGGGGCCACCGATGACAGCCGCGGTAAGGGGGTGCAGGGCGTCACGGATAGCGGAGAGTCGCCCCGCGAAACCGCCGGCGACCAATTGATGCGCGAGCTCAAAGCGCAGCTCGAAACCCAGAATCTGCCGGAGGATGTCCGTCAGGAATTATCGTTGAGAATCGAGCGAAAGCTGATTCTATTTCCCGAGCAGATCCGGCGCGATGTGATTCCCCAGTACGGCACCGAGGCGCGGGGCCTGGACTATCTCGGCAAGATTCGGCTCATCGAACAGGCGATCGCCAACGGGGATATGCTGGAAATCATTACCCGCTCCGCCTCGGGGTCACCGCAACGCGTCCTGGTTCAGCCGCGGGAGGTTGTGGAGCGCGGCTCCGATCTGATGCTCAGAGCGCGGCAAGAGCCGGACCACCAGGCGATCCGTATTCGTATTCGTCGTATTTCGCTGGTGCGCCGTCTTAGCGGTACCCTGCTGCGCCGCTCCGGGCATTCCTGACCACAGAGCAGCTTAGTCAGGAGCGCCCTCGCCGCCGGCGAGGGCGCGACGAAATAGTTGGTGCTGCGCCTCCGCCTGCCGGGCAAACATGCGCTCACCGTTGAGCGTGGTGCATCCCGCCGCCGCCGCCCGCTGCAACAGGGGGGTTGCTGCCGGTGTGTAGATCACGTCGTAGACGATTTCGGTTCCGGCAAAGGTATACCCTGCCGCGGGGTCACCCGCCGTGGCGTGGCTCATTCCCACCGATGAGGTCTGCATCAGCAGATCCACCTCCCCCGGCGGGAGCGCACTCAGGTCCTGAAGCGGATGGGCGCACTTGCCGTCCATCCCCAGACTCTCCACCAACTCCCGGGCCCGCGCCTCGGTGCGGTTGTACACCTCAACCTGCCAGCTCTGCTCCCGGAGCCCCACCACCGCCGCCCGCGCGGCTCCACCGGCACCGATGACCACTGCCCGCCGGCCCGCTCCGGGGCCGGCGATTTCCGTGAGGGGCGCCATCGCTCCCTCTACATCGGTGTTTTCGGCCCACCATCGGCCCTGTTCGTCGCGGACCAGCGTGTTGGCCGCGCCCACCGCCTGCGCCCGGGGGGAGGCGCCTCCCTGACCATCTGAGAGACCTACCTCCAGGGCGGCGCGTTTATGGGGAACCGTGACGGAGGCGCCCTGGATCGACAGCGTCTCGGCTAGGTCCAGGAACTCCTCGAAGGCATCCGCCCTGACCGGTATGTACAGCGCCGCCACGCGCTCTTCCTGAAATCGGCGGTTGTGGTACTCAGGGGATTGAGAGTGCGCGATGGGCGCGCCCACCACCGCAAACAGCGCCCGCACATCATCCGCCGTTCCCGCCCGGTAGGTGTGAGCCAGGGCTTCCGGTGAAACCTGGCCGGCGGCGGCCACCGTTCCCACGGGATCGGAGGCGTAGGTCCACCCGGAGCCCACGTGCCACGGGGCAACCCGCGTGGGCAATCCGTACTCCCCCATGGCGATCCACACGGCGGTACGCCCCGGCATGCGACGCTGAAACTCCCGCCCCGCCACCAGTAAGTTGGTGGTGTCCGTCAGAGAATTACTCTCGATGGCGAGTTTGGGGATCTCCCGCGCTCCGGCGGCGAGGCGCGCCATGAGCTGGGCGATCTCTTCCCGTCCGGAGAGGGCGCCGTGGAACGAGCGGATGACCTGTCCCCCATACTCCTCGACGCGCCGGGCGAGCTGGATCCAGTCGGGTTGGGTGCTGCGGTCGAGTTCCAAGTCGATGTACTCCGGCCGCAGCGCGTTCAGCAGGCGGGACAAGAGAAACAGCCGCTGCGCGTCGTCCCCCTCCCACGTTCCATGATCCCGCAGGCGCCGGACCGTCAGGATTCCCGGGAGCTCGCCCCGATTGCGTGCCCACCATGCGCCGATCGCCTCCACGGAGCGTTCCGCCGGCCGCAACAGATCAACGCGAAGTTCCACCATCGAGACCCACGAGCGGTTGCGTTGCAGTTGATAGGTCCACTCCTCAAGCGTAGAACCGGTCAGGCACAAACAGATCATACAGACTCCTCCGCAGCAGTATGCCGAACCCTGGGAAGTGTGGCTACCAACAGAAAACCCGGCCTCCGGCATACGCCGAAGGACCGGGTGTACGTTCTCAGACGTGAAAGTATCCTGCGGCTCCAGGGCGGCCCCGCATCCTGCGATGTCCGGCCACCGGGCCCCCGCCCACAGCCTACCGCTGGTAGAGCTTCCGCGGGGTGTAGTGGGTGTGCAAGAACTGGTGTGACTTCTCACCCAGCGGTTCACCCAGAAAGTTCTTGTAAATCGCCTTGATCTGAGGATTGTCGTGGCTACAGCGAGTCACCGATTGCTCATCATCGGTGTAGAGGCCGGCGATTCGCTTTGTGCGGACTTCATCCGTGGCCCCGTAGGGCTGACCACCGCCGCCGATACACCCGCCGCGACACGCCATGATCTCGATGAAGTGCCACGGTGGTTCCGTTCCCGCCTCCTCGGCGGCCTTGATTCGGTTCATCACCTCCGCGGCGTTACCCATTTGGTGTGCCACGGCTACGCGGACCTCGGTACCCTCGATATCCACCACGGCTTCCTTGACGCCTTCCAGACCGCGCACCGGTTCAAACTCTACGCGGGCCATGTTCTTACCGGTGACGAAGTTGTAGGCGCTCCGCACGGCCGCTTCCATCACTCCGCCGGTGGCGCCAAAGATCGTACCCGCACCGGAGTAGATTCCCAGTGCCGGGTCCGCTTCTTCATCTTCGAGCTCCGCGAAATCAATTCCCGCGCTCTTGATCATCCGCGCCAGTTCCCGGGTGGTGAGCACCACGTCCACATCCTTTTGGCCGGTGGAGTACATATGCTCATCACGGGTGATTTCGTATTTCTTGGCGGTACAGGGCATGATCGACACGTGGAAGATCTCTTCCGGCTGCTTCTCGATCTGTTCCGCGTAGTAGCTCTTTACCATCGCCCCCATCATCATTTGCGGGCTCTTGGCGGTAGAGAAGTTGGGGATCATTTCCGGGTAGTACTTCTCCATGTAATCCACCCAACTGGGGCAGCAGGTGGTGATCATGGGAATTTTTCCCTCGCCTTTGGCAAAACGTTTCACGAACTCACTGGCCTCTTCCATGATCGTCAGGTCGGCGGCGAAGTTGGTATCAAAGATCGTATCAAACCCGAGACGCCGGAGTGCGGCATACAGCTTACCGGTGGAGATCTCCCCGGGCTCGTAGCCAAACGCCTCTCCCAGGGCCACACGAACCGCCGGCGCCACCTGCACCACGCTGGTCTGTTTGCCGTTGCGAAGCGTGCGAATCACCTCGCGGGTCTGATCCTTCTCGTAGATCGCTCCCACCGGACAGTGGGCTGAGCACTGACCGCACTTGATACAGGGCGTGTCGTTGAGCGCGATATCACCGGCGGGCTTCATCTGTGTGTCATCACCGCGGCCGATGAACTCCAGCGCCCAGACGTTCTGCATGTGCTGACAGACGTTGACGCAGCGACCGCACTTCACGCACTTTTCCGGATCCAGCACGATCGACGGGGTGGAGTCATCCTTCTCGATCTCCGGCACGTTCATCTCAAACGGAATCTCCCGGATACCGAACTCCGCCGCCAATCGCTGCAACTCACAGTTCTGGTTGCGCGGGCAGGTGAGACAGCTATTGGGATGCGTGGAGAGGATCAGCTCAATCACCGTCTTGCGCACCTGGTGCAACTCGGAATCGTGGGTGATCACCTTCATACCTTCCTGCACCGTGGTGGCGCAGGCGCGCATCATCTTGGGAGAGCCCTCGATCTTGCTGACGCAGATTCCGCACGCCGCCCAGGCCGGCAGATCCGGGTGGTAACAGAGGGCGGGGATCTTCACGTTGGCTTCCTTGGCGGCATGGAAGATGCTCGTTCCCTCCGGGACGTGTACCTCAATACCGTTAATCTCACAGCTGATATTTTTCATAGGTCCTATCTCCTCGTTACCGACGTACCACGGCGCCGAACTTGCACGCCTCAAAGCACTCACCGCACTTGATACATCCGGACTGGTCTATTTCATGCACCTGTTTGCGTTCACCACTGATCACGTTCACCGGACAGCGCCGGGCGCACAGGGTGCAGCCGATACACTTGTCGGGAAGGATGAAGTACTGCACCAGGTCCTTACACACTCCGGCGGGACACTGCTGATCCGTAATGTGGGATTCGATCTCCTCACGGAAATAGCGGATCACCGAAATGGCCGGATTAGGAGCAGTCTGTCCCAGTCCGCACAGCGAGGCGCGCTGCATGGCGAGGCCGATCTCCGCGATCTGATCCAGATGCTCCGGCTTGCCTCTACCTTTAGAGATGTCATCGAGAATCGTATGCAGCTTGCGTCCGCCCACGCGACAGGGGGCACATTTACCGCAGGATTCCTCAACGGTGAACTCCAGGTAAAACTTCGCCACGTCCAGCATACAATCGTCCTCATCCATGACGATCATTCCGCCGGATCCCATGATCGACCCCAGCTCCTGTAGGTGCTCAAAGTCGATGGGAACGTCGATATAATCTGAGGTGATCACACCACCGGAAGGCCCGCCCGTCTGTACCGCCTTAAACGCCTTGCCGTCGGGGATACCACCGCCAACGTTGTAGACGATATCTCGCAGCGGGGTCCCCATGGGCACTTCCACGAGGCCGGAGTTGCGAATTTTTCCGGTGAGGGCGAAGACCTTGGTGCCTTTACTGGGACCGTTACCGATCTTGGAGAACCACTCGCCCCCCTTGGTGATGATCACCGGAATATTGGCCCAGGTCTCCACGTTGTTAATCACCGTGGGCTGGTCCCACAACCCCTTCACCGCCGGAAAGGGCGGACGGGGCCGCGGCATACCGCGTTCACCTTCAATAGATGCCAGCAGCGCAGTCTCTTCACCGCAGACAAACGCTCCGGCTCCCAGCCGGATCTCCACCGTGAAGGAGAAGTCGGTACCCAAGATGTTCTTGCCCAGCAGTCCCATCTCGGTGGCATCTTCGATCGCCTTTTGCAGGCGGCGAATCGCCAGCGGATACTCCGCGCGGATGTAGATGTACCCGGAATCGGCGCCCACGGTATATCCGGCGATCGCCATCGCCTCCAGCACGTTATGCGGGTCACCCTCCAGAATGCTCCGGTCCATGTAGGCCCCGGGGTCTCCCTCATCGGCGTTGCACACGACATATTTCTGGCCGCCCTCTACCTGCTTGGTGAACTGCCACTTCTTGAAGGTAGGAAACCCAGCTCCACCGCGCCCGCGCAGGCCCGACTTCTCGAGCTCCGCGATCACATCGTCGCCGCTCATTTCCGTCAGTACTTGCTCAAGAGCGGCGTACCCGTCGCGAGCGATGTACTCTTCGATGCTTTCAGGATTAATGAAGCCGCAGTTCCGCAGCACCACGCGCACCTGCTTCTGGTAGAAGCTGATGTCGTCGATCTTGGCGTTTTCTTTGCTGTCCGCTTCCCGGTACAGCAGACGATCCACGGGGCGACCCTTCACCACGTGCTCGGCGACCAGTTCCTTGGCGTCTTCCGGTTTAACCTCGACGTAGAACGCTTCGTCCGGAAGGATCTTCACGATCGGTCCCTTTTCGCAGAACCCGAAGCAGCCGGTCTTTACGACCTGAACATCTTGCTTGGCCCCAACCGCATCCAACTCGTCCAAGAGGTTGCAGTAAATATCTTCGGCTTTGCTGGACATACAGGCTGTCCCGCCGCAGACCAGAATATACTGATTGTATGCCATGTCACTCTCCCTGCTTTCCGTCTTCCACGATGTCCGCGGCGGGACGGTCAAAGATATGCTCGTTTACGAGTTCTTTCCCCATGATGTGGCGCCGGACGATCGTGCGGGCCACATCCGCGTCCACCGTGCCGTAGATCACGCGGGGCATATTGGGTACGCGAACCTCTACGGTGGGCTCAGCGTGCTCCAGTCCCATACCCCCCACCTGACGGACCGCGACGTTGGTCAGGCCCTGGGTTTCCAGTTCTTCCACGAACGCCTTCAGCGTGTCCTTGGCTCCGGCGGCGATCCCGCTGGTTCCCATACTGACGATAATGTCGGCGGTCTTGTTATCCGGCGAGCGCATGTCCATCTGCTGGCGCTTGGACTCCCGCAGTTTTCGTAAGTCTTCCAGTGTCATCTTTGCCATTACTCGGCCTCCGTGTTGGTCAGGCTCTCTTCTTGAGCCGCCAGGTATTCCCATAGCAGCGTCTGCGATCCTACGGTATCGATCTCGCCCAGCGCCTCAATCAGCTCACTCCGGGTCAGTTCATATCGCTGGTCGCCGCAACGCCGCGTAATCACCATTTCATAATCTCCAGCAAAGCACAGCGCCTGCTGCAATACGGTCGGAAGATCTCCGGTAGGTGGGAGATCAAGATGATCCCCGGGGACCACGATCTTGAGCTCGGTACCGATACCGGGAGCGCTCTCCAGCGAGAAGGTGCCCCCGGTGGCATCCACCATCTGCCGGAGGAACGGAATCCCCAGCCCCACCGCCCGGCGGGGATGTTTGATGCCATCGGTGAAAAACGGATCCTGTGCTCGCCTGAGCGTTTCCGCGTCCATTCCGTTGCCGTTGTCTGAAACCTCGATGTGCATCCGGCCATCCGTTTCCGCCAGTTGGATTACGATCCGAGAAGCTTCCGCCTCGACGGAGTTCTGGACCACGTCAAGGAGGTAGTCTCCCACCGTATAGTGCAGATCACTACTCCTCGCGGTGCTTCGCGATAATCTCCGGCAGGCCACCCTTTTTGAGCTTGCCGTAGACCTCATCATTTACCATGACCACCGGTGCCAGCCCGCAGCATCCCACGCAGCGCACCGACTCCACGGAAAACATGTCGTCCTCCGTTGTCTGGTTGACGCCGACGCCGATGAGGTTCTCAATTTCGTCGATGAGGTCCTGACCGCCTTTGAGATAACAGGCGGTACCCATACATACCTGCAATTTGTTCTTGCCGGGCTTCTTGAGTTTGAAGTAGTGGTAGAAGGTGATCACACCGTAGATCTTGGCCAAGGGGACGTCCATCACCCGTGCTAATTCCAGCGCTTCAGCCCGGGGTATAAATCCGTAGATCTGCTGCATCTTGTGCAGGACCATGATCAAGTTTCCCGGTTTCTCACGCCACTCTTCTACAAACGTTAAAAGTTCTTCCGGCAGCTTCACTGCCTCCGGGGCCTCGGTTGCCATGACGGTACTCCTGTTATCTGTGAAGTTCTTGCGGGAATTGTACTTCATGTCAGGTCTAACGACAAGTAGGTGATAATAATAATCTATGTTTCACATTAAAGTGCGAAGAAAAACTTTGTTGACTGGGGTAGGCAGCATAGGACATGTTTTGGTATTTTATGTGATTGAGGGTGCAAATATATGGAGACTAAAATCAACCGCGGGATAGTATTGCGATTGGCAAAGTACTTACGGGTACTTCATAAGTTAAAAAGCCTCGGTTTTGTGAAGGTTTTCTCGAACAATCTTGGAGATGCCATCGGTGTAACACCTGCAGTGGTCCGTAAGGACTTCTCCACGATCAATATTCCCGGCAATAAGCGCGGGGGATATAATATTGACGTTATCGTAGAAGAGATCGAGAAAGTCTTGGGCAAAGAGGAACGCCAACGGGTGGTGGTGATCGGATGTGGGAAGATCGGCCAAGCGCTGATGACCTATCCGGAGTTTGGCCGGGAGGGCATCGAGGTGGTCGCCGGATTCGACGTCGATCCCAGCGTTATCGATCCCAGTGCCGGCATACCAATTCTTCCGATGGAGGAGTTCTCCGAGTTTGTAAGCCGCCGTGACATTAAGGTAGCCGTACTCGCCGTCCCCGATAGCGCCGCCACTGAGGTCTTTGAGCGTATCACGGACGCCGGAATCCCGGGAGTACTCAATTTCACCTCGGTCGAGCTGAAGTGCACCAAGTGCGATTTTGACAACTGTCCGGTCCGCTGCGTAGTGCAGAACGTGAACATCGGTCTGGAAATCGAAAATCTCTTCTATCTGGTCCGCATGAAAGATTCCGGGGTACTCGAAGACAGTCGCCCCCGGGAGACCAGCACGGTTGAGTCCCACACGCAGGCAGGATAAGGACGTTCCCGTGACTCTTAAAGAATGCGTCCGCCGCGTTACCGCCGATTGGATCGTCCCCGGGGATGAAACGATCGAGTTCTTTGATGTGGTTGTCTCAGATCTGATGAGTGATGTGCTGGTTACCGAGCATGACGACTTTCTCCTGGTCACGTCCCTTGCCTCCGAGCAGGTAGTCCGCACGGCGGATATCGTCGATGCCCGAGCGATTCTGCTGGCAAACGGCAAGCACCCCCAACCAGCGCTGAAACAGCTGGCGGAAGCGCAAGGAATTCCACTGCTTACCAGCGCCCTCTCAACCTTTGATATCTGCCGCGCCCTGGCCGGCTGTAAAGAAGAGTCGTAACGATGAGTCGCGGCGGCCCGATTCCGATTGACACCGACGTTCCGTCGCCAATTATCACCGAACTGATCTATCGCCTCAAAGTACGAGACGTCATGACCCGCGAGGTCATGACCTGCGAGGTGGATAACTCCGTCCGTGATGCTCAGCAGAAGATGAAAGAGAACGGAATCACCGGCATTCCCGTGGTGAGTGATTCCCGTCTGCTAGGTATCGTCAGCATGGATGACGTAATTCGGGCCTTAGAGGAGGGCCGGATCGACGAGCCCGTACAACATTACATGACACGATCAGTTATCGTGTTGGAAGACGACATGCCCCTATCATTCGGTATTTCCTACATGGAGAAGTACCGCTACGGACGTTTTCCCGTACTCGATGATGGTAAAAACTTGGTGGGTATCATTACCAGCCGCGATATCATTATCGCGCTGCTCTTGGAGATCAACAAAGAGGTTCAGCGTTTTGAGGATAACACCCGACACGCTGAGACGGACGGACGAGGATTTCGCCTGGAGTATACCACCCGCAAGTTCGATTTTGAGATGGCCGGGCGCCTCTCCACGGAAACCAAAAAACTCCTCAAGGAACGCAACCTCCCCCCGAAGATCATGCGCCGCGTGGCGGTGGCCACCTACGAACTGGAGATGAACCAGGTGGTTCACTCTCTGGGGGGAACGGTACGGGTCACCTTTGATACGGACCGCAACGAGGTGGACATCGTTGCTCAGGACAACGGACCGGGCATCGAGAATCTCGAGGACGCCCTGGATGAGGGGTTTTCCACCGCCAATGAATGGATTCGATCTCTCGGTTTTGGAGCAGGCATGGGCCTACCCAACACCCGCCGCGTTTCCGATAACTTCGACATTTCTTCCAGCCCGGAGGGTACCCTCGTGCGGGCCACGATTCATATACCTACGGAGGAACCCGATGAAGCTCTCTGAACTCCCCCAGACACTTGATCTATCGGTTATCCAGGACCAGTACGAAGATCGCGAACTGCGCGGGGCGTACACGTCGGACCTGCTCAGTGATGTCATGGCCAACGCCGATGACGCCGACGTGCTGGTGACAATCCAGTCTCACAAGAACACCGTGGCGGTCACCACCCTGGTAGGGGCGGCGGTGATTCTGGTATGCAATAACCGGCCCGTTCCGGAAGATATGATCGAGGCGGCCCGCAGTGAAGCGGTGGGAATCTTCCGCTCTTCACGAAGCCAGTTCGAGATCTCCGGAGAGTTGTACCGCCTCATCGCCCAGTCGTGACCGTCCGGGCGGATCTTCACAACCATTCCTGTCTCAGTCCCTGCGGCGACCTTTACGCCAGTCCCTCGGCGATGGCCCGTACCGCTCGGGAGCGCGGAATAACCCTCATGGCGCTCACCGATCACAACAGCGCCCGCAATGCGGCCGCCTTCGCGGAGGCGTGTCGGCGGGAGGGGCTGATGGCACTCTTTGGAACGGAGACCACCTCCCGGGAGGAGGTGCATATGCTGTCACTCTTCGCCACCGTCCCGGAGGCGGAGGATTGGGGAAGCTGGATCTACCAACGGTTGCCCGATTTTCACCACGATCCGGAACGCTTCGGGGACCAGGTGGTGGTTGATGCCGACGAGAATATCCTTGATTTCGAACCACGCTATCTGATCCCCGCGATCGACGCGTCTATCGACGAGATCCGCCAGGAGACGCTGGAGCGCGGGGGACTGATTATTCCCGCCCATATCGATCGCACCACGAACAGCATGCTGTCACAACTGGGATTCCTGCCGGACCTCCGCTTCTCGGCCCTGGAGATCACCCGCTGGCCACCGGCGGCGGATCCCCAGGGACACGCGCTTATCTGCGATTCCGATGCCCATTTTATTGACGATGTGGCGCAGCGTAGCTTCCAGTTTGCGGCGGACCTTTCCCCGGCGGCCTCCCAGGTGGAGATCTTCCAGGCCCTCTCTACGGCCCTCGACACCGGTTCCGTCACCTGTTCCATCACTCCGGAGGCACCTCCACCGCAGTAGTCGGCCCGCCGCGTGCGCGATATTATTGCGGCATGCAACGAATGATGGCGGTACTGCTGCTTGTCTCATCTGGTCTCAGCGGAGCGGCTGCCCTCCCCCACCAGCCGGGGGAGCCGGCGGGAATAGAACGGTACCGCCGCGCGGAAACCCTGGTCTATTCCGAGCAGGGATCAGCGGCTGAGATTCACGCACTCCTGGAGGCAGCTCGGCGTGACCTCCGCGGCGAACCGGATGCCGCTCTGCGCGCCTACTGGATCTCCCGGACGCACCTCCTCCTCGCCACACACCACAATCAACAGGAGGAGAGCCGCGCCGCCCAGCGGGAACTGGAAGCGGGCTTTGCCGCGATCAATGACGCGCTGGAGCAAGCCGGGGAGTTTTCCGACGGGTTGCGGGTACAGGCGGATCTGCACGCGCAGATGATGTTTGCCCGGGGGCTGATCTATATGGCGCGCCACGGCAGTGATGCCCGAGCGCAAGCGCTGCGGGCGATGGAACTCGATCCCACCAATATCAATGCTCGCATCACCGCGGCGGGATTCTATCTGAATGCCCCAGGGTTTGCCGGTGGTGACCCTGAGGAGGGTACGCGGATTCTGGAGTCCGCGTTAGCGCAGGGTCCCGAGAATGACAATGAACGATTCCTAATACTGGGATTACTGGCGCAGACGTACGGTGAAGCCGGCGATACCGCCGATGCGGGGCGCTACCTGCAGCTGGCGGAGGAGATCCACCCCCGCAGTCCGTGGATTGCTGAGCTTCGAAGCACGGTGGGATCGTAGGGGCACCTGTCTAATACGAAGAGCCAATCACGTCTCGTGGTTTGCTTCCGTTCTGCGGTCCCACGATTCCTAGCCGTTCCATCTCTTCCACCATGCGGGCGGCGCGGTTGTAGCCAACCTTCAGTCGGCGCTGCAAGTAACTGGCTGAGGCTTTGTGACTACTGGTGACCACTTCAATCGCCTTTTCCATGAGCGGATCCTCCAGCGTATCTTCGGTGAGATCGTCCTCATCCTCGTCGATGAAAATTTCATCGTCGATATAGTCCGGCTCGCCAAACGTCTTGACCTCTTCCACCACGCGCTCAACCTCCTCTTCGGTGAGAAACGCCCCCTGCATACGCACCGGAAACGGGTCCGCCGCGGAGGTGAACAGCATATCCCCACGGCCCAGCAGCTTTTCGGCACCCTGCGAATCGATAATGATCCGGGAGTCCACCTTGCTGGCCACCATGAACGCGATCCGGGAAGGAATGTTCGCTTTGATGAGGCCGGTGATGACATCCGTGGAGGGGCGCTGGGTGGCCAGCACCAGATGGATTCCCACCGCCCGGCTCATCGCCGCCAGCCGCGCCACCGTGCTTTCCAGCTCCTTACCGCTGGTGGCCATGAGGTCGGCAAACTCATCGATAATCACCACGATGTACGGAAGCGGCTCAGTGGCGAGGTTCTTACGCTTGATCTTGGCGTTAAAGCCGGTGATGTCCCGCGCTCCCAGGCTGTCGAGCATGCTGTAGCGCCGCTCCATCTCATAAATCAGATACTGTAACGCCTGAAACGCCCGCTTGGGATCGGTAATCACCGGCGTCAACAGGTGGGGAATATCGTTGTAGAACTTGAGTTCCACGATCTTCGGGTCGATCAGGATTAGCTTCACCTCGGCCGGGTTGTGGCGGTAGAGGACGGAACAGATAATCGAGTTCACGCACACCGATTTTCCGCTTCCCGTGGCACCGGCGATGAGCATGTGCGGGGTCTTGGCCAGGTCGACGATCTGCGCTTCCCCGGCGATATCCTTCCCCAGGGCGATGGGAATGGAAGAGTCGGATTCGAAGAACTCATCGTCCTGCAGGAGCTCGGCAAAGGAGACGATATTGCGTTCCCGGTTGGGAATTTCGATGCCCACGGCGTGCTTGCCGGGAATTGGGGCCACGATCCGGACGCTGGAGGCGGCCAGCCGAAGGGCGATATTGTCGGCGAGGTTGGTAATCTTGGCCAGTTTGACGCCGGGGGCCGGGAGGATCTCAAACATCGTGATCACCGGTCCTTTGCGAATCCCGGTGACCTCGGCCTTGATCCCAAACTCCTCCAGCGTCACCCGTAACACCTCCGCCGCATCGCGGGTGGTGTCGTCTATCTCCCAGTACCGGCCATCGGAATAGGTTGAAAGGATTCCGTCGATCGGAACGTGGTACTTCTGGCGCGTACGGCGAACCGCCGCGATTTCCGGCATCGGCGGAGGCGCGGGCAGGTCTTCCAGATCATCGTCCAGCTCGTCATCCAGCTCGATGTCTGTGTCCTCATCCAGCTCATCATCTATCTCAGCCGTGAACTCATCGTGATCATCATCGTCTCCATAATCATCTTCATCAAAAACTACCGCGCCGATCTCTTCCAGATCGCGCTCCGGCTCGTCCATATCGTCGGCGTGACGTCGGCCGAAGATCAGCGGCAGCGGGGGCTCAGGGGCGGATTCCTCCTGGGACGGGTCGAACGTCTCATACGTCTCGTGGATTTCCCCCGAACTGTGCGGTTCGGCGGCGGATTGTGATCTTCCCGCGGTGGAGGGAGTGTTCTCGAGCCCCTCCTCCATCCGGGCGCGAAGCGCCGCGAGTTGGTCTTGAAAGGTGACCGGTTCTGGGGCGGCGTCAGCGGTCTCGGGCTCGTGCTCGGGCTCGTGTTCGTGCTCGGCAAAATCGACCTCGGAGACGATATCTGGATCGGCGGCGAGCTTACCCTCGGCGCCGGACCGCGGCGCAGCGGCGAAATCCCCCTCAACAGCAGCTTCCGACGTGACAGAAGCATCCGGCGCGGGCAGCGCGAGGGCACGCATCCGGGTAATCGGGGACTGCTCGTCGTCATCTACGTCCGACTCAGCGGATCCACCGTCTTCACCATGGGCACGGAGTTCGATCCAACGCCAGAGCTGCATCAACGCTACTCCCTGCACCGCCAGCGCCAGACTGAGAACGATGCCGGCACCGCGAACGGTAAAGCTTCTTTCCAAAGCGGCGATGAGCGGCACCGTACCGCTGGAACTCTGTACGAGCAGGCGCAGGAGCGCCCCCGCCGTAAGTACGGGAATATGTATCACGTTAATCAGCAGCACACTTTCCCAGGTAATCGGCCGCGATCGAAGCGCCATAATCGTGAGTGCCAAGAAATAGAGAGGAATCCACCAGGCTGCCACATGGAGCATGGAGTAGAAGAATCGCCCCGGAGCAGCGATCGCGTGGCCCAGCACACCGGTGGGATCAACCGAGGCGATACCGAGAGAAATCGCCATGACCGCGGTCCCCACTGCGAGCACGACCGCGAGAATACGTTCCTGGCGTTGTGTTGGTATTGCACTGATCACTAATACCCTCCCTGAGGAGGTATATCGACATGATCAGTGGAGAACGTGAGTGAATATCGGCGCTGGGATCGGCAGGATCCTCAGCGGAAGAACAGGATCCCCGCCACGCCCAACGGTATCAAATACCAAGCAAACAGTGACAACTTGCCCGCCCGCACGATCTTAAGCAGTGCAGTGAGCGCCACGTATCCCACCACAGCAGCGGCGACACATCCGGCAATTACCGGCCCCAGCCCCACCTGCGCGCCCAGCGCCTCGGCGTCCCGCAGCGTCAGCA
>CAYQRW010000040.1:0-18360 GCA_964419735.1 uncultured Spirochaeta sp.
AAATTGGCCTCAAAGAACTCCTTGTCCTCGAAGGGATAGTGGTTCTGCGCGTAGGGCATCGCCCCGGACTCAAACCAGCAGTCCAGCACTTCCGGAACGCGGCGCATCGTCCCTGAACCATCGGGGCTGGGCCAGGTAATGTGATCCACGTAGTGTTTATGCAGATCATCCACCCAGACGCCACTCTTAGCCTGGAGCTCCTCCCGGCTGCCGATGACTTCGGTGTGATCACTGCCATCGGACTTCCACACGGGGATCGGGTTTCCCCAGTATCGGTTGCGACTGATCGCCCAATCCCGAGCACCCTCGAGCCACTTGCCGAAGCGCCCTTGCTGCAGGTGTCCCGGTACCCAATGCACTTTGTTGTTGGCATTGAGCATGTGCTGTTTGATCTTGCCGATATCCACGAACCAGGAACTCACCGCCCGGTAGATCAGCGGTTTCTTGGTGCGGTAGCAGAACGGATAGGAGTGTCGATAAGTTTCCCGCTTGACCAGGATTCCGCGCTCCTTGAGCCAGGCGATAATCGCCTTGTCCGCATCCTTCACCTGCTGCCCTTCAAAATCGGGCACCTCCGCGGTAAAACGCGCCTCCGGATCGATGGGCACGATCACCGGCAGTCCCGTCCCCTTCAACAGGCGATGGTCATCTTCACCAAAACCCGGGGCGATATGCACCACACCGGTACCGTCTTCCGTGGTGACGAAATCACCCAGGTGAACGCGAAACGCGCCCTGTTCCGCCAGATCGGCGAAATAGGGAAAGATCGGGGTGTACTGAAGTCCCTCCAGGTCCCCGCCGGTGAGACGCTCTACTACCTCGTACTCGGCGTCTTCCTTGTAGAACTTGTGCAGCAGCTCTTCCGCCAGGATGTAGCGATCCTCGCCATCCTGCACCGTAACGTAGGTGATGTCCGCACCGGCAGCTAAGGCCAGGTTACTGGGCAGCGTCCAGGGCGTCGTCGTCCACGCCAGGATATAGGTTCGCGGCCGGTCCACCAATTCAAACCGAA
Source organism: uncultured Spirochaeta sp. (assembly GCA_964419735.1). Classification (GTDB taxonomy): domain Bacteria; phylum Spirochaetota; class Spirochaetia; order DSM-27196; family Alkalispirochaetaceae; genus Alkalispirochaeta. Next base: position 1,013 of record CAYQRW010000040.1, read on the forward strand.
CAGTCACCGCCGGATCATCGACATCGTGATATCCCCCGAGGTTTACCTCGAAGTTGGACAGTGGCGTAGCCAGGGCCGGGCTGTAGGGCAGGATGTAGTGGCCCTCATAGACGAGACCCTTCTCCCAGAGACGCTTAAAGACCCACCAGATCGTCTCCATGTAATCGGGATCCATCGTCTTGTAGTCGTGGTCAAAGTCCACCCAGCGCCCCATGCGGGTGACCACCTCGCGCCATTCCGATGTGTAGCGCAGTACGATACCACGGCACGCCTCGTTGAACTCGGCGACACCGTACTCCTCGATCTGCGAGGCCCCGGAGATTCCCAGTTCCTTCTCCATCTCGTACTCCACCGGGAGTCCATGACAATCCCACCCGAAGCGACGCTCTACGCGCTTGCCCTTCATCGTCTGGTAGCGAGGAATGATGTCTTTAATCGTGCCGGGTACAAAGTGCCCAAAGTGGGGCAGTCCCGTTGCAAAGGGAGGCCCATCATAGAAGACGTACTGCGGTGCATCTGCGCGCTGGTGCACCGACTTTTCGAAGATGCCGTTCTCTTCCCAGAACGCAAGAATCGCTTCTTCCATCTCTGGAAAATTCACCTTCGGGTCAACCGGCTTATACAAAACTTCCTCCTCGTGTCGTACGGTGGCAACTCATGGATCGTGTAGCTCGTAGTTATAAACGGGCCAGACTACTCGGACTCGGACGAGTCGCTCACAACGTACCGAATCACTTCCGTGTCATAGCGATAGATAATGATCGTGGATCCTTCGGCGACCTGATAGGGGAACGCCAGACGTCCTCCAGGGTGGATCATGTTGAATATGGTCGAGCTTTCACCTTCGGGGCCTACTGCCACGGCACTTAGCTCAACCGCAACCGCGTACTCCGGAAGAGTTCTGTCAAAGATACCAAAAACTTCGCCCGAGGGAACGGAGCGAACGTTCCGCATCGTGAGGACTGCCGGAGTCCCCAATTCTACCTGTTCACCGGGATCAGGGCGCTGATCGACGATCACCCCCTCTTGACCGGTGGTGGGTTGCTCTTCCAGCTCAAATTGAAACGGAATATCGTCCCGTGCCAGAATCTGGAGCGCATCCTCCCAGCTCAGGTCCACAAAGGTGGGCAACGAGACTTGTTCAATCTCCGGACCACGACTGACAACCAGGTCCACACCGGTGGACCCAGAAATGGAGGTCCCCGCGGCCGGTTCCTGCGCGATCACCGTGCCTGAAGACGCCTCATCAAAGACGTAACTTACCGAGTCAATATACAGGACGCCTTCGCTGCCGGCACCGAGAGATTGGATCTCCGCCTGCACCTCTTGCAGAGGGAGCCCTTGGTACTCCCCTACTTCGTCCACTACCGCTCCTTGACTCACCAAGAGGGAGATGCGTCGTCCGGAGCGCACAACGGATCCCGGCTCCGGATCCTGGGAAAGAACGCGCCCCCGCATCGACGGATCGGAATGGAAACGCAACTGGAGCTCCGGGTAGAGTCCTCGCTCCTGCAGCAGGATCAGCGCATTCGGAAGCTCTTCTTCTCGCAGATCCGGTACCTGGGTCTGTTCGGGTCCCTCCAGGGCGAGGAGAAACGCCACGATCCCGCCTAAAGAAAAGAGGAGAAACAACCCGATAAACGCCCAAGCGGTGAGACGAACGTAGCGCTGTTCAGGATTGTCATCGTCGTGGGTGCGGTGTTTACGTCTGAGAAAGCCGAATACATTCATGCGTTATGCCTGCTGTAGTACAGAGCCGATGATCTCTGAATTGCCGTTCACAAAAGAACGAAAATCGAGTTCTTTTCGGGCGTGCTGCTTTAAACGGCGGATTGCCAGCACACCATCCGTGGTTTGTACCAGAATTCCGAGCGCGCTGTCTACCGCGAAGACGCCTCCGGGGACGGCGGCAGCTCCCTGAGCGAAGGGCGCGGTGCCTCCCTGGGGGACGCGGTGAACCTCGGGACGGACCGCGCTCGGAAGGAGCGTGTCGGTGATCTGCAGCGGAACCCCGTTCCACCGGCACCGGACCCCGGGCCAGGGAGTCAACGCCCGGACCTTGCGGTGGATCTCTTCCGCCGACTCCTCCCAAGAGAGCTCTCCGTCACTGCGCTTTACCTTGGTGCAGTAGGTGGCCTCCGCCCCGTTCTGGGGGGTCGCCGTAACCGTTCCTCGGGCGATCTGCCGCAGCGCATCGGTCAGTAGCGCGGCCCCGCGCTGCCCCAACTGGTCGTGCAGCTCGGAGACGGTGGTGTTCGGTCCGAGGGGAGTCCGTTCTTGCAGGATAATATCACCGGCGTCCATCTCCTGCGCCAAATACTGAATCGACACTCCCGTTTCCCGATCACCGGAAAGGATCGCTGCCTGCAGCGGACTGGGTCCGCGGTGACGCGGCAGCAGCGAGGGGTGTACGTTGACGCCTCCCTGCGAGAAGAGTGATAGGAACTTGGGGCCGAAGATCTTGCCGTACGCCACCACCACCAGGATATCCGGCTGGAGCGCGGAGACCTCCGACCGGGCCTGAGCGGTGAGGCGCTCCGGTTGCAGTACCGGGAGCCCGGCCTCCTGCGCGCGGACCTTTACCGGTGAGGGCTGGACGCGCCGACCGCGTCCCCGGGGCGCATCGGGATTGGTGAGTACCCCTACTACTGTCCACTCTTCTCCCGCCTCCTGAAGTAGACGCTCCAAGGAATAGAGCGCGATTTGCGGAGTCCCCGCAAACAGAACTCGCAGCGGTTGGGCAGAGTTTCCGGTCACGAGGGCTCCTGAGCGTCGGAACCGCCCCCGGGATCATCAGCTTCCCGGGAGTCTCCCTCCCGGGTACCGGCCGAGGGATCACGGTAGTTCTTCAGGAGCCGTTCTCGCTTGCGCTGGGAAAGCCGGTCTATAAACAGCACGCCCTCCAGGTGGTCATACTCGTGTTGAATGACCCGCGCCAGAAGACCATCGGCGTCGAGGCGGAAGGGGTTCCCCTCCTCGTTGTACGCCTCCACGGTAATCTCCAACGGGCGTCGGATGTCCGCATAGACTCCGGGGATACTGAGGCAGCCCTCTTCATAGGCGCCTTCATCGGGAGAAGCAGCCACGATGCGGGGATTAATGAACACCCGGGGATCATCATCGGGAACTTGCACCACAAAGAGTCGATCCAGGCGTCCCACCTGCGGGCCTGCCAGGCCGATACCCCGTTCACCGTGCATCGTCTCCACCATGGACCGGGCAAAGGTTGCGAGTTCTTCGTCAATGTTCTCTACCTCACCAGCAACGGTGGTGAGGCGTGCATCGGGATGGTATACCAAAGGAATCACTCCAGTATTCTACTTACAACAGGTTCACCGGGTCTACATCCACCTCCACGTAGACCGTCTTCGCCGGCGCGCCCTCCTGCAGGGCAGCGCGCACCACCCGAGTTAAGGCGGAGGCGGAGGTACCGCGGAGTATGATCTGGTAGCGCCAGTTGCGGTTCACCCGCTCCACTGGAGAGGGGGCCGGTCCCAGGAGTTCTACGGTATCATCGCCGCCGGCGTCCACCGCGCGCTGAATCGCCTCCGCCAACAGATCCGCCCCGTGGGAGGCGTGATCCCGCTGCGCTGAGCGTACCACCACGCGCAGCAACCGGGAAAACGGCGGGAAGCCGAGTTCCCGCCGCACCGCGAGTTCCTCACGATAGAATTCATCGATATCCATCGTCACCGCCCGCCTAATCGCCGGATGCTCGGGACGCACCGTCTGCACGATCACCTCACCGTCGGTACGGAACCGGCCGGCACGACCGGCAACCTGCACGATGAGCGAAAAGGTGCGCTCCGCGGCGCGAAAATCGGGAAGACTTAAGCCCGTATCGGCCATCACGATCCCCACGGTGCGTACGTTGGGAAAGTTCAGTCCCTTGGCCACCATTTGCGTCCCCAACAGAACGTCGATCTCCCCCGCGGCAAACCGGTCCAACGTCTCCCGGAGGGCGCCCTTCTTGGCGGTGACATCGGTATCGAGGCGCGCCACCCGAACCCCGGGAAGGCGCTGTTCCATGTCTTCCTCGATGCGCTCGGTGCCGAAGCCGGTGTATCCCACGTCCAGCGAACCGCACTCGGGACAGACGGAGGCGGGCCGCGTCTGGTGGCCGCAGTAGTGGCACAGGAGCTTTCCCTTGCTCTTGTGCCACGTCATGGGCACCGAGCAGTGGGGGCATTCATGCTGGTAACCGCAACTGCGACACTGAAACACACTGGCAAAGCCGCGGCGATTGAGAAACAGGATGCTCTGCGCTCCGGCGGCGTGCGTATCGGTGAGCGCCTGCAGCAGCGGTGCCGAGAGCAAGGAATCACTTCCCCGCAGGTTGTGTACGGTAATCCGTGGGAGCGCTCCCCCACTGAGGCGTTTGGTGAGGTCCAGGCGGGTGAGCCGTCCCGTTTCCATCAGGTACCACGCCTCCACCGACGGGGTAGCCGACCCCATCACGCACACGGCTCCTGCGCGCACGGAGCGCCAGAGCGCCACCTGTCGCGCGTGGTAGCGGGGCGCGTTACCCGCCTTATAGGAGTTTTCATGTTCCTCGTCGATTACCACCAGGCCCAATCGGTACACCGGGGCAAACACGGCGCTCCGCGCCCCCACCACCAGGCGCGCCTCACCACGCTGGATTCGGCGCCACTCTCCTAACCGCTGCGACGGGGTCAGGCCGGAGTGCAACATGGCGGCGATCGGTCCGAAGCGGCGGCTGATGTGGTCGAAGAGCTGATGGGTGAGCGCGATCTCCGGAACGAGATAGATCACGCTCTCCCCCCGGGCGATCACCGCCTCCGCCGCCCGTAGGAAGACCTCCGTCTTCCCACTGCCGGTAATCCCGTATAGGTAGAACCAGGATTCCTCCCCGGGAGCCCCGGAGCCGGTAATCGCCTGCAAGGCATGCTCCTGTTCTGGGGAGAGCTCGATCCGCTCCGGTGCAACCGTGGGCTCATCGCCACTGACCTCCGGCATCTCCCGGGTTCGGCGGGCGCCGGGTAGCATCGCCGACAGAACCTCCCCGAGGGGACTGAGATAGGTGGCGGCAACCCATCGGGCAAGAGCGAGGTAGTCCGGTGCAAACAGCGGTTCCGTATCAAGAATGCGGGAGATCGGTTTGAGCCGGCCCACGGCGTCCGGCGGATCACCGTGACCAACCACGACGCCGGTGACGGTGCGCCGACCAAAGGGTGCGATCACCCGGCATCCCGCCGCAGGAAGCGGCTGGTCATCGGCGATCAGGTAGGAAAACACGCGATCCACCGGAACCGGTACCGCAACCTGGACCGTCCGGCTCACTCCGCGCTGTCCTGCGGCCGGTGTCCGGCGTGATCGATCAACCAGTTGCGCACCTTCTTCAGGTCCTCCCATACGGGACGACGGTAGGCGGGATTACGGAGTACCGCGCTGGGATGGAAGGTCGGCACCAGCGGGATGCCCTCATAACGAAAGAATGTGCCATGGATGCGGGTGATTCCCTGAGTGGAACCGGTGAGAATGCGGGTGCTGATCCGTCCCACCGTGAGAATCAGCCGCGGCCGCACCAGCGCGATCTGCCGGCGCAGGTACGGGGAACAGACGTCACTTTCCTCCGGTTTTGGATCGCGGTTGTTCGGCGGACGACACTTCACGATGTTGGCTATGAAGGCGCTCTCCTCTCGGGTAATTCCGATCGCCTCGAGCCATTTGTCTAGATAGGCGCCGGCGTTACCCACAAAGGGGCGGCCCTGCTGGTCCTCGTGGTAACCCGGTCCCTCCCCGACGATCATCACCATCGGGTCCAGCGCGCCCTCGCCGGGCACCGACCGCGTGCGTCCCATGGACAATGGACAGGCCTGGCAGGAGCGCACCTGCTCCGCTATGCCGGCCAGCTGCCGGCGACGCTCCTCCGCGGAGAGCTGCTCTTCAGCTCCGGCGGAGTCCGGCACGTCGGTCACCGCCTGCTGCGCGTCATCTGCCGGAAGATCCCACCCCCGCTCGTTCATGGCGGCTACCCGCTCCTCGTAGGAGAGGCGGACGGGGGGCTGGGGCCGCGCGGGCGCTCCGGAAAGGAGATCCTCCGCCTGCACCAGTATGTGGTACAGCGATTCAATGTGCTCTTGGCTGTTCACAGGTCATACTCCACATCATGCAAGAACAGTCCCGCCGCCGGCGCCGTGGTTCCGGCGCGGGATCGGTCGCGGGCGGCCTGCAGCGCTTCCATCGACTCGTTCACATCTTCACCACGCTGCCGCCGGCGCTCCCGGGCGAACAGCGTACCCACGATCGAGCGTACCATGTGCCACAGGAAGCCGTCCGCGCCAATGGCAAACTCCAGACGCTCGCCCACTACCGAGAGATCGGCATACAGCACCGTGCGTACCATATTGGCCACCGGCTCTCGCCGAGCAGCGAAGGTGGAGAAGTCGTGGGTGCCTACTAAAGCCTGCGCCTCCCGGCGAACCCGGTCCACATCGGGCTGGAACGGTATCGCCCAAGTATGATTGCGGAGGTGCGGCGGCTGCACCCGGGCCACCACCAGGTGATAGCGGTAGTGGCGACTCACGGCGTTGTACCGGGCGTGAAATCCCCGTGGCACCACGCGGGCACTGAGAACCGCCACGTCCCGGGGCAGATGACTGGTAATAGCCGAGGCCATTCGCTCCTCGGGAATCGAGTCCCGGTCCGACTCGAAGCTCACGTACTGCCCCACCGCATGCACCCCGGAATCGGTCCGTCCCGCTACCACAGTGGCTACCGGATGCCCGTGGAGCGCGTGCAGCGCCCGCTCCAGCACCGCCTGCACGGTGCGCTCACCGCGGCGCTGAATCTGATAGCCGGAAAAATCCGTGCCGTCGTAGGCGAGACGGATCAGAAAGGTGCGCATTACTCCTCCGGAGAAGTATTGCTATCCCCAAGTTCCTTGGAGATCGCCTCATACACGTCGCGGGCGTTATCCAAGATCGCTGCGGGCTTATTTTTACTGGCCTTGCCCATCCCGAAGATCCGGGCCACCGTCCGCTTGGCACGATCCAGCGCAAGCCGGCGAGCTTCCGGATCGGAACGCGGGCCGTACTCGTAGTCAAGCAACCCTGATATATACAGGACACCATCGTACCCGTAGTTCTTGTCCAGATCCGGGCCGAGATGTTTGGCCCCGGAGAGCGGCTGGGACCCGTCCTGCTCTCCTTCTACTGCCCGGCTATAGTAGTACCGTGCCTTCCGATAGAAGACGCGCGCCAGATAGTCATAGTTCTCGGAGGGCTCCCGCCGGTGGAGGTCGTTACACAGCCACGCCGCCCGGAGCTGACTCACTCCTGCCTTGAACAGGGGCGAGAATTGTTTCGGAAAGTGATCGTAGCACATCGTGGCAAACACATAGCTTGCCACCCCCTCGGGAAGGCCGCGAGGCTCGGTGAAATCTAGAGCGGGGAAGATCTCGGTGAGCGCCTCCCAGCGCTGTTCTCTCTCCTCATGAAGCGTTTCGATGATCTCCTCGGGAACATTGAGAAAATCATCGTGGTAGACGGCGTAATAGCAGGAGGGACACACCGTAACGGGATAGAGCAGCGGATAGACCTCTCCAAACTGCTTGGAGGGCTCGTAGTTACGCCGCAGTTCGCGCGTCAGATTACCGGCGATCTGGCGTCCGCGTCCGGTACGCATCTCTTCCCGGAACACTTTTTCGTCGCAGACGGGACACTCGATCGGTGTTTTTGAGAAAAACGTTAATGCTGCGTTGGCGGCCACGACTGACTCTCCTTCTTCATCCGTCGATCACGACTATCCCTCAATCACAACCATGGCGATGGCGTGTTCCCGCTCGTGTGTCAGCGAAAGCCAGAGTTGCCGCCCGCCGATTCGGGCCAGCGCCCGCGCGGCGGGCCCGCTCACGTGGAGTTCCGGCTTGCCCAGCGCATCGTTCACGACCCACACATCACGAAGGCCGAATCCTCGAAACCCGGTTCCCAGCGCTTTGGCAAACGCTTCCTTGGCGGCGAACCGTGCCGCCAGCGAAAGTGCGGCTCCATCCCGACGCTGGTAGATCGCATCTCGTTCCTGCTCGGCGAAGTACCGTGACAGAATCCGGGGGTCCGCTACCCACCGCCGCATTCGGTCCACGGCGACCACATCAACGCCGATGCCCCGGATCATTGCGCCTCCTCGACCTCGAGCAAGATTGAGGTTGGTTCGTATCGCAGTACGACGAATCCCGGCGGAACGATCGGTCGCACCGGCAATCTCACCGACCCCACCTCTTCCACGGACGAGGCATCTACGGATAGTTGCAGATCGCCGGGGGTGACATCCTCCACATCGAGCTGTCGCGCCTGAACACGAATCAGTCCGCCGGGAAGGCTCTCCGCCAGAACAAACTGCGGATCTAGGCCGGTGACCACCAGCTCCACCGTCTCAAACGTCTCCAGCACTACCGATTCTTCGATCATGCCACGCATCTCCACCACCGACCCCCCGGGGAACCGAACCAATGGGTCGGGACGGACCAGTCGAATTCGTTCCGTGAAATCTTCCCGGCGGGTGGATAGATCCACCTCCTCGGTACGGACCACGTTAAGGTCTTCCACCACACTCCGGGGCCCTTCAACCTGAACCGACGAGGGACTCATGACGATCTGCACCAGTTCATATCCTGCAGTGGGAAATCCGCTGGTGGTGGGTTCTACCTCCAGGCTTCGGAGCAATTTCTCCTCCAGGGTCACTTGCACGGTATCCGGCTCCACCGTCACCTCCAGAGCTCCCGCCTCGCGGGCGGCACCCTCCCGTTCTACCAGAACCGGAGTGCGATACTCTCCCTCGGAGGCGTAGCGTCGCAGATCGATGTACGCCCGAAGATCCTCCTCAACCACGCGGAACACCTGCTGAGACTCACCGCGCAGGCGCAGCCGTACCTGTTGTGGGTAGTTTGACCCCGGTACCAGCTGGTCGTTCAGCTCGATCTCCAGCGGCACGGTGACGAAGCGCTCCTCCAGGCGGGTAATATCGTGAAACACCAGCAGCAGTAGGGCCGCGGCAAAGGAGAGAATCTTTGCCGGCCAGTTTCGAAAGGTTCGCTGAAGAAGTGCTCTAATCTGCAAGTTCGGCAACCTCCTCCGCCGCCGGAGAGGCCGGTCGCGGACCCAGGTTGAGCAGTTCCGAGAGCTGATCACGAATCTCTTCGGTACTCAGGTCATAGTACAGGTTGGCATCATAGGCGAGACTTACGGCACCGCTCTCCTCACTCACCACCAGCACCACCGCATCGCTCTCCTCCGCGAGTCCCAAAGCGGCGCGATGCCGCGTTCCGAAGCTCCGCCGTACATCCATCTGTTCCGACAGCGGGAGAAAACACCCGGCGGAGGCGATACGCCCGTTTTCGATAACCACCGCCCCATCGTGGAGCTCGGTGTCGTGGCTGAAGAGGGAAAGCAGGAGGGCTGAACTCACCTCGGAATCCAGAGCCGTACCGGTCTCGATAATGTTCTTCTGACCCACGGACCTACTGAAGACGATCAGCGCACCGCGCCGGCGAAATCCCAGCGTCTCCGCCGCCAGGAGAACCGCATCGATCTGGCGTGGTCGCGCTCCAGAGTTGAGGTGCAGCCACGTTCCCTGCCCGATTCGGGTGAAGATCTTGCGCAGTTCCGGCTGAAAGATGATCGCGATACCGATGACGAAGCTCGGCGCCAGGAGGTTTATTAGCCACTGCAAGGTGCGCAGATTGAGAAAGATGGACACCGCGTACAGGATCCCGAGAAACAGTGCCCCCCGGACCAGTTGAACCGCCCGGGTCTGAACCAAGATCTGGTATCCGCGGTAGATGAGAAAACTCAGAAGCAATACGTCCAGCGCTGGAAGTACCAGCTCTCGAACGATCCAGAAATCCTGCAGCGCGCCCATGGTTGCGGCTATTGTACACCAGACGTCCCTATCGTGGGACGTCCCCCGCGGCAAAAAAAAGAACCATGGGAGCCCCGGTGGGTTTCCATGGTTCTCGGACGCTGTTGCGCCGGTCAGGCATAGTCCGCCTTACTTCCGCTTTTTGTGTCGGTTCTTCCGAAGCTTCTTCTTCCGTTTGTGCGTGGCAATCTTTTTGCGTTTACGCTTTCGTCCGCAGGGCACTGGCGTCTCCTTCTATTGATAGGTCTCGTGGTTCTTCAAAAAATGAGCGGTCAGTATGCCCGGACTACCGACCCGTGTCAAGAACCGGTCTTAGAGTACGCCGAAGAGCCGACGCATCGTCCGCATCGATCCACTGCACGCCGGGAATCCGCTTGAAGAACGTTTCCTGGCGCTTGGCATAGCGCCGCGTATTACGCGCTATCAGCTGACGAATCTGCTTCAACGCGGTGTGATCCCAGGGCGGACTGCCGGCCACCTGAAAGAACTCCCGATATCCGATCGTCTGCAAACCGGGATCGTGTTTCGTGTAGCCCATTTCCAGGAGGCGCGCCACCTCCGCGGGAAGGCCCGCGGCAAACATCTGATCTACGCGTGCGTCGATGCGACGGTACAGCTCCTCCCGCGGACGAAATAGCCCCACCACGATCGGGGACACCTCGGCGCGGAGCGTAGTGGGCGGCACGTAGGAGGAAAGCGGATATCCGGAGGTGTAGTACACCTCGAGGGCGCGTACCACGCGATAGCGGTCATTGAGGGCGATCCGGTGATCACTCTGCGGATCAACGGCGCGCAGTTCCCGCCGCAGATCCTCCAGTCCCTTCGTGCGGAGGCGCTCCTCCAACTCTCGACGCAACTCCACTGAGGCGCGCGGCGTACCGGGCAGGCCATAGAGGTACCCCGTATGGTAGAAGGCCGTTCCCCCGCAGATCACCGGCACCGCTCCCCGACCGGAGATTTTAGGCACCAGGAGGTCGGCGGCCTCCACGAACTGCCCCACATCCCAGAACTCCCGCGGTGTTACCACATCCACCAGGTGATAGGGAGTCCGCCGCCGTTCGGCGGCGGTGGGCTTGGCCGTACCGATATCCAGCTCCCGATACACCTGGCGGGAATCGGCGGAGATGATCTCCACAGGCGAGGTGTTACTATCTGTTGCTATGGTGTCTAACGCTGCGGTCTTGCCCACCGCAGTGGAACCGAATAGCAGTACCGTAGGTGTCGGCATCACCGTGAGCGGCACGGGACGTTACCCCCGCCGGGATATGCGTTGCCGGCAGGGGTCAGCTTTCGGTCAGCTCGAAGCGAACTTCGTTTTCGATGACCTCACGAATCGCCTGGGAAACGACCTTGTCGCCCTCTTCAGCGACGCTGCCATGCTCGTCGGAACTGAAGGCGCGCCGAATCTCACCGATCTGGTATGCGCGGCGCACGATGGCTGAGGTGAGCTCATATATGTTGCGTTCATCTTCTAGTAGTGTATCGAGGGGAATTGCCATGAAGCCTCCGGTGACTAACAATATCCGGGTGAGCGCCGGAGGTCAACCTGACCGGCGGAGGCGGTCGTTCCCGAGCGGCCTCTCGCATCGGGCCCCTCGCATCCGCTCCCGGGCAACCTTGACGAAGTGCACATGATCGTCGAACATTCAGCGCGACTACAAGGAAGGTATGAATGGCGGAATCAGCTCTGGTGATTGTAGAGTCACCAACCAAAGCGCGCACAATTAAGCGGTTTCTTCCCAAGGGCTTCGTGGTGGAAGCCAGCATTGGCCACGTCCGAGACCTACCGCAGTCTGCCTCGGAGGTTCCCGCCAAGTACAAGCAGGAGCCCTGGTCCCGATTGGGAATCAACGTGGACAATGGGTTTGCTCCGCTGTACGTCACGCCCAAGGGAAAGAGCAAAGTAATTCGGCACCTGAAAGACCAGCTGAAATCTGCCGACGTGCTCTATCTCGCAACCGACGAAGACCGCGAGGGTGAGAGTATTTCCTGGCACCTTCTGGAGATCTTGAAACCCAAGGTCCCGGTGAGACGCATGGTCTTCCACGAGATCACCAAGAAAGCGATAGACAACGCTCTGAAGAACTACCGCAGTGTAGACCTGCAGCTGGTGCGTGCACAGGAGACGCGCCGGATTCTCGATCGCCTGTACGGGTATACCCTCTCGCCGCTGATCTGGAAGAAGATCGCCTATGGACTCTCGGCGGGACGCGTACAATCTCCAGGATTACGGATGATTGTAGAACGCGAACGGGAACGGATTCGCTTCAAACCGGCCATCTACTGGGATCTCCTAGCCCGCCTGGAAAAGCCGGGCACCGATCCCTCCTTTGAGGCGCGGCTATTGGAATACGATGGGAAGCGCATCGCCGGGGGAAAAGATTTTGATCCGGAAACGGGCGCGCTCAAGACCGACACCACGCTCCAGCTCACCGAGGAGGCCGCCGTCGCCTTGCAGAATGACCTTGGAGAGCAACCGTGGGTAGTGGAGGAGATCACCTCCCGGGATACCACTAATCGCCCGGCAGCTCCGTTTATCACCTCCACTCTCCAGCAGGAGGGAAACCGCAAGCTGGGACTCAGCGCCCGGGAGACGATGCGCACGGCGCAGCGCCTGTACGAAGAGGGATATATCACCTACATGCGTACCGATAGTCCCACCCTCTCCTCGGAGGCGGTTACGGGAGCGCGGGCACAGATCGAGACCCTCTACGGCTCCGACTACCTCTCCGAAAAGCCGCGACAGTTCTCCTCCTCCAGCGGTGACGCACAGGAGGCTCACGAGGCGATCCGGCCGGCGGGCACCACCTTTCGGCATCCCGAGGAATCAGATCTCAGTGGTCGGGAGCGCGCACTATACGAGCTCATCTGGAAACGCACCGTTGCCAGCCAGATGGCGGATGCCAAAAAACGCTCCCTGACGGCAAAGATCCGAGTAGGTAACGCGTTGTTTAACGCCACCGGCAACCGAATTATCTTTCCAGGCTTCCTGCGAGTGTACGTTGAGGGCAAAGACAACCCGGAGGCCGCACTGGAAGACAAAGAGGTCCTGTTGCCACCCCTGGAAGAGGGCGACACGCTCACCGTGCAGGACCTCTCTTCGGAGCGCCACCAGACCAAGCCCCCCGCCCGCTACACCGAGGCATCCCTGGTACAGCAACTGGAAAAGCGCGGTATCGGGCGCCCCTCTACCTACGCCTCGATCATCGCGACGCTTTACGAGCGCTCGTACATCCGCCGACAGGACAAGGCGCTGGCGCCCACCTTTACCGGGATGGCCGTGGTTGAGCTCTTGGAAGATCACTTCCAGGAACTGGTGGAGTATAGCTTCACCCGCAATATGGAAGACGCCCTGGACGAGATCGCCTACGGACAGCGTGATTCCCAGCAGTATTTGCAGCAGTTCTACTTTGGAGACACCGGCTTGCTCACCCGCGTTGAACAGCGGGAAAGTGAGATCAAGCCGGAGCAATCCCGCAGTATCGCCCTGCCCCAACTCTCGGAGCACCAGACGGTGAAAATCGGCCGCTACGGCGCTTACATTATTCACCATGAGGGGGATGAGGAGATTCACGCCTCGATTCCTGAGGAGTACACCCCGGCGGATCTCGATGAAGACGACATCCGGGAACTGATCGAAATCCAGAAGAACGGACCGGCCCCGCTCGGGGAGCATCCGGAAACGGGGCAGAGCATCTACTGCCTTACCGGCCGCTATGGACCGTACTTGCAGTTGGGAGAAACCCCGGAGGACGGAACCAAACCCAAACGGGCGAGCCTGCCGAAGGGCGTCAAGCCGAGCGAGGTGGATATTCCGCTGGCGGTCCGTCTATTGAGCTTGCCCCGGACGCTGGGCGTCCACCCGGAGAGCGGCAAGGAGATCGTAGCCAATATCGGCCGGTTCGGGCCGTTTGTGGTGTGCGATGGGGAGTATCGGTCCCTGAAGAAGGGCGACGATGTCTATGAGATCACGCTGGATCGCGCGCTGGAACTCCTGGCCGAAGAGAAGAAGGGCCGCCGCGGCGCAACCGTCCTCAAAGATTTTGGCCAGGACCCCAAGAAGAAACGCAAAGTAGCGGTCTACGACGGGCGGTACGGTCCCTACATCAAAGCCGGCACCAAGAACTATTCCCTTCCCGATGACAAGCGCACTCCCGAGGCGATCGAGCAGCTCACGTTGGAAGAAGTACAGGAGATCATCGCCGGCAAGGGGTAGCTACGGGGAGTCCGCGAAGGTTCGTGCTCGTACTCGCACCTCATCCGCGGTGGTACACCGCATCGCCTCCGTCGCCATTTGAGTGCACAGGTCTTCCTGCAGACGCGAGATCAGATCCTTAGTTACGGCCACCGAGGCGGGATTCACACTGAGCGCCTCCACGCCCAGTCCGATCAGAATCGGAATCGCCGTGGTATCCGACCCCAACTCACCACAGATGCTCACCGGAATGCCTTCGGTACGCGCCCCCTCCACCGTGCGGCGGATCGCCTCCAGCACCGCCGGATGAACTCCGTCGGAGAGCTGCGTCACCGCATCGTTGCCGCGTTCCGCCGCCATGACGTACTGCGTGAGATCGTTGGTTCCCACGGAAAAGAACGCCGACTCCCGGGCGAGATCGCCCGAGCGCAGGGCCGCCGCCGGCGTTTCGATCATCGTTCCTAGCTGGACCGGCCATCCATGGGCCACGCCTTCATCACTCAACTCTTGGTGCGCTTCCTCCAGGCGCCGGCGCACCTCCGAGAGCTCCCGCACCTCAGTCACCATGGGCACCATGAACTTGATATTTCCCCCGCCGGCCACGCGCAGGAGCGCCCGCAAGTGGATCCGCAGGAGGTCCCGAAACTTGTCGGTGAGCAGCAGCCGCACCCCTCGAACTCCCAGGAACGGATTGGACTCCCGGGGCAAGTCGAGGTAGGAAACGTCCTTATCACCACCAATATCCAGCAGGCGGATCACCAGCGGAACGTCTCCAAAGGGATCGGTCATAGCGGTCAACGCAGTCACCTGCTCCTCCTCATCGGGGGGCGCGGCGGCGGAGAGAAAGATGAACTCCGTCCGGAGCAGTCCTACTCCGTCGGCGCCCTCTGCCGCCGCACGCTCCGCATCGGCAGCGGTGGCTACGTTGGCCCGAATCGGAATACCCGTACCATCCGCCAGAGTTCCCGGCCGCCGGGCGGCATCGCGGAGGCGTTGCGCTTCCTCCCGGCGTACCGCAATCTCCGTGGAGACGGTTGTTTGCCGCGCCTCATCGGGACCTACCTCAACCGAACCGGCGTCTCCATTTACCACCACGACCGTACCACCGAGCGTCTCCGCCCAATCGGAGGCCAGAGCGACTCCGGTGACCATCGGAATCCCCAGGCCCCGGGCGATAATGGCCGCGTGAGAGCGGGCGGTACCGTGGACGGTAACGATTCCCTGCACCACCTCCGGATCGAGATTCATCGTCTGCGACGGAAGCAGATCGTCCGCCACCAGAATCACCGGCTCCTGGGGCATCGCCGTCCGCTGTACGCGCTCGGGGGCCACCGCCTGGATCATGCGCACCGCCACATCCCGGACGTCCGCGGCGCGGGCACGAAGATAGGGATCGGTCATCTGCCCATACTCCTGCGCCACCCGGTCAGTAGCGATCCAGTACGCCTCAGCGGCGGTGCACTTCTGCTCGCGGAGCGTCTTCAGCGCCGCCTGTTCCAGTTCCGGGTCCAGCAGGAGCGTCTCGTGGGCACGGGCGATCTCGCCTGCCTCACCGTTGCCCCGACGATCGGCCTCGGTCGCTTCCGCTCGGAGCTCCTCCGCCAGAGCGTTTCGGGCGATGACTACCGGTTCGAGCTGTCGGCGGGCCTCCGCTTCATTCAGTGTCTCGCCCCGGGGCGTGGCAGCGTCCGGGTCAATCGCGATGCGCGCGGCGGCGAGGATGAACGCCGGGCCTATGGATAGGCCCCCGGATGCCGGAACGCCGGTGAGCGTACCGGTCCAATCGCGCATCGTGGCCAACGCCGCGGTCCCCGGCTGCCCGGAGCTGGAATCCAGGACTGATTCTCCCGTCTCGTGCGGGGCCGGCACCGCGGCATCTTCCACCTCGCCCTCGCCAAAATTCTCGGCTACCAGCCGTTCCACTTCCTCCACCAGCTGGGTAGCGTCCGCTCCCTGCGCCCATAGTTCAAACTGGTCGCCGCGGCGGAGCTGCAAGGTGGCGATCCGGTTGAGGCTCCGGGCGTTGACCCAACGCTCCCGTTCGTCATCCGCGCGGCGAATCAACGCGTCCGAGGAGAAGCCCCCCACCGTCCGCGCGAGTTGGGCCGCCGGCCGGGCGTGAAGTCCATGGAGCGTACGTACGGAAAACGTGCCGCGGGCCACGGGCGCACCGGAATCGGTGTCCGCGGCGCCGGGACGGGACTCAGCACCCGGGATAGCTCGGCCGTGATCGTCAGCTCCCGGGGGCGCTCCTTCACTGGGATCGCCTCCCCCGCCGAGTTGCTCCTCCTTAGGAGCCAGAGACGACTGCGCCTCGGCGGCAACCAGATCGATAGCCGAGCCCAGTCCAATCTGCACCGCCGCCGAAACGGCCCCCTCCACCAGGGGAGCAGGAATCAAACGTACCGGACCTTGCAGTGTATCGGTAAGAAACTCAACAGCCGTTTCCGCACTGAGAATAGCACTACCCAGATCCATGAGTACCACCGTGCCCTGGGGGTTATCCACGGCCTGAATCGCCTCCATGATATCCATGGCGTCGGTACCCAGTTCACCGTGTTCATCGCCGGTGCCTCCGGCGTACGCGATCGGTATCTCCGTATCACTCACCCCACCCACCAGTTCAGCAACCCCGGCGGCGAGCGCTCGACTATGGGAAACCACTACCAGTCCAACCATCGGCATTCTGCTCCTCTCTTCGGCTCATACTACTATGCTGGGCGCCCTGCCGGCCCACTCAAAAAAAGAACCGGTGAACGTATCCACCGGTTCGTACCAAATGCTCGCGGAGCTACTCCGGCGCCGACGCGTAGGCGTGTGGGTGGGCGAACGCCTACCCAGAGGCGTGCCCTTACGCCAAGGTATCCCGGGCAGCGGCAAGCATCAGGACAGCCGAGGTGGCGCCAGGATCCTGGTGGTCCTTACTGCGATCTCCCAAATAACTGGCGCGTCCCTTACGGGCTACCAGGGGAATCGTCGCGTCGCGCCCCCCCTCGGCAGCGGTCACCGCGGCATCGAGCATCTCTTTGACTGAGGCGCCGGCGGCGTGGCGCTCTTTCAGCGCGGCCAGAGCCGGTTCCCAGGCGTCGATCATCGTTTTGTCGCCAACTTCCGCTTTCCCTCGCTGCTTAATGCCGTTGATGCCCTCCTCGAAGAGCGCTTCCACACCATCGGTATCGATCTCGGATTGGCCGGTGGCGGTGGTGGCCGCTTTCAGGAAGAACGTCCCAAACAACGGACCGGAGGCACCACCCACAGTCTTTATGAGGGTCAT
>CAYQRW010000041.1:0-7931 GCA_964419735.1 uncultured Spirochaeta sp.
GTGCGCGACACCGCCCGATCCTGAACCCGTGGAAGAAACGGCTCCGGTGGAGGAGCCCGTACCCGAACCTGAGCCTGAGCCGGACCCCGAGCCGGAACCGGACCCTGAGCCGGACCCTGAGCCGGACCCTGAGCCGGAGCCTGAGCCGGAGCCGGACCCTGAGCCGGAGCCCGACGGGCCGCACGAAATCGCGGTGTCGGAGGAACTCTACGACCAGACGTTTGAAGAGGTCGAGCAAACGATCAAGGAGTTGAACGAGATCATATCTGATCGCAACTATCCGGCATGGCAGGATTACCTGACCGATGCGTACCGCCGGACCTATTCGAATCCGGATGTCCTGGCCGAGAGTTCTCAGAGTGGGGTCCTGGAGCGCAACAATATCGAGCTTGAATCGCTCGAGGACTATTTCAATTTCGTCGTGGTTCCCAGTAGGGCAAACGCGAGACTGGACGATCTGGTGTTTGTAGACGAGCAGACCGTGGAGGCGATTATGGAAGTCCGTGGGGAGCGGTACCTTCTGTATCTCCTAAAAAAAGTCGATAATGAATGGAAGATCGATACGTTTTAAGATATAGTCAGGACGAAACGAGGTACCGACGATGAAGATACGAACGCTCCTATTACTCGTAACCACACTACTGCTGATACCGGGACTTGTATTCGGTCAGGATAGTGACGATGAAGACCGAGATGCACCGGCCACGGGACGCACGATCGAAGAACTGTACTTGAGCCAGGATTTGGAGCTTCAGATCATGCGCAGTCAGGCTCGTGCAAATGATCGAGAGATGAAAGAGCTGGCGCTGCGCAGTATTCGGGATATGGTCGAGAGCGGAGAAACGCCCGAAGGGGTGTACGTCATTCTGGAATCTTTGGCAGCAGAAGGCGTGGGACGACAGGTACGTTCCAACGGTTCTATTGTCAATAACTTCCCGGAGATCCGCCGCCAATCTGCAGAGCTGCTTGGCCAGGTTGGGGGCGAGGAAGCCAAAGACACCCTCATCGGAATCCTGCGGGATGATCCTGAGGATATGGTGCTTGCGGAAGCGGCGTACGCCTTGGGTCAGATCGGACTGAACGAGAACAACGAAGTCTCTGACCACATGGTGCAGACCTTGTTGCGCGAAAACTCGAGTCCCACCCCGGACAACAATTTGGCGTTTTCACTCATCATTTCGTTGGAGCGTCTCTCGGAGCGCAATGGCGGACTCCCTGATCCGGAAGTCCTTAACGTTCTACTGGAGACTGCTTCAAGCCCCTACATCAGAACAGTTCGTCGTCGAGCCATCGAAGCGATCGTGAATATGCGTGAGCATGGTGGGTGACGCCGACCAACCGTATAGCTGTTAGGCGCCGGTGCCGTGACCTCCGCCCGCGCCGCGACAGATGCCGCCGGAGCTTCAACGATCGCCGAGGCCTGGACCTAATATCACCCGTACCCGTAGTCGCGGTGGAATCCAGGGGTATCGGTACGAACCGACGGGGTTGACGCGTGTTTCGGATCCTCCTCATCGCGCGCCATGTGATCAAATACGGAATCCTACTACTACTTCTGGCCGTGTTCCTTTCCCACAGCTTGGTGCGCGGCGCCGCGGATGGTCGGATATTCACCGACCTCTCCGATATTCCCTCCACTTCCGCAGCGCTCGTACTCGGCACCAGTCGCTATAGCCGCAGCGGTGCTCCGAACCGTTTCTTTATCGCCCGCATGGCCGCCGCTGCCGAACTCATCGACGCGGGACGGGTCGATGTGTTGGTCGTCAGTGGAGACAACTCTCACAGCAGCTACAATGAACCGGCAGCGATGATGGCGGCGTTGCGGGATCGCGGGGTACCGGCTGATCGCCTCATACCGGACTATGCCGGACTCCGAACCTTAGATTCGGTGCTTCGCATGCACCGTGTATTTCAGCAGGATCGCTTCGTGATCGTATCGCAGCGTTTCCACGTGGAACGCGCGATCTTCATTGCGGAAGCCCACGGGATCGATGCCTACGGATACGCGGCAGATGATGCCAGTGGAATGGCACAGCTCAGCGTGCATATGCGCGAGTACGCCGCCCGCGTACAGGCGGTGCTGGACGTATACCTGTTCAATACCGAACCTCAGTTTACCGGCCCGTCGCTTCCCATTGAGTTTTCGCTCTCATCTCATTTACACTCCGGGTCATGATATCTGGTGTTGAGCTTGCGCATGGTGCGGAACCGTACCGTCTGGCGCCATCGAAGATTGTAGCCCTGGGCCTCAATTACGATGACCATATCAAAGAGAGCGTTACCGTTCGGAGTGGAGGGTATGATCCGGTAGCCCCGAAAGAACCCGTGCTGTTCTCGAAGCTGACCAGTTCTCTGATTGGACCCGATGAGGCGATCGTGCTGCCGCAGATTCTCGCGGAGTACCAGTACGCCGATGAACGTACCGATTACGAAGGTGAGATCGCAGTGATCATTGGTCGGGAGGGACACGATATTCCTGTGGATTTGGCCTGGGACTACGTCATGGGGATTACCGCCGCCAATGATGTGAGCCAGCGGAATATCCAAAAGGGCGATCGCTCCGGGTGGTTTCGGGGCAAATCGTTTGATACGTTTCTGCCGATCGGTCCGAGAATCGTTCCGCCGGCGGATTTCACGGACCTTGAGAAGATCACGATCGAGACGCGCCTGAATGGGACGGTGGTGCAATCGGGGTCATCCCGACAGATGATTTTTCCCATTCCCGATACGATACACTACGTCTCACGAAACTTCAGACTGTATCCCGGTGATATTATCCTCACCGGCACGCCGGCGGGAGTGGGGCCTATCGCCCATGGCGATATCGTTGAGGTGGAGGTCGATCAGGTGGGAACCTTGCGGAACTCCGTCCGCGACCCCCGGGTGTCATGAGCGTCACGGACAACACCTTTTACCGCACGCTGGGACTACCCGAACTTCGCGTCCATCACGCCACAAATCACTTTGATTTCACCCGCCAAGGGCGCCGGATCTTGGTGGTAGGACCCATGGGTTCCGGCAAGACCGGATTTGCGGCTCAGATTTGGCGGGACTCCCGGGTAGTGCGCGAGAAAGACACTGACATTGCCGGATGCCGTACCGGAGATGGTGCCGATCTGCGGAACGTGTTCTTCGTACGCTCCCGGCTGGATTCGCGCCGATTCTCCGACTATCCCAAAGATGCCCTGGCCTATCGCGGGGGTTACGAGAAACTTGGCCCCGCCATTGCTGAGATCTCTTCGTCCTTTGAACTGGAAGACCTGGTGCATTCCCACCCCGAGGTGGGGACCTGGATTATCGATGAAGCGTCGTTCTACGATGAGCGTATCGCTTACGTTATTCAGCGGCTCTCAGTTGCCCGGGGCTTGGTGTTCGTCTTTCCCACCTTGATTCTGAATTTTCGCAACGCGGTCTTCAATACTACCGCACAATTATTACTGGAAATCACTACCGACGTGTTTCCCCTGACCGCGTACTGCGAGCATCGATCGTGTCTCAGTGATTCAAGCCACACCTATCGCTACTATTTGGTAGACGGCGATGAGTGCCCCGCCATGTATTTTGATCCGCTGATTATCATCGGCGGTGACCAGACCGTGACGGATGGCCGCGAGCCAAACTACGCCACCCGTTGTGCCCACCACCACATATTGCCGGGTAAAGAATACACGTTTCTCGTGTTGAAGCCCCTTGCGGAAGCCGCCGTTCACGGCGATCCGGCGCCACTGGAGGCGGAGCTGTCGGATCTCAAAAACCGACCGACGCGCTCCCAGTTGGGAGAATCGATCCACCGTTCGTTCTCCGGAGATAGCGAAGACGATCGACTCAATCGAAACGCCCTGCGTGTACCCTGCCTGGCGGAGCGGGCGCTGTCCTTCTTGTTTGGCGAGCAGAACATTATCAGTGAACTTATGTTGCGACGACTCGTACGACGACTGCAGCTCGATACCGAGTTTCTGAGCCGCCGGCTCGCCGACAATCGTCGTCCGGTTGATTTTTCTCAGGAGGAACTGTGGACATCATGAGTGTAGTTGTCTCAAACGAGGTGCTCTGGGTAGTTATGCTACTGGTAAACTTCGTAGCGGTGCTGCTTGCCTTTCGCTTCTTTGGTCGCACAGGTCTGTACGTCTGGATCGCCCTGGCCGGAGTCGTTGCCAATATTCAGGTGAGTAAGACGATTGAGATCTTCGGCTTTACCGCAACCCTGGGAAACATCGTGTATGCCGGATCTTTTCTCGCCACCGATATCCTGTCGGAGCACTTTGGAAAAGACGCCGCGCGCAAAGGGGTGGGCGTGGGATTCTTCGCGATCTTGGTGGTTACCGGCCTGATGTATCTATCGGTACTCTTCGAACCAGCCCCGTCGGATACGATGCATGAGAGCCTTGCCACCGTTTTTGGTGTGCTTCCCAGAATCGCGGGAGCGAGCCTTGTCGCCTACGTTCTCAGTCAACGGCATGATGTCTGGGCCTACAGTTTTTGGCGTACTCGGTTTCCCGGGCCTCTGTGGGTTCGCAATAACTTGAGTACGATTGTGAGTCAGTTGATCGATAGCATCGTGTTTACGCTGGTAGCGTTCGTAGGAGTGTTTCCTGGTGGGGTGTTGGTGCAAATCGTGGTTACCACGTACCTCGTGAAAGCGGTAGTCGCCCTCGCCGATACCCCTTTCATCTATGCTGCTAAAACTGTCCACCAGCATGGGGATGAGTAGTCGGGTTGGCGAAGCAGGAGAGCTCAGTAGCCTGTTATAGGAGGTAGGGCAGCGAACGCTGCGGATCCCTGCTTGCGAAGGAGCACACTATGACTACACCCCCATTTTGCCCGAACCCAGAGTGCCGCGAACACCACCGGTTCGGAGGGGCAACCAGTCGCTGGTGGGTAAGCAACGGGTACTATTTTTCGAATCGATCTGGCCGTACCCACCGCTTCCGATGTGTGGTTTGCGGCCGCCAGTTCAGTGAAGCGACATTCTCGACGGAGTACTTCACCAAGAAGCGACTCAATTTACCTCGCCTGCATCGGCTGTTGGTGAACGGTAATAGTGTTCGGGCGACCGCGCGACAGATGTTCGTCTCACCCACCACGATCACGCATCGCATCATGTTGCTCTGCCGGCAGAGTCTGGCCCTTCATGGCGAACTCGCCGAGACGCTCACTCCGGGTGAGGATCTGGTGGCCGACGGGTTCCAGAGTTTCTGGGTGAGTCAGTTCCATCCCAATAACTTCAATATTCTTGCCGGCGCGGACTCTCAATATCTCTATGCTATGTCGACAGTTACTCTGCGGCGATCGGGGCGGATGACAGAGCGGCAGCAACAGATACGGGATGCGATCGAAACCCGATATCCTCCGGATCCGCAGGCGCTGGAGTGGTCATTTACCGAACTCATGGACGAGGCCGGCCGCCTATGGGAACGGATGCAGGAATCTGGTCGAACACTCCGTAGTGACGAGCACCAGACGTATCCTCGATGTCTGAAGTGGTGTGGTACCGAGAGTGTGTCCCACGTGACAGTCAGTTCGCGACTGCCGAGAAATGGAGATAATCCGCTATTTGCCGTGAACTACCTTGATCGGGAGATACGAAAGGATCTAGCTGAGCACCATCGGGAGACGGTGTGTTTTGCACGTCATGCCGCGCTCAGCACGGCTCGGATGTGGATCTATCAGGTATGGCACAATGTAGATAAGGCGTATCGTATCTGTCCCCGGGCGTCGATCAGTCATGCGGAAGCGGCGGGGATTCCTGCGAGTACCGTCAGACGGGCTCGACGGGGGCTGTTGACGCAGCGGGCATTTCTTCGCCGATCGCGGCTGGGACATCTGGCTCGTACGGTGTGGGTAGCGATGATTCCCACCCCAGGACGGGTTTGTCGAACTAACCGTCGGTTAACTCCTCGTTATACGATGGCTTAGACCGGTAGCATCCCCATGGTGGTGGACAGTAACTAATCTTTCCAGGGGAAGATCATGTTGCGGAGAGTTCGTTTCCCCATCCGTTCCCGGTCATCAAACAACAGCGCATCCCAGGGAATGTTCTTTCGATCAGATTCCGAATGCTCCTGGAGGTAATCGTACTTATAGAGTCGAAGTTTGACAGCCGTTTGATACCAAATCGCAAGTCCCGCGATTCCGGGAATAAGAAACGCGGTGAAGATACTAATCGCCACCACCACCAGTGCACCGAGCGCCAACCCCAGGGTGAAGCCGGTGTTGTCAAAGGTGAAAATGAACGACTTCTTCAGCGCAGCTGGAATGGACGTATCCAGCCGTTGCCGTAGTGGTAGATAGTAGGGCGCGGTAATCCACCAGATCACCGACATCCAGAATAGAATTGCCAGCGCAAACAGTCCTACCATGTTATTGAGCGAGCTATAGACGGGAAACGCGATCGAGAGCAGGAATAGGTGCAGGACGGTAATTGCCGCCAGAACGGAGGCCGCCTTCCACGTATCGCGGAGGCGTTGGAGAAACTCGGACCACTCGATGCTGTGATGGTCGGTGATTGCACGAGTCAATCCGAATACGCCGCCGACATAGATGAAGAGTACAAATATGCCCAGCACAAGAACCGCGAGACTCACCACCGGTCCGCTGCCTGCGAGCGCTGAGGGGAGCGTTGCGGGCAGCGCGAACAGAACGACGAATCCCAGATTCATCAGCACGGCCGGAAGAAAATTATCCCAGAGGTCAAAAAAACTTTTCTTGATCACGAATCCGAACATTGGTGGTGAGTATAGCGCTCCTTGAAGAGGACCGAAAGAGGGTGAGTCTGGCCAGTCTTGGAAAATCTACGCTATACTGAAAACCGTTATGATAATCCGTGGTGTCTCTCCTCTAAGTGTTCTGGTAATCATGCTTATGTCCGTCGGCGTTCTGGCGGCGCTTGAGGTCGATCGAGACGAGGTCGAGGAAGCGTCCGATGCTGATATCGAGTTCGAAAACTATGAAGGTCCGGTGGAAACGATCGACTCTCGGGATGCGATTCGTGAGATTGGCCGTGTGATGGGACGGGGAATCACCGCTTCCGATGAGGCGGATTATGATGGGCGCTACTTGGTATCGCGCATCATCGGTGATGTCGAGGATCGCCGTCTCGCGGCGGATCTGATTGAACTGACGGAGACCTCCCGCGTTGATCATATCGAAAACCTTCGTCGTATCATTTCCGGCTATCTCGACACCGCCTGGGAGTACGAACGGGATGACGCGGATTTGCTCGCGCGATTTATTACGATCTACAATGCAGTGAATCGCGGGGCTATGGATCTTTTCTCCGAGCGGTACCGCGAGGCGGTGGTGAGCGAGTTGGATTCCGATCGGGCCGGCTTGGCCACCTCCTACCGGCGTTGGGCCGGGCAGACGCAGCTTGTCGTGCCGATTCGAGATGACCGCGCTCCGGGTGTGTTGGATGCTGTCGATCCGCGACAGCTCGTGGATGCGCAGGTGATCGATGAACTACGCACCCGGCGGGACTTGGGAATCGAGGACCGGAAGGCAATTATCGATTTCATTGAGCGGGTTATTGAAGAGCGGACCGCCGCCATTCAGGAGGAGCGGACCGCGCTGGATGAAGAACAGGAAGGGATCCAGGAGCGTCGGGCTGAACTAGACCAGGAGGCGGCTGAGGCGGATGACGAGGACGCCCCAGATGCGGATGGTGCTGATCAGGCCGAGCCGGACGAGCCAGAGCCGGACGAGCCAGAGCCCGCGGAGACGGAGCCCGATCAGGAGGCGCGGGAAGAAGACCCAGAGGCGCAGGATGAGCCCGGGCCGGACGAGCCCGCACAGGACGAGACCGGTGATGACCCTGACGCTGAGGCTGCCGAAGATGAGCCCCCCGATGACGCTGACGAGAGTGAAGCGGAGGAGGAACGCCGCGAGCTTGACGAGCGCGAGGCCGAGATCGTTGAACGGCAGGAAGAACTCGA
>CAYQRW010000041.1:8031-17822 GCA_964419735.1 uncultured Spirochaeta sp.
CGAGTTCGGGTGGTGGATGGTCATCTACTGACCGTGATTCCTAACGATGATGAGTTCGTGGTAGGTGAGTTTGATGCACAGTTGGTGCTGCAACGCCGCTCTGCGCGGCCGGTGCTGGAAGATACCGATATCGTAGTTCGTGAGGACGAACTGCTCGTCCAGGGTGAGAATGGAGAGCTGCGGGTGTTGCGATTAGACGACATCGCCCGGTGACGCACGGGGTGGCGGGTCGGGATTACGCGTTCCTGCGGAACGGGCGCGTGAACCATTGCCAGGCAGCGGCCAAGGCATAGCCGATGCGGCGCCACAGTGAAGGGTTCTTGAGGCGATCAAGACGGACTAACGCATCGGCGGTTTCATCACTGCTGAAGTCCTTTCGCGCCATGTTCTCATCCATCTCCATTTGCAGTAGCTGCGTTTTGTCTCGCGCCTCCACTACTCGGCATTGAATAGCCCGCCAACCAAGGCGCTTCGCCGCTTCCAGCCGCCTGTGGCCGGCGACCAAATCGTACTCTTCGGTCACGATTATCGGGTTCAGCAGTCCATGGGCTTTGATACTAGTCATCAGTGCTTGGAGGTCACCCAGGTCTCGACGCACGCGATGGTGGACACGAACGCGATGGATATCGATCGTTTCTATATGCGCCATAGTTGTTTTGCTCCGTCAATCGAGTAACGGGTTGAATCCGGAATCCTCTTGCTCATCGGAATCGTCCCTGTCTCCGTCACGCTCGTCGGTGTCATCTGCTCGCGCATCGCCTTCATCCTCTTCAGAATCTGCGTCTGTATCCGGTTCTTCGTCATCCACATTGAACGAGCGCGAGTCAAAGCGGGTGGTATCCAGGCCCAGATCAAGTCGGGGGCGGGAAGCGGCGGTAGCGCCTCCATCAAGCGAAAAATCACGGCCGTCCAAGCTGGTACGTAGCCGCTCCACCAGTACCGGCTGTTGTTGCCGGTCAAACTGTTCCATCCGGTCAAACTCGGTTGGTTGGGTGCCCGCAATAAAGACTTCTTCCACGGTGGACCCGGTGTAATCCGCCGGGGGCAAGAGTCCGGAACGGGTTGAGACTTCCAACTCCACAATTCCATCCGGCTGCACAAACTCGCGAACCGGCAGTCCCTGGTGGATGTCGCGCATGTACTGCGCCCAAACCGGTCCGGCGGTGACCGCACCAGTCTGGTTTACGCCCAAGCTGTTATTGCCACCGCGGTCGAAACCGAACCAGACGGCGGTAGTGTAGTAGGGGGTGAACCCCAACGTCCACGCGTCAGCCCAGTTCTGGGTGGTACCAGTCTTTCCGGCGGTGGGTTGTTCAAACCCACCGGCCACGCTTTGCGCGTAGCGCAGCGTTCCACTCTCCACGGCGGTCTGGAGAATGTCAGTGATGATATAGGCGGCTTGGGGGCTCACAATCTGTTCAGGTCCTCCGGTGCGGCGTTGCTCACGACGGAACTCCGCCTCCGGCTCCATGATAATGCGCCCGGAGCGGTCCTCAATATACCGCACGGCGATCGGAGTGACCTGGCGGCCCTGATTCGCCAGGGTAGCGTAGGCCCGGGCCATGTCGATTGGGGCCGCTTGTACCACGCCCAGGCCCACGGGATACTTCCGAACCAAATTACGCTCTTGCCATTGTGATTCCGGTATACCCAGAAGCGCGCCGGCGGTCTGCAAAGCGGCGTCAAAGCCCACCCGGTCAAGCACTTTCACCGAGGGTACGTTCATCGAGCGGGCCAGCGCGTAGCGTACCAGTACCGGACCGACCCATTCCCCGCGATAGTTCTCCGGGGTGTACGGGGTATCATCATCGTTCCAGAACACCACAGGGGAGTCATACAGCATGGTAGCCGGTGTTATGACGCGTTCTTCGATGCCCGCCACGTAGTATAGCGGCTTAAAAGACGAGCCCGGGGTCTGAGAGCCGTCTACTGCCCGGTTGAACTGGTTCCGGGATTCGAATTCCCGCCCCCCCACCATGGCGGTGATATGACCGGTATCGTTCTGCAGCGTAATCAGTGCTCCCTGGACGGTGGTACGTTGGGATTGTTGCTCGCTACGGGAGTGGGACATGCGGGTGGCATGACGCAGGCCGAGCTGCTCACTTGGAGCGAACATGAGCGTCACCACCTCCATCACCGGATTAAGATCCTTATCGAACGTCTGCTGCGCGGCCTGTCGGCGTTTGGCATCGCCCACACGGAGGTCCGGCACGTTAAAAGTAAGCGACAGAAGATCGATGATCGGCACCAGGTCTGCTCCGTAGTCTACCCGAGTCGCAGTGTTTTGCTGATAAATACTGTTTGCCCGGGCGATACCTGCGCGCATGTACCGGTCGGCGGCCTCCTGAAAACCGAGGTCCAGGGTGGTGTGCACCACGAATCCATCGCGGTTGATGTCTAAGCTTCCCAGGAGGTACTGGTTTTCCAACTGGTACCTCACATACTCCGAGAAGTACGGGGCCCGGTCTTCTCGCTCAAAGAAGGCGGTAGACGTATTGGCCCGTGTGAAATCGTAGCTCCCCCAGTACTGGTCAAAGCTGCGGTCTACCTGATCCTGGGTGGCGTACCCTAGGTTCACCATCTGGTCGAGAATCGTCTTCTGCACGCGCCGTGCTTCATTGGGACGGCGGATCGGGGAGTATAACGACGGATTCGCCAGCTGAATGACGAGCATCGCCGACTCGGCGATCGTCAGGTCTCGGGCGGAATGACCAAAAAAGAACTGACTTGCTGCCTCTACTCCATAGTTTCCGTGCCCAAACCACATCCGGTTCAGGTACTGCTCGAGTATTTCGTATTTGGTGAGATGCCGCTCCATTTGCAGTGCCCACCAGAGTTCCACCAGTTTCCGCTGGATCGAGATGGTATTCCGATCGGCATAGAGATGACCGGAGAGTTGCTGAGTCAGCGTAGATCCACCTGAGAAGTAGTTATTCGTGAGTACATTCCATGCAGCCCGCGCGGTTCCGCGAAAACTGAACCCTTGATGCTCAAAAAACGTCTGGTCTTCGCGTGTGATCAGGGCGTAGATCAAATGGCGCGGGAGTTCGTCGATGCTCACGAGTTCCCGGTTCTCATCGGAAAAGAACTCGGTAATCAACCGGCCGTTGCGATCAAGGATTTGGGTCGGAAGAGCAGAACGTTGTTCTTCTATGCGATCAAGGTTTTGAATATTGGCAGTGGCGGCGACGGCTACACCTGTTGCTATTCCAATTGCCGCCGTGCCCCCGGCTAACACGATGAACAGCACAATCAGGCCTACCCGCCATTTCTTGGTCATGGTGGCACTCTACGGACGTACAGTGACCTTTGTCAACAGAACGGAGCGAACATAAAAAAAGGCCGGTTCGGCAGAACCGGCCAGAGTATCGGCTACAGATAATAGTAAACTGGGAGGGGAACTATTTCCGCCACCGATACACACATTATCGTCACGTATCACATTAGGTTTAGTTCCGTTTCATCAAAATATCAAGGTCTATCGCAAGTTCATAACTCTCATGGGCATCCAGTTCGATGGTTCGACTCACCGTGAAGTCCCCGAGTCGGATCATGATTGAGTGTTCTCCCGGGGCTGCAGTGAACGTATCGTGATCAACTACGCGCGCTCCGTTCCAATATACTTCCGCCACGGATGGTACGGAAACCCGGATCGTTGCGGCCGGCTCTTCGGGCTCGAGGACAATTTCGCGGAGCCGACCCTGTTCGATCCCGACGTTAGCGGTAGTGTCGAGGAAGTCACCGGCCCGTGCTTCCAAGCGATAGATTCCTGGAGCTCGCTCGATGACGGTCTCCTCATCGATCTCATCACCATTTAGCGTTATGGATAGCTCCGCGCGCGCGCGCCGCAGCAGGTCCTCATCACCGTCGAGTTCGATGCGCAGTGCCCCGATCGGCCGCAAGCGTGGGGTGATCGTCACAGAATAGGCAGTGGAGAGTGCCTCGGAGTCCATTCCCTTCATGATTGGGACCAGCTGAACGGAAAAATCTCCAATTTGGGGGTCCGCGGCGCGTGTGACCCCGCGTTCATCCCCGGAGTCCGTCGCTCCAAACGGAACGAAAAAGCGTTGCCCGGCCGGTTCAGTGAGGGGGAACGTGCCGAGCCGTTGACCGGCAAGATTTTGCACCCCGTTCTCCTGAGGTGGATCTACTGCGGCATAGATCGCGGTGGAATACGATCCCGGCGCCACGTCGGGGTCATCAGTGGAGACGGTGAGTTCAACTCCGGTCATAAAACGCAGAGCAGCCTCGGGAATAGTGAACAGCAACACATCGCCTGACGATATCGTTTGCTCAATCACAGACTCCACGGAAACGACTTCACGGCCAATCACCTCACCCCGGAAGCTCTGCCCCGGGATTTCCGCGGCGGCAAACACTGTGAGAGCGACGACCCAGATCGCGGTACTCTGCCGGTGAATTCTCATTACTCCCATAGAATGTACTGCCCCGGGTCTCGAGGTGCACCCCGAAACCGCACTTCAAAATGCAAATGGGGCCCGGTAGACATGCCGGTACTGCCCACAAATCCCACGGTATCCCCCGCGCGAACACTATCTCCCGCAGTCACGATCGCCTCTTGCAGATGTGCATACATCGTCTCGTACTCTCCCCGGTGTGCCACGAGCACCGACAGACCAAGCAACGGTTCTCGATTGATTTCCTGTACCACACCATCCGCGGCGGCGAAGACCGGTGTACCAAAATCGACTGCGAAGTCTATTCCGGTGTGAAATAGACGAGCATTGGAGAAGGGATGGTATCGATATCCGAAGGGTGATGAAACGGCCCCGCCTCCGAGGGGATGCATAAACGCACCCTGCATGAAAAGATCCCGCTCCGCTTCAGAAAAGTCCAGTCCCGGTGCGAAAAGAAAGGACTCTTCTCCGGCAGAAGCGGGGACCTGGATTTCTTGTGAACGGTCGCTGCGACCTATTCGATCCAGGAGGCGGCGCTCCAGCGGTGTTGCTGCTGCGGTGGGGGCAAACAATCCGGGATGGCTGGGAATCAGTAACGGAGTACGATCTTCGGGAAGGTGCGGCTGATCCAGCCGGTTTAGGGAGGCGATCGTCGCATACGGGAGCTTCAGCCGCGCAGCAATACCAAATAGATCTTCATCAGACGCAGGGGTATAGGTGAACAGAACCAGCGGCTCCTCGGGACGTTGAACCATCTGCTGCTGTTGCACGTAGACGGGGTCATCGCGGTCGAGGCTGGTCATAGGCATTTGCGCCCCAAGGGGCGTCGACAGGGTAATGAGCAGCACCGTGATTAGCGCGGAGTTCCGGGAGAGTCTCCGGGTAATCATGCCAGGCGGTGCGCAATTACTCCGGTGGCAGCCACCAGAGCTACGATAGTTACTATATGCCAACCCAACGCCAGGCTCGTGAGGATCAGTGCGATTTCTCCTATCCACAAGAGCGCTCCTCCCGTGGGCCGTCTTCCTCCGATCAGAAGCCATGTGAGCCCCACTAAGAGGACGATCAGGGCGCTGATGGTGTAGAGCGTCGGGAATTGTGCGGCGACGAACCACAGCGGTAGAGTGATGAGCGCACTCAGCATACCTAGACCCACCATCCATACCGCCACCCCCAGTACTCCGCGCAGTAGCCTACCGTAGCCTTTCAGAATTCGCAACGTTCTACCGATCACTGAATGGCCTCCAGTATCCGGCTTCTCTGCGCGGCAAACTCCTCCGCTTCATCACTTCGCTCCAGTCGTGTAGCGGTAGCTTCGAGCTCCGCCAATACCTCGGCACTACTGCGGGCGTCGTTGACTGTCAAGTATACTCGCAACGCCCGCAGGTAGTACTGGTAGGCATCTTCATCGTCTGAACGGCGTTCCCGGATCTTTCCCAGAGCAAACAGATCCGCCGCGATACCCGGTGCGTATTCCGCTTTCTTGTCTGCTTCCAGGGCGGATTCCGCCAGCGTTTGGGCGGTCTCGTAGTCACCGCTACGCGAGGCAAGGGAGGCCAGCATGTAGTAGTTGCTGGCGAGTTCCTGCCAGTTTGCCGCCTCCTCGTTACGGGAGCGTGCCTGATTGAAGTACTCCCGAGCCTGTTCAAGATCACCGGATCGCGCATAGGCGGTGCCCAAGTTGTGCAGCAGGATCGGATCCGGCGAGCTCTCGCGACCCTCGGCAATGCGACGGGCTGCTTCAAACGCCGCCTGGGCTCCGGCGGTGTTGTCAGTCCTCAGGGCGATCTCCCCGAGATTGATATGCGCCTGCATTTCCTGTTCTTGATCATCGGCGATACGCGCAAACTCCAAGGCGAGTTCGGCTCGCTCAGTGGCCTCCGGGAAATTTCCGGTGATACCGTACACGCGGGCCAGGGAATTTTGGGACGTGGCGATCCCCGGCAAGTTATCGACCGAGATGTTCTCCTGCAACGCCTGTTCAAAGAAGCGCCGCGCCATTTCGTAGTCTCCAGTGGCGAAACGGGCATTCCCGTATTCCGCCAGTTGGGAGGCTCGATTCTTGGTGGCCACTTCATAGTCCGGCGGGTCCGGAGCGGAAGAGCACCCCACGGCGAGCGCCACCACGGCAAGAGCCGCGATCAGTGTTCGCAGGATCTTAGAACTGCCCATCGCGGTAACTCTGAAAGGTTGTTGGCTGGGACAGTTCCCGGGTGATGCCTCCGCGAATCAGCGGGTTGTTACTCAGGCCCTCCAGCACGTCTTGGCCTGATACCAGGGCGCTTTGGGTTTCCTCGAGTAGTCCTGCGATTTGCGGTTGGGTGCCGTTAATGAACCCGGCGAACTGGTTTACCTCGTCCAGAGAGGCGTTGACGTTGATCAACATCTGCTCCACTTCGTTATAGAGACGGTTGTTGTCATTCAGAAAGGTGGCGACCGAGCCGTCAGCATCGAGAAGGCGCGGTACCAGTCCGGTGGGATCTCGGAGCTCCTGGGAGGTCGCCTCAAAGTTCCCCGCGATTACCGCGGTACTGGCGAGAATCTGGTTGCTCTGCTCCCGCGTTTCCACCAGGGTGGTTTCCACTTCGCCGAGGAGCGTGTTCACCTGCGCCAGGGTTTGTCCCAGCGGCTGCGATTGATCTCCGGTGAGTGCCTGATTCACGTGGGACAGCGTCTGATCCACCGAGAGAAGCAGCGTGTTCACGTTACGCAGGACCGGTTCCACCTGATTGATAATTCGTGTCACGGAATCGGCTCCAGCAGGCAGAACCACCGCGTTTGCCTGCACGATCGCTTGACCTTCTTTGCTATTAATGGCGGGTATTAGGCTGTCTTCCGGCAGCGGCTCCGCTGAATCGCGGCCTTGATGGAATACGAGTCCCCCTCCCAACCCGATGGGACTACTTACCAGTTCCAGGATACTGTTGGGTACCACACGGTCATAGTAGGTATCCTTGATGTAAAAATCGACGCGCACCTGGTCCCGAGCAGATAGGGTCACATCGGTGACGCGACCGATATCAAACCCCTTGAACTGAACGTTCATTCCCACGTTCAGACCCTCGCCGGTAGGGAAGACGCTGTGGAAGTGGTAGTTCTTAGCAAACCACCGTTGGTTGGCCCCCATAGATACCAGTACCAGTACGAGCGATACCGCCGCCACGAGCACGAATATGCCGACGACCTGCTGCGCAAAACGGATGCGAAACTTCACGGGGTCCTCCCGGAGGGTAGCGTATCATGCAAATGGATCATCATTACTTCCTAACATATCTAAGATATCGGCGTCGTAGGTTGAACTCAAATCGAAAACATCGGCAAGGATCGTGCGAACGCGAGTATCGGTGGTGCGGGTAAGCTGCTCGACGGCGTCATAGGCGAGTACGCGCCCCTCATCGATGACGAGGATCCAGTCTGCCAGTTGCGAGGCGATCTCACTGTCGTGCGAGGCGATGACCAACGATCGGCCTTGCGCCTTCAAATCCTTGAGGACCGCCAGGAGATGGTCCGCGGTGGATGAGTCGAGACCACTGCTGGGCTCATCCATGAAGTAGATCTCCGGATTGAGCATCATGCTCCGGATGATTGCCGCCGTCTTCCGTTCGCCGGCGGAGAGGCGCGCCGGTCGCTGATTGAGGTCTTCCGTGAACGCCAGCGTTCGACACAGGCGATCTAGCCGGCGTTGGGTTTCCGCCGGGTCGCGTTTTGGGAAATGGTACTGGGTCGGCAGCGTGAGATTGTTCAGCACCGTCAGATTCTGCCACAAGGCCGCATCCTGGAACACGAACCCGTGTCGCAACCGATTACGGTCGAGTTCTCGATCTGACATTGAAGCCGTATCCATCTGGTCAAAGAGCACGCTTCCCTCCGTGGGCAGGATGATCGCGGCCATCATTTTCATCAACAGCGTTTTCCCCGAGCCGCTGGGTCCCATAACCAAGAGGCACTGTCCCTCGCGGATCGTGCAGGTCACATCCTTGATAAGTGCACCTTCATCGGTGGAGTATCCTACCTGCTGTACATCTATCTGCATGGTGACATTCCTAAATCCATAAGTAATACATCACCGTGAGAAAGGCATTGGCCGTAATCAACAGAATGAAACCTTGCCCGACACTCTTGATCGCCATCACCGGGACTTCCGTGCTGGACTCTTCCACCTTGAACCCGTAGTAGGTTGCCACGGTGCTGATGATCGCTCCCGATACCGCACTCTTGACCAGGGACACGGCCACGTCCACTACGGAGAGGGCGTTCAACACGTTGAAGAAGTAGTCCCGGAAGTCGATCGCGGCTACCAAGGAGGTTACGAAGAATGACCCCAACAGGCCGAAGATATTGAAATAGATGTTCAACAGTACCAACGAAACGGTAACTCCGAGAAAACGGGGAACCACCAAATAACTGATCGGACTGATCCCATTGGCCACGTACGCCTCGATCTCGTGGCTCACAACCATATTGCCCAGTTCGGTAGCGATAGCGGTGCCCGATCGGGCGGCAATTATGAACGCGGTGAGGATCGGACCGAGTTCCCGAGTAATGACGGTGATCAGGATCGTATATACAAGTTGTCCCTGGCCAAACTGGGGTAGCAGAGCCACGCCCTGGATAATGATAATTGCTCCCAGGCCGAGCGAGAGAATCGCGATTACCGGGAGCGCCTCCACCGCGGTGAAGAGGATCTGAAACGTCAGCACCTGCCGCGACTTGCGTTGTCGAATGTACAGCACCGTTTCACGAAGCACGAGGAAGAAAAATCCCATCGCATACGAGAATCCCTGGAACGAATCAAATACCCGTTTCCCGATTCTTTGAAGGACCACCATGTTCTTCACCATAGTAGTCAAAGGCCACATTGCGAGCAAGCGTAGATTGGCTTGATTTTTGGCAGCCGTGCGGATACAGTTTTCCCAGGAGATCAGCTGCCTTGCCGAAACCTGTAGCGTTTAAGTCCAACTCAGTTGTGTATTTTCAGGGAGATTTGGACGAACGAATATACATTCTCAAATCTGGACGAATCGTCCTCCGTTCCCGTGATATCGAAACTGGACAGGATATAAACGATCTTATCCAGACCGGCGAGTTTTTTGGGGTGAAAAGTGCCTTGGGTAAGTACCCTCGCGAGGAGGATGCGGTGGTACTGGCCGATGCCGAAGTGCTCCAATTTACCGTGCAGGAGTTTGAGAAGGTGGTGACTGGGAACACCCGGATTATCGTTAAGATGCTCAAGGTGTTCTCCAACCAACTCCGGAGAATTCACTCCAAGGTATCCTCCATGCTCAATCAGGAAGATCAGATCGATCCGGCGGAGGGGCTCCACCACAGCGCCCAGTTCTATTTTCAGAATCGCCAGTACGAGCACGCTCGCTA
>CAYQRW010000042.1:0-17658 GCA_964419735.1 uncultured Spirochaeta sp.
TCTCCGGTACCTGCTCACCCACCTCAACTTCCGCGTGGAGCGCGCGGGCCAGGGGTTTGTTCTCTATCACCGGCACGTCCGCCTCGCCGGCAACGTTCCGGATCCGATGTGCCGTCTCATCCTGCCCCTTGGCAACCACGGTGGGGGCCCCCATCGTTTCCGGATCATACTTGAGCGCCACCGCGAAATGGGTCGGGTTGGTTACTACCACGTCCGCCTGTTGGACGTTCTGAACCATATTCCGAGACATTATCTCCTGCATGCGCTGGCGAAGCCTGCTGCGCACCTGCGGGTCACCCTCAAACTGCTTCCGCTCCTCTTTCACTTCCTGTTTGGTCATTTTCAGCTGCTCCCGATGCTGACTCCGTTGGAAGAGGAAGTCGAACAAGCTCAAGACCAGCAACGTAATCGCCGCCCACATTAGCAACACAAACACAGACTGCGCCACATAGCTAAAGGCCTGAAGAAACGGTATCTGTAGCAGATTCGCCAGCTGATCAAAACGGGAACGAATCACCGCAAACGCGATGACCCCGATCACCAAGACCTTCCCCGTATTCCGGGCAAAGTTAAACAGCGCCTCCGTGGACATAAAAGACCGCTGCACCCATTTGCCGAACTTCGGGGCGATTCGATTCAGATCCGGAGTGATCGGCTTCACGGTAAAAAGAAACCCAAACTGCACCACGTTCCCGAAGATTGCCGCCACGAACGCCACCGCCGCCAACGGTAAACTGATACGGATGAAGTAGCCGAAGAAGGCCCGCATCAGTATTCCTGATTCAGCCATCGTAATGTCTCCGGCGAGACTCAGATAAAAGCGCGTCATATCAAGCAGATGCCCAAGCATATAATCGCCAAGGATTCCAAGCGCCACCACCGAAAACAGCAGTACTATCGCGCTGGAGACATCAGCGCTCTTAGCGACTTTGCCGTCTTCCCGGGCCTTGCGAATCTTCTGCTCAGTGGGATCTTCGGTGCGCCCTTCGTCTTCCGCTGCAAACCACTGCACATGCATCGATTGCAGGGAAGCAAGGGCATCCTGGCGCTCCCGTTCCCGCAGATCATACGCCATCATGCGCTTACCCTCGAGAACATCGTCTGGATCTGCATAAACGCATCATCGATCACCATCTCGAACGCCTGCACTAAGAACGGCAGAATGAACAACATCACCAGAAATGCCACACCGATTGCCATGGGGAAACCCAGCATGAGCAGATTCATCTGCGGAGCCGCCTTGCCGAAGAGCCCCATGGTAACCTGAAGGAGAAACAACGTTCCCAGAATCGGAAATGCAAGAATAAGCGCCTGGGAGAACAGCAACGGCAGCCCTGCCACGACTAGTTCGTAGAGATCACCCCGGGCCCCGGCGATATCGACCGCCGTGAGCGCTTCGAATGATCCCATCACCCCATGAAGGAATATCTTCTGCAACCCTCCAGACATGACAAAGACCATCATGGCAATAATGTTGAGAAACTGTCCCACCAGCGGGATCTGGATTTGCGCCATGGGATCAAAAACCTGCGACGCACCAAACCCCATTTGCAAGGAGAAGAACTGTCCCGCCAGCTGAAAGACGGCAAACACCACCACCAGGAAGAGTGCGGTGAGAATCCCGATGAGCATCTCTCCCACCACCAACAAGAAGAACGCCATCGCCGAATCAGGCACGAGATAACCGGCGGACACGACCGAAGGATACACCGCAAAACTAACGAAAAATGTCATAGCGGTGCGGGCGATCCCGGGAATCGCCTGAGAGGAGGTGATCGGGGCAAGTCGCACTAACGCATAGATCCGTACGAAAATGAGGAAAAAGACCGGTGCGTTCTGGGCGATCGTCTCGAGTACCATTAGCCTACCATCTGCGGTATCTGATTCAGGAGTCCCACGGTGTAATTAATCAGCATCTGCATCATCCACGGCCCAAAGAAGAGCAGCGATCCCAGAATCGCAGCAATCTTGGGAACGAAGGTAAGGGTCTGCTCCTGGATACTGGTGGTTGCCTGGAAGATGCTGATAATCAATCCGGTAACCATGGCGATAATCAGGGCCGGCGCAGAAATAATCAGAATCTGGAAGATTCCGGTACGAAATACCATTATGGCAAATCCGAGATCCATTAGAATCCTCCAAAGCTGGCAACCAGCTGCTGTACGATGAGATTCCATCCGTCTACCAGCACGAAGAGAATGAGCTTAAACGGCAATGAAATCATGATCGGCGGCAGCATGATCATACCCATGGACATCAACGTGGAGGCCACGACCATGTCCACGATAATGAACGGAATAAACAGCAGTATCCCGATCTTGAACGCCACGGTGAGCTCATGCAGGATGAATCCGGGAACCAGCACATAGGTGGGGACATCCGCAAGCGTGTTAGGTTGTGGCAGATCCGCCATGCGCATGAACAGGGCCACGCTGGAAGGATCCGCCTGCATCTGACGGAACATGAAAACCCGCATCGGTTGCTCGAAGCGCTCATACGCCTCCTCCAGGCCGATCTCACCATCCTGGAGCGGCACGTACGCCTCCT
Source organism: uncultured Spirochaeta sp. (assembly GCA_964419735.1). Lineage (GTDB taxonomy): Bacteria > Spirochaetota > Spirochaetia > DSM-27196 > Alkalispirochaetaceae > Alkalispirochaeta. The sequence goes on from CAYQRW010000042.1 coordinate 2,548, forward strand.
CGTAGATCTCGTTGAGCGTGGGCCACATGAGGAACAGCGTAATAAAGAGCGCGATCCCCAGAAGCACCTGCGTGGGCGGCACCTGCTGCAGCGAGAGCGCGCGTTTGATAAAGTCGAGGACAATCGCGATCCGCAGAAAGCTGGTCATGATAATAATCATCGAAGGGGCCAGGCTGAGGACGGCCAGCAGCAACAGCAATCGCAGCGAGAACGCCACTTCCTGACCACTTTCCGGCGAGCGAAGCTGCATGTCGATAAACGGGATCTGCAATCCCTCTTCGCCTTGAGCGGGGTTCAAAAGAGGATCTGCGGTAGTATTGGCGCCGGGATTGCGCACGGACTGCGCGGGAAGGGTTACGGAACCCATCACCGTCAAGATCGAGACGATTACCACCAACACGAGCGCCCGCCGACTCATCGCATGTGCCTCAATCGGTCGTGTTGCGTTCGGAAGAATCCCCCTCCCACTCCGGCGTCGGGAGCAGCGGATGCGCCGTGGCCATTCCGGGAATCGCCGTTGCCCCCGGGACTACCGGTTCCAGGAACGGTGAAGTTGTTGATCCATTGACCCATCAGACCACCAAAGGTCCGTCGAGTTCCAGGATTCGCCGTCGAGTGGGCCAGGACGAGTTCATCGATCGTCTCCTGGTCTTCCACGGTGGTCAGGAGCTGCACCCCGGAGTCACCGCCCCCCAAGACCATCACCCGAGAACCGATCATGACCACGTGGAGATCACGGTTTCCACCGAGATTCCGGGAAGCCAGGATACGTATGGGCGAGTCACTATCGTCCGACTCGGACCCGACGCGGCGCCGGAGCAGCATCACCACTCCATAGACCGCACCCACCACCATCAGCAGTACCAGGATCATCCGGACCAGGTCCCACATGCCGAAGGCCGAAAGGTCTTCGGCGTCGGTGGCCGGGCCGGCCTCGCCCTCGGCTGTTCCGCCGGCGAACACCAGTTCCTCTTCCCGCGGACGCTCGGCGCGCTCGGATTCCGCCGGGACCTCCGGCGCCACCTCATCGGGAGCGGACTGCTCCGTGGACGCCTCGCCCGCTGCGGTGTCTCCGCTTTGAGACTGAGAATAGACTACCTGTACTGAAAACCAGAGCAAGCCTACAAGTAGGACAATGCTCGAAAGACGTGTACGTTTCAGTGTTCCCCTCCCCTGTACATTAACCGACCTCGGGTCTGCCGCCCCTCAGCCGGTCCTGTCACGTCATGTCATATCGCTTACACGCTCCATTGGTGAAACGATCTCTGTAACCCGAACGCCGAAGTTCTCGTCGATGACGACAACCTCTCCCTTGGCGATCAGCTTATGATTCACAAGAATATCTACGGGTTCACCGGCGAGTTTATCCAACTCGATAATCGTACCTTCACCCATGCCGAGAATCTCTCGGATCAGCTTCTTGGTACGCCCCAGCTCAACGGTCATCTCCATGTAGACGTCCATCAAGAGGCCGATATTACCCTGCTCGCCACTGGCACCCTGTTGCTGCAAGCTGGGAAACTGCACCGACTGGACGTTGGCGTTACCGCCGCCGAAGCCGGGCATTCCGCCACCGCCTCCGCCGCCCATCATGTTTCCCATATTGCCGCCCCCTTGCATGCCGGGCATGTTGAACCCCCCACCCTGTGGAGGCGCTTGCTGGTATTGCTGTGGTTGCTGCCCCATGCCGCCCCCGGAGGCTTGCATGCCACCGCCACCACCGGAGTTCAACTGTGCGGCAAAGGCCTGCTCAAACAGCTCGTACACTACTGCGGAGTCATCCCCGAGGGTAATGGTGTATCGCGCGTAGACCGGATCGTTGGGCAGTGATAACGATGAGGCATCCACCGTGGTTGCCTGCGCGGGCTCGGGCATGATCGTGGCGCCGGTCTTTTCACTGAGCGTGTTAATGACGGGCCCTGCGACCTGCGAGAACACTTCCTGCACCGCGTTCAGAGCGGCATCGTCCAATTCGACTCCGTCCAACCCCATCGAGGCCGAAGCGAACTTCAAGGCATCCTCGGAGGACATGATATACCCGTGACCGCCGGCGTCGCCGAGGTTGTAGACGATTTGCACCAGCTCGCCACTGAGGCCGCTGGGAGAACCGCCGTTCACGGTGGGAGGGGCAACCTCAACATCGTTTCCGGTGATCATCGCCATGTTCGATTGCTGTTGCGACACCGTCTCGGAGAGCGCCGCTTTGAGACCGGAAAGTGAGTCGGCACCTACGGAGGGTCCACCTCCACCGCCGCCGGAACTGTCGCCGAGATCGATATTTCCAGTGCCAGCTAACAAGGCGTCAATTTCGTCTTGGGACAGTGAACCATCACTCATTCCCTACTCTCCTTCTTCCGCAATAAGCTCTTCAAACTCTTCCGTCTCGATCTCCTCAATTTTTCCGGTAACCTGGACGGCGAGCTTACTGCCGATCTGTCCCGGCTTACACCAGAACTTCTTACGGTCACCGACCCGAAGCGCCATCTTATCTTCAATGTGCGAATCGGGAAGACGGACTACATCACCCACGCTAAGGGACAAGACGTCCCGCACGAGGAGCTCCATCGCACCTATTTCCACCACCATAGGAACCGCGATCGTTGCCAATCGGTCCCGCAGAATATTCAAGTTCTCGGTGGTGGCTCCGCGACGGACTGAGGAGTACCAGTACTGAGCAGACAGTTTAGAAATGATCGGCTCAATGGTGAGGTAGGGAATACAGAAGTTCATCATCCCTTCTACCTCTCCCACCTTGGTCTCCAGCGTTACGAGCACCACCATCTCCGAGGGAGGCACGATTTGTGCAAACTGGGGATTTGTCTCGATTTGGCCGAGGCGGGGACGCAAGTCGATCACCTGGGACCACGCTTCACGCATATTGCCCAGGATGCGAACGATGATGCCCTCCATGACCGTGGTTTCGATATCGGTCAGGTCGCGCGTGACCTTGGTGCCTTCTCCCTGACCACCAAAGAGCCGGTCAATAATCGCAAACGTAATTGCCGGGTCAACCTCGAGAATAGCCGACCCTTTGAGCGGATCCATGTTGATCACGCCCAAGGTTGTGGGATTGGGGATAGAACGAATGAACTCTTCATAGGTAAGCTGATCGACACTGGCCACATGGACCTGCACCAAACTCCGCAGCTGGGCACTGAGCGCCGTCGTGGTGAGACGGGCAAACGTCTCGTGCATGATCGAGACGGTGCGGATCTGCTCCTTAGAGAACTTGTCCGGACGTTTGAAGTCGTAGATCTTGATCTTTCGCGACTCGGTTGGTTGCGAGAGCTCATCCGTCTCGACATCTCCGGACGAAATTGCGGTGAGAAGCTGGTCGATTTCATCCTGAGACAGGACTTCATTCATACTGTAAGTCTACCCCTCCCTGTACCATTTTTTGCACAACATCGCGGCTTTTGCAAGCCGAAAGTCGATATTTTCTAGAATTCTAAAAATTCATATCGTCCAAACGCCACATCTCTCACATCGTGCGTCATGATCCGATTGATCTCTTCCCGCAGTTCCTGCTTGGAACGCTGCCGGTTCTCGATTCCCTGCAGTTCATCAGTGGTGCGGGAGGAAAAGTACTCAGCGATCGCCTCCGTAATTTGCACCTCACGACTGATAAGCTCCTGCAAAGTGGCTTCGCTCTCCGGCTCATAGCCGATGTGCACCTTGACGATGAACGTGCGACGCACCTCATCGGCGGTAACACCTCGCACATCTTCGATCTGGCTGTACCAGTCCAGCATCGGTGCGGATCCCTCTTCATATTCACTACCGAGGGGAACTCGGGTGGTGGCGGCTTGGTCGCCGGAGTCCAGCATGCGTACGGTAATGACTACCGTTACCACAATGAAGATGATCGCCCCGATGACGATCGCTCCCCACTTGAGAATATCGATTACGATCGCCGGAAGAAACCCGATCTTCTTCTTGCCTACCGCCTGGCTTTGGTCTTCACCACCGCCTTCATCATCTGTATCAAAAATCTCATCTGACATGGAAGACCTCCTGCACGAAAGACGTCCACCTCACAGGTGGCCGTCGGAAAGGATAATGACATCTACCCGGCGGTTGTACGACTGCCCTTCTTCGGTGTCGTTATCGTACAGTGGGCGGGTATCGGCAAGTCCCATGACCTGGAACTGATCGTCGTTTACGCCAAACTCGGTAAGGTACTGCAACACGTTCACTGACCGCGCCGCCGACAGTTCCCAGTTCGACTCCCACGGTCCGTCATCGGCGGTGGGCGTGTTATCGGTGTGGCCTTCAATCCGAAACGTCCGCTCCTCGAGCGACGAATCACCGAGAAGCTGGGCCAATTTCTGAAGGATGTCCCGGGTCTGCTCTATGTTGACCTCGGCGCTGCCTTCATCAAAGAAGGCGTCGGAGGCAAGTGATATTACCAGTCCCCGCTCATCCTCCTGGACACGCACTTCTTCAGACTGGATCTCGGGGTTAAAAATACTCACGGCGTTGCGGCGCGCTTGGTCGAGCGCGCGCCCCCGGTCCATGGAGGGCAGGGATTCTACCGTATTCCCCAGTTCCGCCAGGCGCCCTACTTCCAGCGTGTTGCCCCCGGTATCCCGTCCGAGACCGGGGAACGCCGCCAGGATCAGTCGCAGTTCATAGCCGTCGATGGTGGCCGGTGTCAGCAACATGACAAAGAACGTGAGCAGCAGCGTCATCATGTCACCGTAGGTAAGCATGTAATCCGGCGTCCCCTCGGGAGGACATTTCTTACATTTCTTTTCCGGTTGCGCCATACGCTACCTCCGACCTCAGTCGGCCCCGCTCTCCTGACGTACCGCCTGCCGTTGATCCGGCGGCAGGAACGACACCAGCTTCTCGAGGAGGATTCGCGGGTTGTCACCGCTTTGAATCGAAAGGATCCCTTCGATGACGATCTCCTTGACCCGGCTCTCCTCTTTATCACGATCCTCGAGCTTGCTCTTGAACGGAATCAAAAAGAGGTTTGCAAAAAACGATCCGTACAGCGTAGTCACCAACGCCGTCTGCATACCGCGCCCGATGGCGGCGGTGTCACCGCCGATGCTGCCGAGCATCGCGATCAGACCAACCAACGTTCCGATCATGCCGAAGGCCGGCGCAATCTTGGACCAGTCATCGAAGATCTTAATGCCGACTTCGTGACGAGACTGGAGCTGATTCAGATCTGCGTAGAGGATGCTCTTAATGATGTCCGGATCGGTACCATCCACCACCAGTTGTATACCCTTCCGCATGAACTCGTCTTCCACGGAGTCCAGGTTGTCTTCCAACGCCAGAAGCCCCTCTTTCCGGGCTCGGTCGGAGAAGCTCACCAGCTGACTGATGAGCTCTTCTTCGTTCCACGAGGTCACATAGAAGATGTGTTTCAGGTAACCCAGGATGCCCAGCATTCGGCTGAGCGGCTGGGAAACCAACATCGCCCCAAAAGACCCGAGGATCGTAATGAGAACGGAGTCCAAGCTCAGATATGGTCCGATTCCGACACCACCGAGTATAATACCCATGGTGACCATGACCATTCCGATCGCAATACCTATAATCGTTCCAAGATCCATCCGGTCCTACTCCTCGTTCTTGAACGCACCAATTTCGCGGCGGTAGGCGATGATCCGCTCCAGAATCGTCTCGTAGTCCTCGCGTACGATGAGGCGCTTCCCCGAGAGCATGATTAGCGTGGTGTCGGGGTTGAGCTCTATATACTCAATCTGGTGAGGATTGAGATAGAACTCGCGCCCGTCAAGTCTGGTAACTTGGATCATCTCCGCCTAAGGTACTCCCATTACCGCTTGAGTGTTAAGACTTCCTGCAGCATCTGGTCGGTGGTCTGGATCGTCCGGCTATTGGCCTGGAACCCGCGCTGAGTGACGATCATGTCCGTGAACTGCTCGGCCAGATCAACGTTGCTCATCTCCAGAGCCCCGGACATGATCGTACCCTTACCGGCTACTCCAACCGTACCGACGTCCGCCAGACCTGAGTTCAAGGACTGCTGAAAGGTCGTATCACCGGCCTTTTCCAATCCACCGGGATTCCGAAACGACGCCAGGGCCACTTGCCCAAGCTCGCGGTTGTTTCCGTTGGAGAAGATGCCGGTGATGATCCCATTGGAGTCGATGCGGTAATCCTCGAGGTACCCCATCCCGAACCCGTTCTGGCTGAAGACCTTAGTAGAGCTTTCAGAAGCATACTGGGTCATGGAATCCACGAAGCTTCCTTGCTCTCCTAAACTCAGTGTGAAGTTCTGTTCAACGGGCCCCTCCTGCGGTTCCCCCGTATCGGGGTCCAAGGGAATACTCGTTTCCGGCACCTCGTAGCTGATGTCAACCTCGACCATGCCGTCGTCCGCCAGGCCGCCCTCCGGGTTCTGCGCCGACTGGAGCGTGCCGTCGTTGGCAAACTCTACGATAAAGGATTGCCCATCAGCGGAATCAACTCCGCCGACACCCACGGTCTGCGGGAGTCCCCCATCAGCTTCCGGATCGACCGTGACGGTTCCGATCCACTGGTTTTCCGCATCAGGATTCCGTGTGAAATCCACTCGCAGCGTCCGGGTACTCCCGAAGGAGTCATAGATATCGTACTCCACCGTCCAGGTGCCGTCCTGAACCTGCCCAGCCGTTGCATCTTCCGGAATCACCGGGGTGTTCTTATTGAGATTGGAGGCGAGGAAGACCTCTGAGGTAGCCTGCGCGGGGTCTTTGCTTCCCACGGGAATATTCAGATCCTCCACGGATGCGGAGCTGTTAATAAACGTTTCCCCATCTACCGTCTCCGCGTTCCAGCCCTGCACCCGCATACCATTGGAAGGATTGACCAGCATACCTTCCGAATCTACTCCGAAGGAACCGGCCCGGGTGTAGTAGTTCTCATCACCGCCACGCATCATGAAGAACCCTTCTCCCTGGATCGCCAGGTCGCTTTTGACACCGGTGGTCTGGAGTGAGCCTTGCTCATGCAGCGTATCAATAGTAGCTACCTGCATACCGAGCCCCACTTGCTGGGGGTTTACGCCACCGACACGCTCATTTGGCTCTGCCGGGCCCTGGCGCATCTGTGAAATGAGGTCCTGAAAATTGACCCGACCGCGCTTGAACCCGGTGGTATTTACGTTGGAGATGTTATTACCCACGGTGTCCATCCGCACCTGATGGTTTTGGAGTCCGGAAACTCCTGAATACAGTGATCGCATCATACGCGGTTCCCCCTACTGAATTACCCGTTGAATGTTGGAATAGTCATATTGCTGCTCGTCGATCGTGATCTGCGGCATAGCGCCGTTGGTAACGCTCGACACGGTGCCCCGAATGGTCTGATCGCCGGCCTGGACGTCTACCGTCCGCCCCAGCACTGAAAGCGCCTGGCTGGAGCTCAAAAGGGCGTTCATCTCCTGAAAGCCCTGCGACACGTTAGTCATCTGTTCCAGTGAGGAAAACTGCGCCATCTGGGAGATAAACTCTTTGTCCTCCATCGGCTTCGTGGGGTCCTGATTCTGGAGCTGGGTCATGAGAATCTTCAGAAAATCATCACGACCGAGCTGCGTCCCGGAATCACTGCTGCCCTGAATCGCCTCATTGAAGGACGATACCTGCGACTGTACGCGGGCCTCTTCCGTGCGGCCCATAGACATCGGTATATCCATTTACTCACCCTCTCCTTTTCTCACGCCACCAGATTGATTCGGTGTCGACCGGGTTCATACTCGGAAATCGTTTCAATGTTCCGACCAAATGACTCAACCCCGGCGGTTGTCGCCCGTTTTCCGGTCCCCTGCTCATCTGGATCGCCCTGGTGGGCGTCATCCCGCGCGTCGCCGGTGCTCACTTCCAGGTCGCCCATTTCCAGCCCCGCCTCTTCAAAGGCGCGCTGGAGCGATGCCAGGTTCTGCTCGACAACCTCTCGCACGCTTCCATTATCGACAAGAATCCGGCCGGCTATATGGCCGTTCTCCATCTGAAGTCGAATCCGGATACGCCCCAACTCCGGCGGCCGGATAACAAGGCGCAGCTCCGCCGTGTTCGCGTCCTGGAGCATCACCTTGGCCTGTCGCACGATACTGTCCCCAAGCTCCCCGTTCAGCCGCCGTGCCAGCGTCTGCGTCGCCTGTGACAAGGAGGGCGTCCGGGAAGAGCCTTCTGTGAGACCTACCTCCATCCGCGAGGTGGATAGGGAGGTCTCCGTGCCATCCCCGCTATCCCGCTGCTGCGCCGATCCTTCGGAGAGATCCACGATGAGCTCTCGGGAAGCGGTTCGTTCCGCAGTGGTGTTTTCGGTTTCCACGGCGGACACCGCCTTGGCGTCTACCGTTTCGGTGCCGACCTTCTTGCCGGCGAGGCGGTTCTCTCGGGCGTCCTCACCACCACGGACGCGGCGATCCTGGTCGGACTCTTTCAACTTTCCTTTTGGGTCTACCAGGTTCTCGGCGTGGGGCGTCTTCCCGGAGATGCCCTGGGCGCCGTCGGGCTTGCGGGCGGTGTCTTCGGCGCTTTCCCCAGAGCCTTTTTCGGCTTTCGATTCGCCGGCCCGCGCCGCTTCGTCGGCGGCACGTGCGAGATCATCGGCGTTGGCCTGTTCCCCGGCTGCGGTCTGTGCTTTTTGAGCAGCTAAGGAGTTTTTCTCAGCGCCTGCGCGGGCCGCGCCCTTACCAGCGACCGAAGCGGCTTTCTTGACGGCTTTCTCCTCGGAGGCATCCGCGGATTTGTCTGCGGATGTCTTGTCGGAGTGGGTGGTGCCCATGCCTTCGCTGATGCTCTGAGCAACGTGGAGCGCGGATTTGCTTATCACGTCCGTCTCGTCACCAGAACGCGCGATCTGTTTTTGTTTTTGGAGTTTTGCCTCTACCAAAGCCGGCGTAAGCGCCTGCTCGGTCTGTTCGGCGCGATCGGCGGCCTTCTTCTTGCGCAGCGCCTCGGATGCCGCCCGGTCAGACTGCTCAGCAGCACGATCCCGGGCATCAGCTTTCTCTGCCGCATCACCGGGGTTGTGGCGCTTGGCTTCTTGGTCGCGATTGGCTTCTTGGTCGCGATTGGCTTTTTGCTCGCGATTCGCTTCTTGATCGCGATTCGCTCTGTCCGCGCGAGATGTATCCGAGGCTCTGGAAGCCTCGCTGTCGCGTTCAGATCGAGATGTGGCGGTCTCTTCACCGTGGCGTTGCTTCTCGTCCGCGAGACGTTGATCCGCAGCGCGGGAGTTTATCCGGGACAGCTGCTCCGCAAAACTGTCCGCGCCGTCACTCCTGCTCGGAACTACCTCACGTACTGTAGGGCCGTAAGATTGGTCAGACGGCGAAGCCGCCGGAATAATTCCGTACACGCAAGCAGTACCTCCCGTATTAGTCTGCAGGCGTGAGCGTCATCTGGCGTTGGATGTCGGAAGCGCGATCCGCCGGGAGCTGAGATAGCCAGACTGAGACCAGGGATACCTCCCCCGCCTCCTGGGCCAACTCCTCCGTGACACGCAGCGTATCGATCAGTAACTGGTCGTCATAGCCGGCCAGGATCTCAACCGCGTCCGCTGGTCGCATACTCGTCAAATCCCGCGAGTTTTGCTCAAGCACTGTTCTTCTATTGTCGTACCGTTGGAGCTGTTCATTGAGTGAAACCTCACGTTCGTCCAGATCCGCGGCGCGCTGATCCAACTGCTGCTGTACTTCGTCAAGTTCAGCCCGTGCCTCCATGAGACGATCTTCTTCTTCACTGAGTTCAGCTTCCCGAAGATCCACCGCCTCCTGAAGTTTTTCCAGGCGCAACCGATCCATGAGCATGATATCGTCAACGGCGTCGATACCCACGTCCTCATCCTCTCCGAACAGGCCGAGAACGGGAGCAAACGTCTCGCGCGCGTTGACCAGGCCCAGATAGTCGAACCAGAACAGCCCTCCCACGGCCAGAATCAGAATGAGCAGAATCAAGAGAATGATCTGCGGAATCGCGCCGAGCCTGCTATAACGAATTGCCATATGAAATCTCCCGACTCACCCGTTTCCACTCCACATCATACGCTGTGATATCTCATCAAGGCGGATCTGCTCTTCGCGTTTTGCCGCATCCAAATAGCTCTCCTTGCGACGGGACTTCAGCTTTTCCAGCACTTCCGCGTTCCGTTTTGCCTCACGGTACTCCTGGGCCACAGCGTCCCGGTGGACATACGCCTCTCGGAGTTCCTCGCGGTAACGATTCACCTCCGAGGTCAAGCGAGCCGCATACGCCTCGATCGCCCGCCGATAGTCGATATCCACCGCTGAGGCCAGCCCGTGCTCGGTGAGCGTGCGGTACCGGAGTGCCACGTGCGCCTCGATATCACGCTCCAGCGCTTCACAGCGTTGCGTAATCGCGCCAAGTTGAAGGCGCTTTTCATCAGCCAGCTTCTGGCGCAGCTCCAGGATCGACTCCAGCCGAAAATGAAACCTACGCATCTCCGTCCTCGAGGCCAACGATACTCAGTAACTGCTGTCGCGTTTCCTCCAGCGGTGTCCGCTCATCTACCTGCTGCTGCAGGAGGCGATTGATGTGGGGACGGGCGGAAATCGCCTCATCGATATCGGCGTTGTTCCCGCGTTGGTAGATCCCAGCGTTAATTAGATCTTCCGCGTCCTGGTAGGTAGCCATCAACCGCCGCACATCTCCAGTAGCTTTACGGTGCTGGGGATCACAGACTTTGTTTTCCAACCGGCTCACGCTTCCCAGCACATCGATAGCGGGGTAGTGATTCCGCCTTGCCAGTTGCCGACTCAGCACCAGGTGTCCGTCGAGAATCCCGCGGACGGTATCGGAAACCGGCTCATCCATGTCGTCGCCCTCGACGAGGATCGTGAAGAATCCAGTAATGCTCCCGGAGTCGCTGGTTCCACTGCGCTCCAGGAGCTGCGGGAGAATTGCATCCACCGACGGCGGGAAGCCGCGCGTTGCCGGCCCTTCTCCACGGGATAGCCCGATCTCTCGTTGCGCCCGGGCGAAGCGGGTAACCGAATCGAACATGAGCATGACATCCTGCCCCTGGTCGCGGAAGTATTCGGCCACCGCGGTAGCCACGTAGGCCGCTCTGAGCCGAGAGAGGGCGGGCGTATCGGAGGTACTCACCACCACGACGCTCCGCGCCAAACCTTCCGGACCAAGGTCATTCTCCAGAAACTCCCGTACTTCGCGGCCTCGCTCACCGATCATGGCGATTACGTTCACGTCGGCCGCCGTGTTGCGGGCGATCATACCGATCAGGGTAGACTTCCCCACGCCGCTGCCACTGAAGATTCCCAAGCGCTGACCCTTTCCGGTAGCCACCATGCCATCGATCGCGCGGATGCCGGTCTCGATCTGATCGGTAATCGGCGCTCGGCTCAATGAGTTCGGGGGAGTGTTGAAAATCGGGTAGTACACGCCGCTGCCGATCTCACCAAGCCCATCGATAGGCGTTCCAGTACCGTCCAAGACGCGCCCCAAGAGGCGGTCACTCACCGGTATTTCCAGCGAGCGGCCAAGCCCGATCACCGGGTTACCGACCTCGATGCCTTCCGTCTCGGTGTAGGGCGCCAACTGAACCACGCTGTCCCGGAGGCCCACCACTTCCGCCAGCACTATCTTGCCGGAGGACTCGATAACGATCTGGCAGAGCTCTCCCACGCGGGCCTGGGGACCGAGACTCTCGATCCGCAACCCCTCCACCAACTGCACGCGGCCGATTTGCTTTATCGTTTCCGTATGATCAACGAGAGCCTGATACTTTTCCAGAAAGGCAACTGCCATGTTCCCCTCCTCAGGTTGCCTTCGGCTTCGTCTTAATTGGGGTTAACTCGAGAATTCGATCTTCGATTTCCCGAAGCTGAGAAGCGATCCGGGCATCGATCTCGCCAAAATCGGTTTCAATGATCGCTCCTCCCTGATCAACGGTGGAGTCCTCGGCGATCGTAATCGTCTTGACCCGTTCCGCCATCTTGAGGATGTCCTCTTTGTGCTTGGTGGCGATCTCCAAGTCCGCCAGGTTCACGCGCACAACCACGTCACTCTTCTGCTGCAGCTTCTGAAGTGACTGGGCGATGTTGTTGATGACGACATTCTTCTGGTTCTCGCTGATGACCTTGATCACCTTCTTGGCGATACTGAGGACAAGGTTTACCACTTGGGTTTCACTCTCCTGGATGATCTCATTGCGGCGCTCTATCGCCTTAGACAAGACCACATGGAAGCGATCGATCACCCGTTGGATCTCTCCCTTTCCCTCTTCGATGCCCGCCTCTCGGCCCTCTTTGTTACCACGCTGCCACGCTTCTTCTTCGATCTGCTTCGCGTTCTGTTGCGCTTCCGCCAGAATTTGCTCTTTCTCAGCTTCCGCAGCTTGCCGGATCTGTTCCGCAGCCTCCTCGGCTTCCGCCTTGGTGGCGTTCGCCTCCTCAGTCTTCTCGCGAATGCGGCGAAACGCCTCTTCCTCAGCTTCGTTAGTGATCCGCTCCGCCTCAGATCGGGCTTCGGAGATCATCTGCTCTTTCTCCGATTCCCATTGTTCCTTGAACGCTTCCGCTTCCCGGCGCAGCTGATCCGCGGTGGGACCGGTGTACTCATCCATCTCTTCCACCGGCTGTAGCTCCGCCGCCCCCGAGGTCGCCTGGGCACTCACGGGATCCGGCGGACGGAGAAACACCTTGTGTTGCTTGTACTGAACCTCACCGGGCCGAAAAACGTTCTTTCCCATTACTCAACCTGCCTTTGGCCGTGCGTCACACAACCAGCTCGTCCTCACCGGCACGGGCAACCACGATCTCACCCTGCTCCTCGAGCTTGCGAATAATCGAAACGATCTTCTGCTGGCTCTCCTCCACATCTTTCATGCGGATTGGCCCCATATACTCCATGTCGTCCTTGAGCAGCGCCGCCGCCCGCTTCGACATGTTGCGGAAGATCTTGTCCTGAACCTCGGAGTCCACCGCTTTGAGCGCCTTGGCCAGCTCGGCGGTATCCACCTCGCGCATGACCTTCTGGATCGCGCGGTCGTCGAGCATAACGATATCCTCGAAAACGAACATGCGCTTCTTGATCTCTTCCGCCAGCTCCGGATCCTCTTCTTCCAGGCTTTCTATGATGACTTTCTCCGTAGAACGATCCACCAAGTTGAGAATCTCCACGATGCTCTCCACACCGCCGGCCACACTGTAGTCCTCGCTGGAGATCGAGGCCAGTTTCTTCTCGAGGACACGTTCAACCTCACGCAGTGTTTCCGGCGAAGTACGGTCCATGGTGGCGATCCGCTTGGCCACGTCCGACTGAATGTCGTTGGGCAGGTTTCCCAGGATCACACTCGCCTTCTGCGGCTCCAGGTAGGCCAGAATCAAGGCGATCGTCTGCGGATGCTCCTGCTGGATGAAGTTCAGCAGGTGGGTGGGATCGGTGCGTCGAATAAAGTCAAACGGTCGCACCTGGAGGCTGGTGGTGAGACGATTGATAATATCCACCGCCTTCTGGGACCCGAGACTCTTCTCCAGCAGCTCCCGGGCGTAGTCGATACCCCCGGAGTTGATGAAGTCCTGGGCCATCATGAGTTCTTGGAACTCGTTAAGCACCGCCTCTTTGTCTTCGTTACTGAAATTCTCCAGCCGGGCGATCTCAAAGGTCAGCGTTTCTATTTCATCTTCCCGAAGGTGCTTAAAGATCTCACTGGAGATCTCACTACCCAGCGTTACGAGAAAGACCGCAGCCTTCTGTCGTCCGGAGAGTGACTGTTTGGATTTCCGGCCGCCCCCGGCGGGAGCGGTCTGTTCCGCTTGTTTCGCCATATACTACTCCTCCGCCAGCCAGGTCCGGATCAACTGGGCCACATCCTCAGGATGCTCGCGGGCGGCGTTGATCGCCATCTCTTCCAGTTCCATCCGCGCCCGGTCTTCCACGGACATTTCCACTTCTGCACTTTCTTCCTCGGCGCTCCGTAGCGCTGCTTCCCGCATCGCCTGGTGCTGTCGGGCGAGCTCCTCTTCCCGCAGTCGGCGCCGCCGCTCGATTTCTCGCGAGATGAGGCGGAACACGATAAACGATACCAAAAGGACGGCTATTCCGATGAGTACGTAGAGGACGATCATCTGAATCTGTCGCTGCCGACGGAAACGCTCGTCCTCTTCCCGGAACTGAGCGGATCGATCGAACTGGATATGTCTCACCGACACCGCATCACCGCGGTCCTGGTCAAACCCCACCGCGTGTTCCACAAGGGCTCGGGCACTTTCCAGTTCCTCCGGGGTTACCGGTGTGTAGTTCCGCTCAATCGATCCATCGGAGGCGATTTCAACCTCACCGCGATCATCGTAAGACCAGCGCCACGTACCGTCGATCGCCACGCTGGCGGTGATCCGCTGAATTGAGGGACTCTTCTCCTCGGTGATTCGGCGGCTGTTGATCTCATTATTGATCCGCTCCTCGGAGTTGTCCCAGCGCCCCACCAGACCGTCCAGATCCTGGTATGCCGGGGGGGTCTGGCCCTCGACGCCGGGAGGGCCCTCCGGATTAAAGCCGGTGCCCTCGTAGTTCTCATCGATCGTTTCCGTAGAGCGGGGAATGGACAGGACGTACTCAGTTTCATCAAAGGGGGTCCGTGGATTGTCCTCTACCGTCGTAATGGGGAAGAACTCCTCAGTCTCCTCTGTGCGTTTGCCCATGTCCATATCGACATTGATATTGACCACTTCCACGCGGTCGCGGCCGTAGATCTCGGAGAGCGCGGTGAGAATTGCCCGACGGTAACGGTCCTCCTGCTCCCGCACGATCTCGAGTTCTCGTCTCGTCAGGTCCAGGCGGTCGAAGTCTTGGAGGTTCTCGAAGTCGTTGAGCGTAACACCGCTCCGATCGGTGATCGTGATGTTCTCCGCGGCGAGTCCCTCCACCGCAAACTCAATCAGTTTTTCGATGCCCTCGATCTTGGAACGGTTTTCCCGGAGGTCGCTGCCGGGCTTGGGGGTAAGAATGACCGAGGCGGTAACCGGATCCTGCTGCTCGGCGAAGAGTTCATCCTCCGGCATCACCACGGTGACACTGGCTCCATCCACATCATCCAGGGCGGAGATGTGCTGCTCCAGCTGTCGCATAATGCTGCGTTGCAAGTTCACGTTGCGCTCGAAATCGGTCA
>CAYQRW010000043.1:0-17390 GCA_964419735.1 uncultured Spirochaeta sp.
CCGTACTTCACCGCCTTCCCGCCGCCGGCGTTCTCCGCCACGTTGCCCCCAACGAAGCACGTCTCCAGGCTCATCGGATATCCGGCGTAGAACAGCCCGGTGCCCCGGAGTTCCTCGTTAATTGCCGCCGTGACAACTCCCGGTTCCACCACCACCATCATATTTTCCAGATCGATATCACGAATCCGGTTCATGCGGTCAGTCCGCAATACGATGCCGCCGTGAAGCGGTACCGCTCCACCGGAGAGCCCACTCCCGGCGCCTCGCGGGGTTACCGCGATCCCCTCGCGATTTGCAAGCTTCATCACCGCCGCCACCTCCTCGGCGGTACCCGCGTTGACCACCACCTCCGGAGCGTGAGCGTAGGCGCGGTCCGGTATTTCGTCGTGAGAAAACGCCTCCAGCGCTTCGGTGTCGCCGGCGATAACGTGGGTATTGCCTACAATGGAACGAAGTTCATCAATGATGTGATCGGTGACCGGGGCGAACCCGGAGGGAGGATGCTGCATAGCAGGATACTATCGAAACTACGGGAGGTGCGTCCACGGCGATTCCAGCCGGTGTCGTGCGGAACCGCCGTGTCCGGTAACCCTCGAAACAGTGGGCCCATTCGGGCTTGAACCGAAGACACGCGGATTATGAGTCCGCTGCTCTAACCAACTGAGCTATGGGCCCGGAATGCAGGGACCAGACACAACGAAGTACAGCGAAGAAGTTCAACCGAGTCATGTCTGGACCTGCAAATGGAAACGGAATACTGCCCCGTTTACGGACTGCGTGTCAAGGCGGTCGGAGGGACCGTTATAGGGGCGCAGCGATAGATGGTACAGCGATTGATGGCGCGGGCGTGGCTAAAACCAGGACACCGGCTTCTGGGCGGCAAACTGGGTGACCATGCCCATGCCGGCGTGGCCGTTTCCCTCACTCAACCGACGCTCCCGGCTGCGACACTCCAGGATGTGCCACTCGGCAAAGGCGGTGCGAAGCTCAGGAACGGTAATCATCATCTCCGGCCGTGGGGGGCCGCCACTGGTGTAGTTGTTGAGGCGCTGATCCGGGTGGAACCACTCACCGATCACCAGTCCCCCGGGACGCACCAAGTTGCGGTGGGCCGCAAACATCGCGCGCTTCTGCTCGGGGGCTATGTGGAAGAAGGTGCTTACCACCACATCGGCATGGCCCTGCCAGCCGGGAGAGTTGAGTCCCAGGTCGATCGCATCGTCGGTGCGGGTAGTGAGGGATACGCCGTGAGCGGCGGCGAGACGTTGCGTCTTTTCGCTACCCACAGTGGATTGATCGAAAGCGGTCACCTGAAATTCCTGCTCCGCCAGCCACACCGCGTTGCGGCCTTCTCCGGCGGCCAGTTCAATCACCTGTAGTTCGTCGGGGGTATCGATTCCGAGATTGGCAAACCACTGTCCGTTGAGGACGTATCGACCTACCGCCTCCGCTACCCAGGTGTTCACCTCGGTGCCGTAGTGAAAATCCTGGTTCGCAAAGACGTTATTCCAAAAAATGTCCGACATATATCTACAAGGTAGTAATTGTACGGGGGAACGGAAAGGGATCTGAGGGCTCTGTCCTTACGCGACGCAGGGCACCGGATGGAGGGGCCGGCTTAATCCCGCCGCACCAGAACTGAGCCGAACCCCAGCTCCTCCAGGCGCGCCCGGTACTCATCCACATCCCATTTCTTTACATCGGTGAGGATCACGCGGAACACGCCTTCCTCCTCCGCGCTTTCAACGGCTGCCGGCAGGCCCTCCCGCTCCAGGCGCGCCACCATGCTCCGCGCGTTATCCTCGCGGGAGAACGATGCAATCTGAATAATGCGGGAGTCCGGTTCCGGAACGTAATGCACGATTTCAAGCGTCACCGGGGCGATGCCCGTGGCGGTCAGGCCGATCCGGGAGGCGGCGGCCCGGCTCAAGTCAATCACGCGGTTGTCCACGAAGGGGCCCCGGTCGTTAATGCGAACCTCCACCGATTGGTCGGTGGCACGATTGGTCACGCGGACGATCGTGTCGAAGGGGAGCGTCCGGTGGGCGGCGGTGAGCTCATTGGTGTCGAAAACCTCGCCGTTGGCGGTGAGCCGCCCCTGGAACTTGCCGCCGTACCACGATGCGATGCCTTCGACCTGATGAGTCAGCTGTGAATCGGGCGGCGCCGGTACCGGTCGATCGTCCGCTTCCCTGGCGTCCCGAGACTCCCAGGTACCAGCCGTTTGCTCAGAGGACGTCCCGTTTGCCGTAGCTGGAACCAACGTTACCACCGTATACACCGTCACGATCATGAGAGCCTTCCACATATTAGTTCTATCGGCGGGGCTCGTTGTAAATTTACCACCGGGTCTCGTATACTGCGCGCCTATGAGCAGTCATTGGGCGGATATTAACGCCGATAAGATCATACGCGAAAAGGGTGACAAGGAGCGCTACACCTGCGCCTCGGGAATCACGCCGTCGGGCACCGTCCACGTGGGGAACTTCCGGGAGATCATCTCCGTGGATCTGGTGGTGCGGGCGCTACGCGACAAGGGGCGCACTACGCGCTTCCTCTACTCCTGGGACGACTACGATGTCTTCCGGAAAGTACCGGGCAATGTGGAGGATCGCGAAACGTTCGAGTCCTACCTGCGCTGGCCGATCACCCTCGTCCCGGATCCGGCCGGTACCTATGAGAGCTTTGCCCGCGCCAACGAGGCAGAGTTGGAAGGGCGCCTGGCGGAAGTAGGTATTACACCGGAGTATATCTACCAGGCCTCCCAGTACCGCGCGGCTACCTATGCCGAAGGTATTCGCACGGCGCTGGCTAAGCGCGAGGAGATCCGGGAGATTCTCAACCGCTTTCGTACCTCACCGCTTCCCGACGAGTGGTGGCCGGTGAGTGTCTTTAGCAGATTTACCAACAAAGACACCACCACGATCATCGGGTGGGACGGCTCCTGGGGATTGACCTATCACTGCGATGAGACGCAGCAGGAGGACACGATCGATCTGCGGGAGACCGGCTACGCTAAGCTTCCCTGGCGTATCGACTGGCCCATGCGCTGGGCCTACGAGCAGGTCGATTTTGAGCCGGCCGGGAAGGATCACCACTCCGAGGGCGGCAGCTTCGATACCGCCCGGCACGTGGTGCAGGAGGTGTTCAACTGGGAACCGCCGGTGACGTTTCAGTACGACTTCATCAGTATCAAAGGACGCGGTGGTAAGATGTCCAGCTCCTCCGGGGAGGTGATCAGCCTGCGGGATGTACTCGAAATCTATCAGCCGGAGGTGGTGCGCTACCTCTTTGCCGGGACGCGGCCCAATAGCGAGTTTGCCATTAGTTTTGATCTGGATGTGATCAAAATCTACGAAGACTACGACAAGTGCGAACGGATCTACTTTGGGCAGGAGCAGGTCAATGAGAAGCGCGCCGCCAAGGAGCGCCGTATCTATGAGCTCTCCCAGGTGGAGGCGCCGCCGGCCTCCCTGCCGGCGCAGATCCCATTTCGCCACCTGTGCAATCTGCTGCTGATACATGACGGTTCCGTAGATGCCGCCCTGGCGGAGATGCCGGGCTTTGCGAAGATGGACCAGGACCTGCAGCGTCGGGCGCGACAGCGGGCGCGAGGCGCCTGGAACTGGGTGCAGGAGTTTGCGCCGGAGGATTTTCGGTTCCACGTGGTGGACCCGGCTGCGGCGACGCCGCGCGACCTCTCACGGCAGGAGCTGCAGGCGATAACGGAACTGCGGACGATACTCCGCGGCGGCATCGGCGAACTCAGCGATAAGGAAGTGCAGAACGCGATCTACGATGTGGCCCGGTCGGTGGATATGGAGCCGAAGGATCTGTTTGAGACGCTGTACTTCGTGCTCATCGAACAGGAGCGAGGGCCGCGCCTGGGCGGGTTTCTCAAGACGCTCGGCGCGCCACGGGTGCTGGCGATTCTCGATCTCTACAGGGACGCGTGACATGGATACAACTGCAATCAAGCGGGCGGTGGCGGAGGCGGTGACCGATCGGGTGATGAGCTCCGGTATGAAGGTGGGGCTGGGTACCGGGAGCACGGCGATACACGCGGTCCGCCGCATCGGCGCGCTGCTGTCCGAGGGTGCGGTCTCCGATATTCTGGCGGTGGCCACCAGTTTCGAGAGCACCATCGAGGCGCAACGCTTAGGGATTCCCCTGCGCACCCTCAACGACCCCGAGATCGGCGGCATGTTGGATGTAGCGATCGACGGCGCCGACGAGGTGGATACCCGTACCGGCTATCTGATCAAAGGTGGCGGCGGTGCCCTAACGTTGGAGAAGCTGGTGGAATACAACTCCGCTATGCTCTACGTGGTGGTGGATGAATCGAAGCTCTCGCGGCAGTTGGCTACGTTGTATCCCGTCCCGGTGGAGGTGATTCCAGCGGCGCTCGTTTCCGCCCGGCGGGCGATAACGGCCCTGGGCGGGCGACCGGAACTCCGCATGGCCCAGCGCAAGGCGGGGCCGGTGGTTACGGACAACGGAAACCTGATTCTCGATGTGCACTTCGACGGTGCTGAGTGTGATGCCGCGCGTCTGGAGGGGGAGTACAACTCCATTTCCGGCGTATTGGACAGCGGACTGTTTACCCGGGCAAGAACGGAGATCTGGGTTGGTCGCAGCGATGGTGCGGTTGAGCAGGTGTCGATAGGCTGAACCGGTCGCGGAAGTCTCGGCGCCACCTGCCGCACGCCACCCACCGCCCGGCCGCTGAGACTACTGGATTAAGCGCTTCAGTAGCGCCTCGTCGTGGCGCCAGCGCGACTTCACCTTTACTTGGAGCGAGAGCCGTACCGGCGTGGGAAACAGTTCCGCCAGGACCTTCTCGGACTCCTTGCGGATCGCGGTGATCGTCTTTCCCTTTTGTCCCACCACGATGCCCTGCTGGGAGTCCCGTTCCACCAGGATAAACGCCCGAGCCCACAGTGTGTGTTCCCGCTGTTCCAGATCGGCAATTTCCACATACAACGCGTGCGGCAGCTCCTGTCGGACGCGGCTGATCGCCTGCTCCCGGATCACCTCGGCGATGCGGAACGATGGTTCCTGGTCGGTGTAGAACTCCTCCGGATACCAGGCGGGGCCCTCCGGGAGGAGAGGAAACAGCTCGTCCAGCAGGGTATCAACGCCGTGACGGGACGCTGCGAGCTCTTCCGGCAACCCCGCAAGCTCCACGGTGGTGAGGCCTCCCAGTCCTGCCTCCTGGAGAAAGCGGTGCGTGCGGGGGATATCGGCGGAGGGCAGATCGCACTTGGTGATGCCCACCACCACCGGTAGATCGTGTTCCGCTATTACGGAGGCCAGATCCCGCTCCTCATCTCCGGGGTGGCGCGTGGCATCTACCAGGTACACCGCGGCCTCGGCGTCCTCCAGATGCTGCAACGCAACTTCTCGGAGGCGGAGGTTGATCTGCTTCTCCGATCGATGCAATCCTGGCGTATCGAGAAAGACGATCTGTCCCCGCGGATCGCTGACGATGCCGCGGATTACGTTGCGGGTAGTCTGGGGTACCGGGGAGATGATCGATACATGATGACCGCATATGGCGTTAATGAGGCTGGATTTACCGGCGGAGGGGCGGCCCAGGAGCACCACGAAGCCGCTGTGGGTGTCGATACTTTGCATGTTCACCTCCGTTGATAGTATATTCTGCCCTCAAACGCAACTACGGAGATGAGTATGAGCCAACAACAGAAGAAATATCAGAAGCAGCATCCACGCAGTGATCATGAAGATGATCAGGAGCAGGACCAGGAGAAGAAGAACGAGCAGCCGCCCCTTTTGGACAAGATGATCAAGACTCGGACGGTCCTGATCTCTGGTGAGATCAATAAGGAGCTTGCCGAGCGGGTAGTGCGGCAGCTGTTGATTCTGGAGCAGGAAAGCGACGATCCGATTCGGGTGTTTATCGATTCTCCCGGCGGTGACGCGGACGCGGGATACGCGATCTTCGATACGATCCGTTTCGTAAAGCCGGAAGTGTACCTGGTGGGCATCGGTCTGGTGGCCAGTGCCGGCGCGCTGATCCTTCTGGCGGGGGATAAAGATAAACGCCTGGCGTTTCCCAATTCCCACTATCTGATTCATCAGCCGCTGTCTGGAGTTCGCGGTGTAGCCACCGAGATTGAAATCCACGCGCGGGAGATAGAAAAGATGCGCACCCGCATTAACACGCTGATCTCGCAGGAGACCGGCAAGCCCTACGAGCAGGTGGAAAAAGACACCGACCGTGATTACTGGATGAACGCGGAGGAGGCAGTCGCCTACGGCCTCGTTTCTAAGGTGATCACCCACCGCTCCGAGCTGGAGTAGGAATCTGACTACGGGGCCCGACAATGCCGTCGGGCCCAATTCCCTTCTTTTTACCGTCTGAGTAAACTCCGCAAGCACGATGCCTGGCTCGCTGGTATTAGGATACTGTGCGTGCCTTCAAAATTTCTGGAATTGCGATCCTTATCGGTGTTTGCGCGGTACTTTCGGCGTGCTCCGGATGCCGGATCGTCGTCCCCGATGACGAGTCTTTGGTGGTGGTGGCCTACAATCTGGAGAACCTCTTTGACGGTCGGGCAAACGGCTCAGAGTACGACGAGTTTCTGCCGGAGGCGGGGTGGAGTGAGCGGGATGTGGAGCAACGCCTGCAAGCTATTGGGAGCACGCTCCATGAGATCGACCCAGCTCCCGACGTATTGATCGTTTCGGAGATCGAAAACAAGGCGCTCCTGGCGCGCTTACTGCGAGAATATGCGGTAGACCTGCCGCTGGAGTATCACGCCTTCGTGGGCGGCGCGGAAAGCGCTACCGGGGTCGCCGTGGCCAGTCGCTACCCGATCGTCGCCGTGCGGGCGCTCCAGGCGTTGTCGGGGGACGTACCGCCGTTGAGACCGATCATGGAAGCGCGCTTGCGGCTACCCGAGTCGGACTTAGTGGTGTTCGCCAACCACTGGAAGAGCAAGCGCGGCGGTGCCGCTGCCACGGAGCCGTTGCGGCGGGCCACGGCGCGGCTCCTTTCGTTGCGCATCGCCGAGATTGCGGAGGTGGAACCCACTCTCCCGATCATTGTGGCCGGCGACTTGAACGAGCAACCCCGGGAGAACGAGTACTGCGGTGCCGCATATCCCACGGCGCTCATGGATGTGACCACGATGCGGGAGTGGGAGGAGGCGCGTGGGGAGGGCGCTTCGAATAACGCTGGAAGTTCCCGGAGTGAAGCCCGGAGTGAAGCCCGGAGTGAAGGTAGTGCGAGTACTGCGGTCCCGGAATGGTTCACTCCGGAGTATTTAGAGGAGAGACGCTACCTGCCGATCATTCGTGACATCGACCTACTCTCACAGAGTCCCGTGTACTATGGAACACCGGTACTCGCCAGCCTGTGGTCCGCCGGGGATGATCCCGGATCGTACTGGTACCACGGGCGCTGGGAGCGCATCGATCATCTCCTGGTCAACCACGCCGCGATAGCGGGGGCCGCAATCAGCTTCCGGGAGTTTCGCTCCGTCACGCCGGGTGACGGCACCGATAGCAACGGCGTTCCGGTGAGTTGGCAGGGGGGCGGCGTGTCGGATCATCTGCCCATCATGGCGGTGTTCGATCGCCGTAATCCGTAATCCCGAGTTACCAGATACCGGCGTGGCGTAGCTGGTTTCGTGCCTGATCAGCCCATCCGCGGTTGGCTGCCGGGGACGCGGGACTTGGATGCAGGATCTGTACCGCCTGTGCGGTGTGCCCGCCGGCGCGGTGTACCTGGTCCAGCCGGGAGCGGGCGAAGGCGCCGACTCCCACGACGTAGTTCGGCTGGTAGGCCGCGATAGAGGCCGTGAGCAGCGCGTCGCAGATCTCAAAGAGCGGTGTCCGCTCCGTTTGTGCCAACTTGTCCGGCGTGATGTTGCGCCCCGATTCCGCCATAAACACCAGGGGACAGTAGTTGATCACCAGATGACGGCGGAAAAACGCTTCCGCCGTGGAAAACTCCTCGGCAAACAGCCCCCACAACCGGCGCCCGCTTACCTCGCTCCGCGGACACTCCCACCCAAGAATCGGTCGTTTCGGGTGTTCCTGTTCCGGCCGGCCGATGGGGGCATCAAGCTTCATCCAGGAACGCACCGCCTGCACCTCACCGAAGGGAATCCCCGTCTGCGCCATTCCCCAGGGACCGGGATTCATGCCGAGAAAGAGTACCTCCTTGGTGGTGGCGCCGTAGGTGCGCAGATACTGCTCCCACGAGGCGTGGGCGTAGCGCAGGGGGTTGTACACGGCGGATACCGGCGGGGAGAACTCTAAGGAGTCCAGCTCGCGGACGGCAGTTGTGGTGTGCTCGAGGATCTGTGCCGCGGGATTCATTCCGAGCAGGCTACCGTTGAGAAAGGTTCTTGCACAAGCGTATGCGTGCCGATACAGTTGCCCCGTGAGCTTCGATAGTGCCGCCGCATACCGTTCCTATCTGTCGCGGGAAGCGCAGCTTCCCCGAGGGTTTCAGTTCTTCACTACCTCCCTTGCGTTTGTTCCACCGGAACGCCCGGACTCGGGGAGTGCGTCGATGAACCTGGCGGTGATCGAAAGTGACCCGGGGGCTACTACGGTGGGAGTTACCACCGGGAATCGTTTCTGCGGCGCGCCGGTACTGTTGGCGCGGGAACGGCTTCCAGCCGGGAAGATCCGTGCGATAGTTGTCAACAACAAGGTCGCAAATGTGGCCTCCGGTACCGGGCTTCACGATGCCCGCACGGTGGCCGCCGCCCTGGCGCGGGAGCGTTCCCTCCCTGAGGAGCAGACGCTCTCGGTGAGTACCGGAGTGATCGGGTGGAGCTTGCCCACGGAGCGCATGGTGGCGGCCCTGCGGGGGATTTCCGACACGGCGGCGGAGGCCGTGGATGTGGCGGAGGCGATCATGACGACCGACCGTTATCCCAAGCTCGCCTGGAACCGCCGCAGCGGGGTGACCTGCCTGGGTATCGCCAAGGGGGCCGGAATGATCGAGCCCAACCTGGCCACGATGCTGGGATTTATTATGTGTGACGCCCAGGTTGATCGAGACCGGCTGGAGCGCGTCTTCCGCCGGGTGGTGGCCGCCACGTTCAACACGATTTCCGTAGACGGGGACCAGAGCACCAGCGACATGGTGGTGTGCACCGCTAATGGTGTCTCCGGGATGGAGGTGTCGGAGGGGGAGCTGGAGGAGCTGCTCCTGCCGGTGTGCCGCACCCTCTCGCAGGAGATCGTGCGCAACGGCGAAGGTACCGCCCACGTCATTGAGGTGCACGTCCGGGGCGTGACCGATCGGGAGCTGTCCCAGCGGATCGGCCGCCACGTGGTGAACTCTCCCCTGGTGAAGACCGCCGTCTACGGTAACGACCCCAATGTGGGGCGCATCCTGGCGGCGGCGGGGGATGCCCTGGACACGTGGGATACCGGCCACACGGTGGATGTGGAGGCGCTCACCGTGTCGATCGCCGGTCGAGAGGTATATCGGGACGGAGCGTTTCGTCTGGACGGTACGGTGGAAGAGGAGCTGGCCGAGCTGCTGCAGCGCGGGGCCATGGATCCGCAGCGCGCCGGCTATCCCCAAGACGTGCCGAACGTGACGATCCAGCTCAGTTTCGGTTCCTCCGGTGCAGAAACGGTCGTGTATGGCAGTGATCTCAGTTATGACTATGTCAGAGAAAACGCGGACTATCGGACGTGATGTTCCGCCGGTGAAGGACAATACATGGAGCAACAGGAACATAATGGAGACTTTCAGGTCCAGGTCGATCGCGCGCGGGACTTGATTGAAAAGGCCCGTAACGAGCTCGGGCGACGGATCGTTGGTCAGCGGGAGATGGTGGATGGTCTGCTCACCGGCGTGCTTGCCGGCGGGCACGTGCTTCTCGAGGGGGTGCCGGGACTGGCGAAGACCCTGATGGTGAAGTCCTTGGCGGAGGTACTGGATGCATCTTTCCGACGGATTCAGTTCACGCCGGATCTCCTGCCGGCGGACTTGATCGGTACGATGATCTATCGCCAGCAGACCGGTGAGTTCGTCCCGCGGAAGGGGCCGATCTTTTCCAACGTGATTCTTGCCGATGAGATCAATCGCGCTCCCGCCAAGGTGCAGAGCGCACTATTGGAGTCGATGGAGGAGCGCCAGGTCACGATCGGAGATACCACCTACCCGCTGGCGGAGCCGTTCTTCGTGTTGGCCACCCAAAACCCGATTGAGCAGGAGGGAACCTATCCGCTTCCCGAGGCTCAGCTCGACCGGTTCATGCTTAAACTCTACGTGGACTATCCATCTCGTGATGAGGAACGCCGGATCCTTGGGCGGGTAGGGGTGCCGCAGGAGATTGAGCTGCAGCGGACGATTTTCAAGACCGACGTTCGCAAACTGCGAGATATCGTTGCACGCGTTGCCATCGATGATCGCATCGCCGACTACATCGTCGATCTGGTCACCGCCACCCGCTCCGACGGGGCTCGGGGCGACATGGGGCCCTTGCGTTACATCGAGTTTGGAGCATCTCCCCGCGCCAGCATCTACCTGTACCGCTGTGCCAAGGTACGGGCCGTCTTCGAGGGGCGGACCTACGTGATTCCGGAGGATGTGAAGGCGGTGGCTATGGATATCTTGCGCCATCGCATCGTGCTGTCCTTCGAGGCGGACAGCGAGGATCTCTCCAGTGATGATGTGGTGGAAATGCTGCTGTCCACCGTAGCGGTTCCCTGATATCCATGGCTCAACGGCGCTTCAATCCACTGGACCAACTCCCATCCCAGGCCAAACTCCGGCAAATTCAGTTGGTGGCGCAACGGCTCGTGGAGAGCCTGTTTGCCGGCAACTACCGCTCGGTCTTTCGTGGGCCGGGAATCGAATTTGATGAGGTTCGGGAGTACGTGGAAGGGGATGACGCGCGCCTGATCGACTGGAACGTGAGTTCCCGATTCGG
Organism: uncultured Spirochaeta sp.; assembly: GCA_964419735.1. Lineage (GTDB taxonomy): Bacteria > Spirochaetota > Spirochaetia > DSM-27196 > Alkalispirochaetaceae > Alkalispirochaeta. The sequence goes on from CAYQRW010000043.1 coordinate 10,932, forward strand.
ATCGATCTATACGAAAACGTTCCGGGAAGAGCGGGAGATGACCCTCTTCCTGGTGGTTGATGTGTCGGCCTCGCTGGGATTTGGTTCGCGGGCACGGTCGATGCGCGACATTGCGCTGGTAAGTGCCGCCCTCCTGACGCTGGCGGCGGTACAGAACAACGACAAGGTCGGGGGAACACTCTTTTCAGACTCCGTGGAAGCGTGGATTCCACCGGCAAAGGGCCGTAATCACGCAATGCGCCTACTGCAGGAAATCGTAGCCCACGAACCTACCGGCCGGGGGTCCAATCTGGCGACTACCCTACAGACGGTGAGTGAGTCGCTCAAACGGCGGGGCATCGTCGTGGTAATTTCCGACTTCCATACCGGAGACTACCAGCGAGAACTTGCGCTCATTTCTAAGCGCCACGATGTGATCGCCCTGCGCGTCATCGATCCCGTTACCGATGAACTGCCGGATTTTCCCGTCTTGCAGGCGATGGACCCGGAAACCGGACGCACCTTGTATCTGGACGGAAAGTCTAAGAACTATCGCTTTGCCTTTGAGCACTACTGGCGGCAGCAGCGGCAGCAGTGGATGCGGGAATGCCGTCGTCGCGGAGTGTCGGCGTTGGAGATTCGCACCGTTGATCAGGTCGCTGAGCGCCTCATCTCTTTTTTTCGACACCGGAGGGTTCACCGGTGATCCGACGACTCCTTCTGATAGGTGTTTACGGCGGACTTGCCGTCTCGCTGTTCGGCCAGTCGATCGCGGACGTGATCTTTCTACCGCAGACGTACTACGTGGGAGATCTGGTGGAAGCGCGGGCGGTGGTACGTTCCTCCGAAGAACTTGATCTCACCGTGCCGGAGCCCTTACCGTCCGCGGAGTGGATCGACCTGCGGCAGGTGTCTATCATCCAGCGCGCCGACGGCTATGAGGTGCGCATCCTGTTTCAGCCGTTTTTCGTCGGAACTCGCCAGCTTCCGCCCCTCGATCTGGGGGGCTTCACCGTATCTGGAATTAGTGCGGTGGTCAGCAGCCTCCGCGGCGAAGACGGCGAGCTGGAGTTGCAGCCGGTTCGAGATCAACTATTGCTTCCCGGTACCCGGGCGTTAATCGCCGTCATCGTACTCTCGATCGTGGGCATTCCCCTGGTGGTGGTGTTGACCGGAGGTTGGGCGCGCCGCAAATTTCGCGCCCTTCAGGAACGGTACCGCGAGAACCGCCCGTACCGTAATCTCAACAAAGGTTTGAAGCAACTTCAGTCCGAGATGCATGAGCTCGACGGCAAGCGCTATTATATTCGCTTGCTCGACCTGACGCGGTCGTACTTGGAAGGTCGCTATTCATCGGTGTTCCGCTCCGCTACTACCGGTGAACTGGACCCGCAGCTGCGCAGAGTTGGTATTCCGGCGGAGCAGCGTGCTCGGGTGATCGAGCTGTTTCAGTTTGGAGATCTGGTGAAATTTGCCAACCGCCGCGTCACCGTCCATGACCGTACTCGCCACCTAGAGGCGGTTAAGGTGCTCTCCGGTGAACTGCAACGGCAAGAGTGGGAGGACGGTGACGATGTGGGTGCTTGATCGACCGATCTATCTGCTCCTGTATCTCCTGTTGCCGGTGCTCTACTATGTACGGCACATCCATCGCTGGCGGGGTGGCCGCTTACCGGTGCCCTTTGCTATCTACAACGGGAGTGTCTTTCGTCCACCCACAACGATACGGGTTTTACTCCTGCGCGTTTCGTCGCTTATGTTCTGGGCGGGATTGGCGTTATTGATACTCGCACTCACCGGCCCCACCCGGACGGAACGGGAGCGAATCTACCTAAGCCGGGGAATCGATATCATGCTGGTGTTGGATGTTTCTCCGAGTATGGCGGCGGAGGATTTCCAGCCGGTGAATCGCTTCGAAACGGCGCGCTCCGTGATTCGACGCTTCGTTGACCAGCGTCCTAACGACCAGATCGGTTTGGTGGCGTTCAGTGCGGAAGCGGCGCTCCGGGTGCCCCCAACGCTCAACTACGATCATCTAGTAGACTCCCTGGATGCCCTGCAACTGATGGAGCTCGGTGACGGCACCGCGATCGGTATGGGAGTTGCCCTGGCGTCACTTCATCTTCAAGGTAGCAGCGCTTCTGAACGGGTGATCGTGTTGCTCACCGATGGGGTCAATAACGCCGGTGAAATTTCCCCCCAGGCTGCCGCGGAGGTCGCGGGGGACGCGGGCATTCGGATCTACGCCATTGGGGTCGGCTCCGGGCAGGAGGCGCGGATCGAGGTGCGCGATCCGGAAACGGGTCAGTTGTATCGCGGCACCGTCCGGGGGAGCTATGACCAGAGTACGTTGGAACGGATCGCCGAGCTTTCCGGGGGGAGCTACTTCACCGCGGGTAGCGCGGGAACGCTGGAGTCCGTGTTTGACGCGATCGGAACCGCTGAGAGTACCGAACGGCGCGTACAGATTCGCGTCCTGCGCCGGCCGCACCACCGCATTTTGCTGATGTGGGCGTTAGGACTATTGGTAGCGGAGGTTCTCTTGCGCCGATTGTTGGTGGGGAGCGCCCCATGAGCTTCGTCTACGATCAGTACTTGTGGCTCCTGGCCGGTCTACCCCTGTTAGGGGGGCTGCTACTGACGGCGGCGTATCGCAATCGGCGGACCGTTTCACGATTCGTCGGTTTGCATCGCCGCACCGAGGTGCTCAACGTCCTCGCCGTAAAGGGGTTCGTCACCGCGGTGCTCTTCACCGCTGCCATCGCATCCCTTATCGTGGCACTGGCCGGGCCCCGGTGGGGCGAGAATTCAGTGGAAGATGAGCGGCGCGGTCTGGATCTGGTGTTTCTTATGGATGTCTCCAACAGCATGATCGCAGAGGATATTTCGCCCTCCCGGTTGGTGCGCAGCCGCGAGATTGCCCGGTCGATCGTGGGTCGGTTGGAGGAGTCGTATCGCGCGGTGGTGGCGTTCAAAGGAGCGGCAACGGTGGTGGTTCCCATGACCGAGGACCCGGTAGCCTTTGACCTGGCGATGAGTAATCTCTCGGGTGCGCTCATCACTACTGCCGGGACCAGCGTGCGCAGTGGAATCGACACCGCCCTGGGCGCCTTTCCCTCCGGTTCGCCCCGGCAACGGGCGATCGTGATCTTCAGTGATGGTGAAGAGCTTCAGGAAACGATACAAGACGAACTGGAACGGTTGCGCACGGCCGATATTCCCGTCTTTGGAGTACTGGCGGGAACGACGGGAGGAGCTACCATACCTACCGGTTCCGGGGGCGTTCTGCGGGACGATGGAGGTCGGCCGGTCATGGTAGGGGTCGACCCAAGCACGTTGGAGCAGCTTGCCGGTGTCTCCGACGGGCGGGTGTACAATATCTCCGACAGCAGCGTTGCTCAGGACGTGGCGCGCGACCTAAGCGAACTTTCCGGCCGCGGGCGGGACGTGGTGTTTCGAGAGGTTGCTGTGGAGCGGTACCATGTGTTTGTTCTGCTGGCGTTCGTGCTGCTTTCAGGTATCGTGGTGGTGAACCATACCCGGTGGAGGAACACACTGTGAGGTGCACTGTGAAACGGATTATGCTGTTCGTTCTGCCGTTTCTCCTCGTTTCGTGTAACGCCTACTTCCCGCATCTTCGTGTGGTTCGGGCCAACTACAATGTGAGTCGCGGTGAGTACCAACCGGCGATCGTGGACTATCTCAGAGCGCAGGGCGTCTCCGAGTATGAACCGTGGCTCGCGTACAACCTGGGTACGGTGTACCACTACCTGGGTGAGTCAGGGGCGGCCGTAGATCGGTGGGAGGCGGCGTGGGAATCCGACGTGGATGATCTCATGTATGGAGCTCGATTCAATCGCGGGGTATTTCTCTTTGAGCAGGGGAGATTCCGGGATGCGTTTCGAGAGTTCCGCTACGCCCTCCAGATCAACCCCGCCAGCCGCGCGGCAAAGACGAACATGGAACTCGCTTTTGAACGGATCGATGCGGGATCGGAACTTGACGGTGACGGCCCGCGCGGTTCCACCGGCGATGAAGAACGGGGTGAGTCCGAGGCCGGTGGCGGCCAGCGGATGCTGGAATATCTACGCCGTAAGCAGGAGCAAGAGTGGCGCGCAAATCAGGAACACGGCGTCAGTGACGAGGCGGAGGACTGGTGATGCGGTCCGACATGCGGCAGCTGATTGTTCTGACGATCGCATCGCTGTTTTTGATCTCGTTTGGAGAATCCCTGCGCGCGCAGGAATCCGAGATCGACAGCGAGAGCGCTGTGGAGAGCTCCGCAGAAATCGATGAGGTCATTTCTTTCATCGAGGGGCCCCGGGTTGGGGTGGACCCGAACGAACGGTTCGAGCTGACGTTCACGATTCCCCGGGATGATCCTGAGGCGGTACGACTGGGGTTTCCACCGTTGCCGGAAGGGGTTCGGCAGCCGGCGGGTCCGGTTGTCGTCACTCGGGGCCAACGGGATATGGAGATTCGCATACCGCTGGTGGTGGACGATCCCGGGCGGTACGTTCTGGACTCGATCCAGGTAACCTCTCCCTCAGCCGTCCGCGAGACTGAGCCAATTCTCGTGGAAGTTCGGGACCCGCAGCGCGATGTCGTTCCGTTTCAGGCGCGATGGCGGATCGCCGATGAAGATGTGCGCCAAGGCCAAAGCGTGCCGGTGTTCCTCGAGATCACCGGGATCGACTCCTTTGCATTTCCAGAACTGCTCAATTTTCGCTCCCCGGAGACGGGCCTCTTCGAAGAGGTAAGCGGCATCGGCAGTGTCGTCTCTCAAGAAGTTGCGGAGACTACCCTGTACGAGATTCCCGTGGCGACGTTTATCTTCACGCCTACCTCCAGTGGATCGATGAACATTCCTGCGGCCACGATCCGCGCCGAAGGTATCGACGTCACTGCTCCGGCGATCGACTTTGATGTCAATCCATTGCCGGACGCGGTTCAGAGTTCAGGTGCGGTGGGGCAACTCTCGGTTGATGTCTCCATGGATTCCGCGGAGCTCTTGCCCGGCGAGACCGGAGAGGTGACCGTGCGTATTTCGGGAACGGGTAATCTTCCGGTGCTCGAGTTTCCGGAGGTGGCTCTAAACGGTTTGGTCGAGATCGGTCGCAGCCAGGACAGCTCCGTGGCACCGGACCGAGAGGAGCTACGCGGGTATCGGGGTAGTCGCGAGTTAACGGTCCGCTTTGAAGCGGAGGGCAGTGCCGAAGACGGTTCGGTCACCGTACGGAATTTTCCCGTGTTTGATCCTGATCGCTCAACCGTAGAGACGATCCCGGAACGAACCCGTTCGGTCCAGATCGTGCCGTCGGATGCGGAAGCTCCACTCCAGGAGGTAGCCCCTGAAGCTGACCTGATCCCCGTATCTGATCTGGTACGTATCACATGGGTGCCGTTCTCTCAGATGTCGTGGGTGTACGCTCTGTTTGCCGTAGGGCCGCTGTTCTTTGTCGCCGTACGACTCTGGTCGGTCCGGGGGGCAGCTGCGCTGGTAGCGCTCCCGCTGATGCTGGGGGCCACTGTGTTTCCTCGGGTAGATGTGGAACGGCTCGCGCGCGCTCAAGAGATCATTGACGAAGGACGTCCGGCAGTAGCGGCGGTGCTCTATGAGCTTGAAGTTCAGGAACACGGGTGGCATGCAGGACTACACTTCAATCGGGGAGTGCTGGCGCTCCGGGTAAATGATCCGATCGATGCGGTGTACCATTTGCGCCGCGCGGTACGGTTGGCGCCGGAACGTCGGCAGTTTCGTGCGGTTTTGGAGGATGCCGAAGCGTATTTTGACACCGAGAGTCAACTTGCGATTCCCTGGTATGTGCGTCCTGACTATACTGTGCTTGCGCTGTGGTTGGTGTGGAGTGTGTTTTGGCTCGTGCTTGCGATTCGGGGCGAGTTACGGCGTACGATTACCCTGGTGACGCTGCTGATGGTCGGCGTCGTACTCGTCGGTGGATGGTGGTGGTCCCAGCGGCGGGCCGGTGAGTCGGAAGCGGTCGTCGTGCGGGAGGTGACCGTGCGACGCATCCCCAGCCTTACCGCTCAGCCGTGGATCCAAGTGGATCCCGCCGCCGCCGTACAGGTTGAATTGTCGTACGAGGATTTCTATCTTATACGAACATCCACCGGCATCCAGGGATGGGTTCCAGCCGCGTCCCTGTGGATCTTAGGAGAACACTGATGAACAGCAATATGATGGATCGGCTGCTCGATCGCTATCCCCCTCCTCCCGATTTGGAGAAAGATGATTTTGCCGGGCGGGACTATGAACACGTGGCTCCCCGCAAGCTCCCCGTGGAACGAACGATCGATCTCCACGGCATGACCAGTACGGCGGCCTCCCAAGAATTAGAGAGGTTTATCGCGCAAGCCGCCAAAGACGGAGTACGTAAAGTACTGGTGATCCATGGAAAGGGAGCTTCTCCCGGCTCCGAGGGCATCCTAAAAGCCCTGGTGCGCCACCATTTAGAGGCG
>CAYQRW010000044.1:0-17293 GCA_964419735.1 uncultured Spirochaeta sp.
GACAGCTCCCCAGCGCACTCCCGAAGAATCGTGCCGTAGTCCCGCGGATGAATCGGAAAGCGGTGTTCATAGTAGTGCACACTGAAGCTTCCCCGGTCGTGGTCCAGCGCGAGACGCAGCTGCCCCGATTCCAGGATGATTCCGTAGGGCTCTCCCAATACCGGGACCAGCACTTTTCCCCGCAGGGTCTGCTCCGAGGAGTTCCAGTCGATATCGAAGAACTCCGAGTACGGCGAGTGCTGTCCCCACTCCAGCACGTTGAGCCACCAGGAGTTGTCCGAGTATCCCACGCCCATGTGGTTGGGGACAAAGTCGATAATCAGGCCCATCCCGTGGCTGTGGAGCGCCTCCACCAGCGCGGCAAACTCTGCCTCTCCCCCGAACTCCCGGTTCAGCTGGTTGTGGTTGACGATATCATACCCGTGGGTGGAGCCGGCGCGCGCCTCCAGAATCGGTGAGGCGTACACGTGGCTGAACCCCATGCGCGCCAGGTCCGGGACGATCTCCGCCGCCGCGGCAAACGTGAACGATGAGGAGAACTGGAGCCGCATCGTGGCGCGGGGGTACGGCGGGAGAAGTGGCTGGTGTGTGCTCACATCAGTGCTCATCGTAGTTCCTTCCATACGTTGATCGACCACGCCTCCATAGTGTCGGACCAGGGCTGATCGGAGTTGGTGGCATAGACCGGCTGCCGGCGGTTGCCGGTTTCGCCGCGCGGATCACGAGGCCGCGGTCGGGGGAGGGAGGAAAGGTTCACGTCGATGCACCACCATCCGTATTCGCCGGCATAACGTACGGAGAGCGCCTGGGATCCGCCGCCGCCGCCGATGCTGGATCGGAGCCCCGGGAGCAGCGGCTGGAGATGGGTCCGGCGGTGGCTTAGGAGTTGTCGGTAGTGATCTGTATCTCCCGGCGGCTCCAACACGCTTGACGTGAACGTCTCCCGTGCACCGGGGTCCGGTAGATCCTGTAGACCGAACTCCCGGCGGCGGCCGTCGCGCACCGCCGCCGCCAAGTCACCTTCAAAGTCGCAGAAAAAGAGGAAGGGTGTGGTGCTGTGCCACTCCTCCCCCATGAAGATCAGCGGAATCTGTGGGGAGAGAAGCACTAACGCCTCCGCCGCCGCCAGGGCGGTGGGATCTGATAGCGTGGCGAGGCGGTCGCCCCAGGCGCGATTGCCGATCTGATCGTGGTTCTGCAGGAAGGAGATAAACTTGGTCGGTGAAAGATCCGCGCTCGATTCACCCCGCGGGGCTCCCTCATGTGCGGAGGAGGGTTCCCCTTGAAATACGTACCCCTCGGTGAGAGCTCGGAGCAGTCTGGCGTCGGGGTCCCGGGCGAAATCGTGGTAGTAGCCGTGGCTCTCTCCGGTGAGGCGCACGTGCAGCACGTGGTGAATATCATCGTTCCACTGCGCCGTATACTCCGCCGGGGGCCTGAGAAAGTGCGACTGATTGGCATCATTCTCCAGCACCAGGTGTACCTGCCGGCCCCGGGGAAGGGTGGCGCGCACCGTCTCGGAGAGCTCGGTCAGGATGTGGGGGGTGCTGTCATCATGGATCGCGTGCACCGCATCCAGGCGGAGGCCGTCGAGGCCGAACTCATGAATCCAGTACAGAGCGTTCTCGATAAAGAATCGCCGCACCAGGGGATGGGAGAAGTCAATTCCCGCTCCCCAGGGGGTGGGGATCGATTCGGAGAAGAAACGGTCACAGTAGACGTGCAGGTAGTTCCCGTCGGGACCGAAATGGTTATAGACCACGTCCATCCAGACCGCGATCCCCTGCTCGTGGGCGGCGGTGACGAGGGCCTTTAACTCCGAAGGAGAGCCGTAGCTCCGGTCCGGGGCGAACGGAAGTACTCCGTCATAGCCCCAATTGCGGGATCCGGGAAAATCCGCCACCGGCATGAGCTCCAGCACCGTAATACCCAGCTCCGCCAGATACGGAAGTCTCGCCGCCAAGCCGGCGAAGGTTCCCTCCGGGGTGCCGGTACCTACATGCGCCTCATAGATCGTCGTATCGTGCCAGGGATGGTTGCTCCAGCCGGAGAGATCAACCGGTGATGAATCCATCACCACGCTGTAGCCGTGGACATCGACTTCCTGCATCCGGGAGGCGGGATCGGGCACCAGTAGATCTCCGTTGATACGGAATCCGTAGCGCGTGCCCGCCGGGGCGTCCAGCACCTCGCTGTGAAACCACCGGCGTTGTTTCGTACCATCACCGGCGGGGTGCAGTTCGATCTGCTCCGGTGCCGCGTCATCGCGCACCAGTTCCAGAGTGACCGTGGTAGCGGTAGGCGCCCACAGCCGAAACACGCGCCGCCCATCTCCGCGCGCCTCCGGCCCGAAGGTGTATGAAACGGAGGGCGTCATGACTGATCCCTCCGAAAGAGCGCGAAGCTCCGGCCCGGGAGGTACGCCATTTCTTTGCGCCGATTCACCTGGCTCGCGGCGATCTCCAGTTTCCATGTTCCCGGAATCGAGTTAGGGGTCGTAAAGCGTTGCCGCTTGGATCCCGCGTGCAGAAGAAACAGGAAGGTATCGTCCGGTTCCTGCTGTCCCGTTTCACTGAGGAATCGGCTGCCGGCTTCTCCACTGATGAGCACTTGCAGGCTGCGGAGATTGTGCGAGTGCCAATCGGATTCCTGCATTTCCTCACCATCGGGGCGCATCCATACCACGTCGCGCACCTCGGTTCCGGGAATCTGCTGACCGTGGAAAAAGCGGGAGCGTCGCAGAACGATGTGATTGCGACGGAGGGCAATCATCCGCCGGGTAAACTCCAGCATTTCCGCGGCATCCTGATCCAGATCGCCCCAGGGCATCCAACTGATCTCGTTGTCTTGGCAGTAGGCGTTGTTGTTGCCGCCCTGACTCCTGCCGAGTTCGTCGCCGGCGGTAATCATGGGCACTCCCTGGCTGAGAAGTAAGGTTCCCATCATATTGAACATCTGCTGGAGCCGGAGGCGGCGAATAGCAGGGTCATCGGTACGGCCTTCTATGCCACAGTTCCAGCTATGGTTGTGATCGTGGCCGTCGCGGTTATCTTCGCCGTTGGCGTGATTATGCTTCTCGTTGTAGGAGACCAGATCCCGCAGGGTGAACCCGTCATGGGCGGTGATATAGTTAATACTTGCCCAGGGGCGGCGGCCACGGCTGTTAAAGATATCGCTGGAGCCGGAGAGGCGCGAGGCGAGTTCCCCCAGGAGGCCTACATCCCCTTTCCAGAAGCGGCGCACGGTATCGCGGTACTTGTCGTTCCACTCGCTCCACCCCGGCGGAAAGCCCCCTACCTGATACCCGTTGGGCCCCACATCCCACGGTTCCGCGATCATCTTGGTCCGTGATAAGACTGGATCCTGCGCTACCACCTCGAGAAACGCGGCGTCATGTTTTACCGTACCGTTGACGCGCGCCAGGGAAGTGGCCAAATCGAAGCGGAACCCGTCCACCTTCATGATCTCCGTCCAGTAGCGCAGCGAATCGGTGATCATGCGCATCACTTGCGGATGATCTAGATTCAGTGTGTTTCCGGTCCCGGTGAAATCCATGTAGTACCGCGGTGCGTCGGGGACCAAAGAGTAGTAGCTCACGTTATCGATCCCGCGAAACGAGAGGTGCGGCCCCATATGGTTGCCTTCCCCGGTGTGGTTATAGACCACGTCCAGGTACACCTCTATTCCTGCGTCATGCATTACCTGGACATAGCTCTTGAAGTCTTGCAGGAGGTGTCGCTTGAGATAGGCCTGATCCGGCGCGAAGAAGGCCAGGCTGTTATATCCCCAGAAGTTGGTAAGATCCTGGTCCTGAAGATGGCGATCTCTCACGAAGGAGTGAACCGGCAGCAGTTCTACTGCGGTAACACCCAGGTCCTGAAAGTATTCCACGATCTCCGGATGTGCCAGGGCCGCAAAGGTTCCCCGTTCCGCCTCGCGTATCGCGGGGTGACGCATCGTATAGCCCCGGGGATGTAGCTCGTAGATTATCGACTGATCCCAGGGGGTGTCGGGCTTCGGGCTTCGTCCCCAGGTAAACGCATCATCCACAACTTGGCATTTCGGCATAAAGGGTGCGCTATCCCGCGTATCAAAGGACAGATCTCCCTCGGGGGAGCCCATCTGGTAGGCGAAAAGCGCATCGTGCCAGTGAATCGTACCGCGGAGACTGCGAGCGTAGGGATCTATGAGAAGTTTATTTGGGTTAAACCGATGGCCCTCTTCCGGGGCGTAGGGACCGTAGACCCGATACCCGTAGAGCTGGCCCGGGCGACTATCCGGCATGTACGTGTGCCAGATCTCATGAGTGTATTCCTGCAACGGAAGGCGAGCGATCTCCCGGCTCCCACTTTCATCGAAGAGGCAGAGCTCCACAGCCTCGGCGTTGGCGGAAAACAGCGCAAAATTGGTTCCGCTCCCATCCCACTTGGCTCCCAGGGGATACGGCTTGCCCGGCCAGAGCCGGTAGTCTCTTGAATATGGCATCAGCCTCAAGAGTATGACATGCAGCACGGGATGACAACGGTTTCTCCACCCTCGGCGAGAGCGGAAGATTCGTAATACAAATAGTTAGGGGACGACGGGTAGTACACGAGGAACGCGCCTAATAATAGATATAATTTAAGATAAGTACGCATATATTACCATTAAATCCGATAAAACGGGAAGAAACTCCACGGAAGACATGGTTTGCACGTTGACCAGCTTATTAGGCGTCTATACTATGATCCGGAAATTGGGACGGTTGTTCTACGTGATGCTGCGAAAACCAATGACTCAAAACAAAATTGGAGGATGAATGGATTTTGAGACCGGCGCCGGTGCGCTCGTCCGAGCCCTTGAACAGCTGGGGGTCGATACTATTTTCGGTATTCCCGGTATACACAATCTGGATGTCTATGATCGTCTCATCGGGTCTCGGATTCGGCACGTTACCAGTCGCAACGAGGCAGGAGCCGCATTCATGGCCGACGGGTACGCCCGCGGACGGAACCGCCCCGGCGTGGCTTTGGTGATCAGTGGCCCAGGCGTTACCAACACCCTTACCGCCCTGGGGGAGGCGCGGCACGACTCGGTACCGATCGTTCTGATCTCCTCTGACATCCCGCGTCGCTACTCCGGCGGAAACGCCGGTTATCTACACCAGCTCGAGATGCCCACCACCGTCTCCCGGGCGGTGACCAAAGCATCTATTCGAGTGACCGAGCCTGACCGTATCGAGGAAACGCTGCGGTTTCTGTACGACGTGGCGTGCTCCGGGCGTCCCGGTCCGGTGCACCTGGAGATTCCAATCGATGTACTCCAGGAGTACACCTCGGCTGAGAACACTCCCGAACTGGAAAAGGCAGCGCCCGTGCTGTCTACGGCGGCCTCACCGATCGTGATCGCCGGAGGGGGCGCAGCAGGACATGGACCGGCCGTAACGCAATTGGCGGAGAGTTTGAACGCTCCGGTAGTTACCACCGCTGCCGGGAAAGGGGTGCTTCCAGAAAACCATCCCCTCAGCCTGGGAGGCCGGCTGCACCTGCCGGCGGTCCGCGCGGAACTCGAGCAGGCGGACACCGTCCTGGTACTCGGGTCACAGCTATCCTCCACCGATCTCTGGGTGGACCGCATCGATTTTTCCGGACGCGTCATCGCAGTGAATGTGGACGCCGCCCATATGTATGCTACCACTGAGCCCCACATCGCGCTGCGCGGCGATCTCGGCGATGTGGTGCCGGCGCTGGCGCAGCGCCTATCTCCCGGAGATAACGATTCCGCCCGTTCCACCGCGGCAGCGGCACGCGTTGCCGATCTGAAGCAGCGCTGTGCGAGTGAGCTTCCCAATACCCTGGGCCTACCGGCGGGGACGATCGCCCGCATGCAGCAGGTCTTGGGTGCCCTGTCGCAGACACTGGGCTCCCACGGAATTCTCACTGCGGATATGACCACGATCGCCTACTGCGGCATTAGCGAGTATCTCACCGAGACGCCGGGAAGCTTTCTACATCCCGCGGGCTTTGGAACCCTGGGGTTTGCCCTGCCGGCGGCGATCGGCGTAGCCCTACGGACCGATCCGCAACCGGTGGCGGTCCTCGCGGGGGACGGTGGGTTTCAGTTTACGATGCAGGAGTTTGCCGTGGCCGTTCAGGAGTCGCTACCGATTCCGGTGATCGTGTGGAACGACGGCGGCTACGGTGAGATTCGTCGGGAGGAAGAGCAGCGACATCCGGGACGGCGTATCGCGGTAGACAACGGGGGACCGGATTTCTGCGCGTTTGCTGCGTCCTACGGCGCAGCGGCTGAGCGGGTCGTCGATCTCGAGGTCTTGCCGGAGCGGATTGAGGCGGCGCTGAGGCATACCGGCCCCACACTGTTGGAGGTCACCGTCCAATGAGCGCACTCATTCCGGGGGTACGCCCCACGATAGTTGACGTCCATCCGTACGTCGCGGGCAAGACGATTGAGCAGGTCAAGCGGGAGCTAGGTCTGACCGATGTGGTGAAGCTGGGCTCCAATGAGAATCCCTATGCGCCGTTCCCCACCGCTATGCAGGCGATGCAGGACGCTCTGCCGCTGATCCACACCTATCCGGAAAACAGTTTTGTGGAACTTCGGGAGCGGATCGGATCGGTCTATGGGTTCTCCGGTGATCACGTGGCGATCGCCCACGGCGCGGGAGGCATGCTGGAGACGATCGCCCGGGCGTTTATCCAGCCGGGAGATGAGGTAGTGGTGCTGCAGCAATCCTACGGACTCTACCGGGAGATAAGCCGTTTCATGGGTGCCGAGGTCCGGGAGGTGGCGCTCAACGACGCGTACCGGGCGGATCTCCGGGATATCGTGGCTGCGGTAACCGAGCGCACCAAGATCGTCTGGCTCTGCAACCCGAACAATCCCACCGGCACCGTGATCGAGACCACCGATCTCTCGCCGATCCTCGATGCGCTACCGCCGCAGGGGTGGCTGGTGGTGGATGAGGCGTACGCGGAGTTTTCCGATACTGCGGTGCTTCCCGATACCCGCACTCCCCTGGACGCGGGCAAGAACATCATGGTGATTCGCACCTTTTCCAAGGCCTACGGCCTGGCCGGCGCCCGGTTGGGGTACGCCCTGGCGGCGCCCCCGACGATTACGGCGATCGATACGGTGGCGGAGCCGTTTAACGCGAACCGGGTGGGTATCGCCGGTGCCACCGCAGTGTTGGGGGAGGGGCTGCCGGAGGCGGAGGCGGCGATTCACAAGATTCGCTCCGGTCGGGATTACCTGGCGTCCCAGTTGGCAACTACCGGATCGCTCGTTACGCCCACCGAAACCAATTTCGTATTCTTCGAGCTTCCCCGCCGTGAGACGCGCGCTGCCGACACCGTGGTGGAGGCGCTGCTCCACCGGGGTGTGATCGTCCGCAGCGGGAGCGCCTGGGGATACCCGCGCCACCTCCGGGTCACCGTCGGAACGGACGTCGAGAATGAGGTGTTTCTCAGGAACTATCGCGAGGTGCTTCATGGTTGAGTTTCAAAACGTGAGTAAGATCTATGACGACGGTACGAAAGCGGTGGATGGTCTGAGCCTGCAGATCGAGCGCGGGGAGTTCGTTGTGTTCATTGGCCCCTCCGGGTGTGGGAAGACCACCAGTTTGAAGATGATCAATCACCTGGAGCCGGCCACCTCCGGCTCGGTCATCGTCAACGGGGCGGCGGTGGATATGGTGGATCCGGTCCAACTGCGTCGCAACATCGGGTATGTGATTCAGGAGATCGGCCTCATGCCGCACCTTACGGTGGGGGAAAATATTGCCACCGTTCCGCACTTGCTGGGTTGGGCCCGCAAGCGGAGCAAGGCCCGGGTTGAAGAACTCTTGAAGCTGGCAGGCTTAGACCCGGCGATCTATCGCCATCGCTTACCAGCGCAGCTCTCCGGCGGCCAGCAGCAGCGCATCGGAGTGCTCCGGGCGCTGGCGGCGGATCCCGACGTGGTGCTTATGGATGAGCCCTTTGGTGCGCTGGACCCGATCACGAAGGGGAAGCTGCAGACGGAGCTTCTGGATCTCCAGCACCAGGTTCACAAGACGATTATCTTCGTCACCCACGATATCGATGAAGCGCTGAAGCTCGCGGACCGGGTGGTACTGATGCGCCGCGGCAAGATCGAACAGATGGGCACACCGGAAGAACTGCAGACCGCTCCGGTGAACGAGTTCGTCAGGAGCTTCATCGGCGAAGATCGGCTCTCCCAGATCTCCCCGGAGGGTCCGGTGGACACGCTCGTGGAGGAGGCGCCGCTGGTGGTAGCCCCCACCGCACACCCCACCACCGTTCTGGAACAACTTGAGGAACTGAGTCGCGAGACGGCCCAGATCGTGGATACCCGCGGACGGTGGCAGGGGATGGTCTATCTTTCCGACCTTCTGGAGGCTGAGCGTGCGCAGCGGGGCTCAATTGAACGCCTCGGCCGCAACGATCGCAAGCTGATTCTTCCGGAGGCCACCGTTCGGGATGCGGCGGAGTTGCTGGTAGACCTGGACGCTCCGGTTCCGGTGATCGGCGAGAACGGCACCTTAACCGGTGTGATCACCAACGGTGGCATTGCGCGGCTCACGATCAGCCGCCTCACACGAGGAGGGGCTTCCGCATGAACCGTAGTTTTTTTGACCTGTTGATGACTTACCTCTCCCGCAACTGGGTCAGGGTGTTGGAGCTCACCTGGGAGCATCTGTACATCTCAGGTATCGCTCTGGGTTTGACCGTGGCGGTGTGTGTGCCGTTGGGCATCTACCTCACTCGCAATGAGCGGATCGCCCCGTACGTAATCGCGGTGGCCAATGTGTTTCAGACGGTGCCCAGTCTGGCGCTGCTGGGATTCCTGATCTTCGTGTTTGGAATCGGCAACGATAACGCCGTGGCGGCGCTGTTTCTGTACGCCATGCTGCCGGTGCTGCAGAACACGTACACCGGGATCAAAAATGTTCCGGTACAGCTGACCAATGCCGCCCGCGGCATGGGAATGACTGAGTTTCAGATTATGTATCGCGTCCAACTGCCCCTGGCGATGCCGGTGATCATTTCCGGGATTCGCGTGGCGTCGGTATGGATTATCGGTACCGCGGCGCTGGCGGCTGCCATCGGCGGGGGTGGTCTGGGACGACTGATATTTTCAGGACTTTCGTCGATCCGGAATGAAGTGATCCTGGCGGGGGCTCTCCCGGCTACCCTGCTGGCGTTGACCGCTGACTATGGGCTGCGCTGGTTTCAAAACGTCGTAGGCCCGGAGCGCCGGGCGCGGCGTATCGCACAACGAGAAGAGAAGATCAAAATCAAAACGTAATCGCAACGAGAGGAGTAATACGATGCGAAAGTTTTTAGTGGTTCTGATGATGGTGGCCCTGATTGGTGGCATGGGATTTGCAAATGGACAGGCCGAAGGGGAGGCTGCGACGATTCGGGTTGCAGCGCAGGATGTGAACGAGATGGTGGTGCTGGCGCACATGGCGCAGATCCTCATCGAGGAGAACAGCCCCTACAACGCTACCGTGAACACCGGGTTCACCGGGTCCTCGGTGTTGCACCAGGCGATGGAAAGCAACGAGATCGATCTGTATCCCACCTGGACGGGAACGCAGCTCACGGGAATCCTGCGGTACGAGGGTGACCAACTCAGTGCCGAAGACACCTGGGAGTACGTGAAGTCGGGCTTCGAAGAGGAGTTCGGGTACACGTGGTCTGAATCGCTCGGGTTTAACAACACCTACATCATGGTGGTTCGCGAGGAAACCGCGGAAGAGTACGACCTGGAGGTAGCCAGCGATCTGGCGGGGCTCGCGGAAGAGTGGACCCTCGCCGGCGATGACAACTTCGACATCCGCAGCGACGCATACCCAGGCTGGAGTGAGCACTACGGTATCGAGTTCGACGATGTCCTGCCGATGCAGTACGGCCTGATCTATCGCGCGGTTAATGCCGGTGAGGTTGACGTGGCGGCTGCGTATTCCACGGATAGCCGGATCGCCCGGATGGGGTTGGTCATGCTCCCCGATGATAAGGAGTTCTTCCCTGCGTACAACGGGGCCTACGTCTTTGCCGATGAGGTGATCGAGGAGCACCCCGACGTGATTGAATTGATCAATAGCACCCTCGGCGGGGCGATCTCCACCGAGGAAATGAGTGCGCTCAACGTCCGGTATGACGACGGCGAAGAGCCCGCCGATATCGCCCGTGATTGGCTCAGTAGCAACGGATACATCGACTGACACGTATGGATACACATACCACGTACGGTTTGTTTATCGATGGCGGCTTTCGGGAGGCAACTTCCGGAGCCGCCTTCTCCGTGTTCAACCCCGCTGGGGGTAGTGAACTGGCTCGGGTGTCCGCTGCGGGCCCGGCGGATGTGGACGCGGCGGTTGCCGTCGGTGAGGATGCGTGGAAATCGTGGTGGAACACCCCCACTGCCGAGCGGGCAAGCGTTCTTGCCGCTGCCGGGAGGAAGATCGGGGAACATCGCGAGCACCTGGCGCGGGTAGAATCGCTGGATACGGGCCGCGTTATTTCTGAGACGCGCATGGATATCGATGCCGTGGCGGACCTCTTTGAGTACTTTGCCGGCGTCGTTCGTAGCGAAGAGGAGTCCCTGAAGCGACACGATTCCACGCAGATGAGTCTCATTCTGCGGGAACCGTTTGGGGTAGTGGGGGCGATTGTACCCTGGAACTATCCCTTTCTCATCTCCGGTTGGAAGATCGCTCCCGCCCTGGCCGCAGGTAACGCGATCATCATCAAACCGGCCACCCTGACGCCCCTCAGTCTGTTAACCCTGGCGGAAATTTTGAGTGATGTACTCCCTCCCGGGCTCCTGAATGTGCTTCCCGGTTCCGGGCGGGAATGCGGCGAGGCAATTCTGGGACACCCGGGAATCAAGAAACTGAGCTTCACCGGATCCACGGAGGTGGGACGGCGGGTGGCTGCCCGGGCGGCGGAGCGAGTGATTCCCGCGACCCTCGAACTGGGTGGAAAATCCGCCAACATCGTGTTCCCTGATGCTGACTGGGATCGCGCGTTGGAAGCGGCAGCGATGGCGATCATGATGAGCCAGGGACAGGTCTGTTCCGCGGGGAGCCGCCTGCTGGTGCACGCGGAGATTCACGATCGGTTTGTCCAAGAGCTTGCCCAGCTCGTCTCCGAGATAGTTATCGGTGATCCTTTGGATGATACCAGCCGCATGGGGCCCATGGTATCCGAGGATCAGTTGGAGTCGGTGCGTCGCTATATCGAGGTGGGTACGGCGGAAGGTGCCACGGTAGTTACCGGAGGTCGGCGCCTGAGCGGGGGGCCACAGAACGCGTACGATCGCGGTCCCTATTTGGCCCCCACAATCCTCTCTGAGGTGTCCTCCGCGATGCGGATCGCTCAGGAGGAGATTTTTGGCCCAGTACTCGTGGTGCAACGGTTCTCTTCGGAGGAAGAGGCGGTGAACATCGCCAACGATTCCGTCTATGGACTGGCTGGGGCGGTGTGGACGCGAGATATATCGGTAGCGCTCCGCGTGGCGCAGGCGGTACGGACGGGAACGATGTGGGTAAACGACTACCATCCGGTGGTGAGCGGTTCTCCCTTCGGTGGGTTTGGCGAGTCCGGCTACGGCCGGGAGGTGCACAAAGCAAGCTTAGAAAGCTATTCCCAGTACAAGACTATCTACATCAATACCGATCGTTCACCGTACGGCTGGTATCGCGAGTAGCTTCCCGATCCTGGGCCCCGCTCTCGGCGGGGCCTGCCCAGGACCGAGGTTCACTACCGGTGGTCTGCGATAAACTGCATCAGCTCCTCCGCCGGCATGGGTTGGGCAAAGTAGAATCCTTGCAGGTATTCCACGTTCAGGTCGGAGACCAGGCGCAGTTGTGCTTCCGTTCCCACCCCCTCGATCACGACCGGTTTTCCTCGCGAGCGGACCGTTTCCACGATTCCTCGAAGGTAGTCGATATCGGAGGCGTCCGTACCCAGTTCGGTGACGAAATCCTTGTCAATTTTGACGGTGGAGACGGGCAGATACTTCAGATAACTCAATGATGACTGGCCGGTTCCGAAGTCGTCGATCCAGATTTCTACTCCCTGAGATTGAATCTCACTCATAACCTCCACGAATCGCTCGCGATGCTCTCCCGTACCGCTTTCGGTGAGTTCCAGCTTGAGCCGGGAGGGATCTGCCAGACCGGTGTCCCGCAGCGCTTGACCGACTATCGAGGGAAAGGCGGGGTCCGCCAGATTGGTGGCACTTACATTGAGGGTTAGGAACAGGTCCGGTGTGTCCTGCATCGCCTGCAACTGTCGGCACGCGCCGTAGAGCGCCAGTTTGTCGATGGGGCCGATGAGGCGGCTATCTTCGGCAAGTTCGATAAAGGATGCCGGGCCGAGAACTCCGCGAGTGGGATGGTTCCACCGCATGAGGGCTTCCGCACCGGCCACGGAGTGGTCACGACGGACGATGGGTTGGTAGTACAGCTCAAGCTCGTTCCTCTCAAAGGCGCGCTGCAGACCGGTCTTGAGCGTCAGACGGTCGCTCGCTTTCTGGTGGGTGAGGTGATCGTAGTACAGAAACGGCTGGTCCTGCTGTTCGGCCTCAATGACGGCGGAATTGGCACAGTTGAACAGTTCGTCGGCGTCGGTGGTATCATCGGGAAAGATCGCGATGCCTACATGACACCCCGGGGCCAGGTCCAGTCCCCGGAATCGGTAGGGGATGGTGACCGCACTGTGGAGCTTCTCCGCCACCAGGATGGCATCGAGGCGCGTCGCCAGATCGGGGAGGAGTACTACCAGGTTCGTCCCCTCCCAGCGAAATACAAAGTCGCTCTTGCGCACCGTTTCGCGAATACGGAGCCCGCTGTTCTCGAGAAGCAGATCTCCCACCCGGTGGCCGTGCATCTGATTGATCTGTTTGAAGTCACGGAGCATCACAAACAGGAGCGCAATCGGAGGATTCCCGGTGCGACGAGCCCGCGAAAGCTCCTGTTCCACTATCAGCGGAAGGGAACGCCGACTTAGAAGCCCGGTGACGGGATCTTGTTCCGTGAGGTTCGGAGTAGAGTATTCGGGAGATGTCGTTTGTCGCCGCACCGCCAGGATCGCCTTGCCGTGCTGAAGCGCGGTCAGTTCTACCGCGGAATTCTCATTCACCTGTGATCCAAAGATCGGGTCCCGTGCTATCACCACTGGAGATGACCCAATTACCTTTGTCAGCGCCGCCGTCAGTTCTTCTCTGTACTCAGGCTCGCAGAGATCGGCAATGTGTACCCCGCGGAGGGAGCTGGAATCTCGCCGCAGTAGTTCGCAAGCGGAGGTATTGGCGTACCGAAGACGACCTTCGGGGTCGAGAAGGAGAACCGCCTCAGACACCACCTCTATCGCTTCGGTAAAGAGTGAACTCTCCATGAGGCCAATTATACGCCACGAATCTTTAGTTTGGTAGGGCAATGGTTAGCTTTTATCTCCTGGGGCGGCTGCGGTATCATGCGCCTGTGCGTGACGAAGAACTCATCCGAGAGTATATGGATACGGAGCTGGAGCGAGGTGCGGCGGTGGTGGTAGCCACGATTTGCGGCGTGCAGGGCTCGTCGAGTCGTCCGCTGGGAAGCCGAATGGTGATTACCGAGGGGGAGACGTTTATCGGTTCGGTCAGTGGCGGGTGCGTCGAGGGAGATGTGGCGCGCCGCGCAGCCGAGGTATTCCGGGACCAGGTGCCGCGAACGCTACACTACGGGCCCGTGTCCGACCCACTCCTGGAGGTAGGGCTCAACTGTGACGGGCGGATCGAGGTCATCCTCGAGTATGTTGATTCCCAGCAGGCGGAGGCGTTGTTTCCCCCAATAGGCAGCGCGTTGGTGACCCGCTACCGAGTGAGTGGCGATGGCACCGTGGATGTAACCCACTATTGGGAGACGCCGAGCGCCAACACGGCGAGTATTGCGGATGCGGCGCATATTGCGGGTTCGGCGCATACTACGGCGGCGCTGGAGGCGCCCTGGCACCGGACGACCATCGTGGACGGGGTGGAGTGGTCTGAGTTGGTGGAACCTCGTCCGCCGAAGCCGCTGCTTCTGATCGTCAGTGCCGGGCCTCCGGCGGCACCCTTGGCGGTGTTTGGAAGAGAGATGGGCTATCGGGTGGTGATTAGCGATCCCCGGGAGATGTACGCCCGCCGGGAGCTGTTCCCCGCGGCGCATGAGGTGATCTGTTGCTGGCCGCGGGATCTGCCGCAGGTGGTGGGAGTTGGCCCTGGCGGGATCGGTGCCCGCTGTGCAGTGGTCTCGCTCAACCATGAACCGCGGTTCGAAGATGACTTGTTTCGGATGCTCATGGGGCAGCCTTCGGTGGGATATCTCGGGGCCTTGGGCAAGCGGCGGCGGCACACCGAACGCATCGAGCGGCAAGCCAGGGAGGGATTCGATCTTGAACGACTTCCGGAGATCCATACTCCGATCGGCCTCGATCTTGGGGGCCGCGACGCGCAGGATATCGCTCTGGCGATCATTGCTGAGATTCAGGCGGTGCGAACGGGTGCTTCCGGAGGATTTTTGTCATCCCGCGGGACACGACGGCCGGCGCCGGGAGCTTCGGGATCTGCCTCCCCCCTTTACTCTACTTACCGACCTGGTTAGTTTTATATGCATGAATAAGAAACTAACTCAGACTGTCCTTGTCAGTGTCTTGCTTATAGGAGTGCCGGGGGTGCTCCTGTTTGGCCAGAATCTGGAAGAAGATCCGCTTGCCGGTCACCCAGAGGTGTGCAGTGATGATCTGGACTTGGCCCAGGTACGAGATGTGTCGGTTCAGCCGTCAGGGTCTGGATGGCGCTTTTCGGTCACGGTGGAGCACAACGATGACGGTTGGGAGTACTATGCCGACGGCTGGGTCGTGGTGCATCCCGATGACGGCACGGTGTACGGTGAGCGCGTCCTGGCGCATCCCCACGACAACGAGCAGCCGTTTACCCGCTCCCTCGCCGGCGTTTCCATACCGGATGGGGTGGATCGGGTGTTAGTGGTAGCGCGCAACAATGTGCGGGGATTTGGGGGCTGCGGACAGCTGATTTCCCTCCCGTAACGCACCGGCCGTTGTCGCCGGCGGGGCGGTTAGACCTCAAATCCGCGGAGCATGCGATCCTGAATCGTGGCGGCCGTGCGCAGACGGTTGTTGCTTTCGGTTACCGCATCTACCGCCGCCGCGATCTCGCGATTGGCGGTAACCACCTCGCTCAGGCCGGAGCGGAGCGCGGCCAGGCTCTCCCGAAACTGATCCGCCGAATCCCCCACGGTGGAGATCTGGGCGGTTATCGCTTCCAGTTCCCGATCTATCGCGGCCATGGCAGTGCTGTTGGCCTGGACCGCGGAGTGGATCTCTTCAAACGTGCCGCGAATCTCGGTGGCGGCGGTTCGATTCCGATGCATATACTCCATGCTGGTGGAGACGGTGCCGTGGACCGCCTCGATGTCGGCGATAATCGCCCCCAATTCATTCTCGATTCGGGAACTGGTTTCCTGAGACTGGGCGGAGAGCCCGCGAATCTCATTGGCCACTACGGCAAAACCGCGGCCCGCCTCACCCGCCCGGGCGGACTCGATCGCCGCGTTCATCGCCAGCATGTGGGTGCGGTCGCCGATATCCGTAATCGCCTGGATCAGATTTGCCACATCTCGGGAGCGGTTGGACAACTTCTCAACCACCTTGGAGGTGTTGCTCACCGCCTCCACCGATTCATCGGTCTCCTGTACTCCCCGTGTCACCGTAGCCGACCCATCATCGGCGAGATCGCGGATCGACCCCGCCCGCTCCACGATCGAGGCCATCTGGTGCATTAAGTTTTCTAGCGATGCCCTGAGTGTCTCAGAGGCATCGGTGATGCTGCGCCCGGTGTCATCCTGGCGGCGCGCGTCCTCCTGGAGCTGTTCTACCGCGGAGTCTACTCGGGACACGGCGGACTGAGACTGTTCCGCGCTGGCGGAAAGCTGCTCACCGGTCTCAGCTACGCGGGCCGCCTGTTCCCGAACCCCGGCGATCATTTCCCGCAGGGAAGCCGGTTCCTGGTTGTAGGTTGCCACCACGACTCCCCGCTGGGCCACCTCGTTGATCGTCGGAATCAGCCGATCCGAAAAGACCGGAACCACGATGCCATCCGCGCCGTTATCGGCGGCGCGCCGAATCATGCGATGCCACTGTTCCAACTCGTACGGGTTGGCAGGGTCGTCGGGGAGCGAAACGGTCACGCGGGTACCGTGCTGCGCAAGGAGCTGGCCGGCTTCTTCGGCGCCCCGTTTCACCGGCGGCCAGAAGTCGTAGTCTTTGGGAACCAGATACACCAGCTTATACAGTTTATTCGCCGTGCCGGCGGCAGGCTCTGCTCGGCCGGTGGTGTCTACCGGGTTCTCCAGCATCGTCCGATAGTTGTCCTGAGTGACCACATCCGGAGTGATGAACTGTCTCGGCGTCTCCGGTTGCCAGCCGACGGTGAGGGCGTTGTAGATGTTGATCAGCGGATTAAAGCCCTGAAGATAGGGGCTCTGCGTGAGCGTTGCGTTGAGATGTCCCGATTCAAAGAACGAAAGAAACTCCGAACGGCGACCATGGCCGATGAGAACCACCCGCTCCGGAGTAAACGCCTCTTGGAGCGCCGCAAAGACCTTGGTGGAGGAGGCCTCCTCCAACTGATAAACGGCGGTAATCGAGGGATCTTGGCTCAGAAGGGTCACGATTCCTGACACCGCTCGGTCGGCCTTGCGGCCGCTGTAGATGATATCGGCCACGGTGACCTGCGGAAACTCCGCCGCCAGGGTCGTGGTGAAACCGCGCTCCCGCAAAACCGAATAGTTGGTGGTATGATCAACGGCAACCACCGCCACCCTGGCGCTGGGTCCCGCCAGCTCAGCTACGAGGCGCGCCGCCTTTCGGCCATGGGAAAAGTCATCGATTCCTGTGTAGGTAAGGCGCTTAATCGGTACCGCCGTGAGGCTCATGGCCGCATCGGTGAGGGATGCGGTGGCGGCAACCGTTTCGTTAAAGGCGGTCACCGCCGCTTGAAACGAGTTCGATAAGGGACCTGCAGCATCCCAGAGCGATGGTTTGGGGGGTGGGTCTACCGCCAGTTGTCCTTTGGTAATCGCCCACATGGTACGCGCCACCGGAGCAATTCCCGATGCATGCAGGCCGCTGAGCCGCTCCGCGATCAGCTGGTGGTTGGTGCGTTCCCGGCGGCTGCCCATGATCACGGTGACCAGCAGCAGGACCGAAGAAGCCGCCGCCAGGGGAAACGCCCACACCGGCGC
>CAYQRW010000045.1:0-16725 GCA_964419735.1 uncultured Spirochaeta sp.
CGAGGAGTATGACCGCGTTCACGGCGTCCGCTCCGCGACGATCCCGGAGTTCGATTACGCCGAGTACCTTCGTTCTCACAAAGACGACCACGAGTCCCAGGCAAAACTCGTGTTCTACGATCTCCTCCATGACAATCCGGAGGAGGCGCTTCAGATCTTTGACTCTCTGGTGGCGGCGGGAGACTTTGAGCTGTCCAAGTATCTCGGACGCGAAGACTTCATGGACTGCGCCTTTCTGCTGGCGGAGGAATACGAGGAGCGCGATGAATTTCAGCGCGCCTTTTCCCTCTTGGCGGCGATCGTCCGTTTCGAACAGCAGCGACCGTACTTTCGTCACTTCATGCAGGATGTCCATGAACGCCTGAGAACGGTGGTGTGTTTCAAAATGCCGGAAAGGGAAGATCCGTACCACGTACTGCGCTGTCTCAGCGAGATGATCGGCTGGGATCTCCCCAAGAAAGAGACCGCCTTCTGTCACAAGAAAGCTGCCGAGATGCATCTGGCCCTGGGAAACCGGCGCGCCGCGTTTCGTTCGTTGCAACGGGGACTCGCTCTGGACCAGCGTCTGGCGGGGGTAAAGAAACTTCAGCAAGAACTCGGATATTTTGAAACCGCATGATAAGGTTATGACTATGAAACGAACCCGTACAATCGCGTTGGTCGGTGCGCTTATGCTCCTGGCCGGCACACTTGCCGCCCAAGTGTTAGATCGCCCGGTAGCGATCGTCCGTCTCACGGAAACGGTAAATATTGGCCAGCGAGAGCTCCGCCAGCAGGTAGAAATGCTGGAGCGGCAAATGGGCCGTGATCTCACGGAAGACCAGCGCGAAGAAGTGCTGGAGGCGCAGATCGGGGACGTGCTCCTCAATCAGGCGGCAGCCCGCGCCAATGTCCGAGTCAGTGATGACGATATCGACCAGGCGATCAACGCCCAAAGGCAATCGATCGGTCAACCGGTGACCGACGCGCAGTTCCGCCAGCTCATCCGAGATCAGACCGGCTTGGAATGGGACGAGTACGTGGAGGAGATTCGCAATCGGCTGATCCAGGAACAGTTTATCCTGCAGCAGGCACAGGACCGCTTTAACACCGGCCTGGAAGAGCCCACCGCCCGCGAGATCCGTCGCGTATACGAGGAAAACGCCCAGCAGTTTACCAATCCCGCCATGGCCCGCTTTGATCATCTCTTTTTCGATCTGCGCCGCACGGAAGGCGAGGAGGAACAGGAAGCTCGCCGGCTGGCCGCCTCGCTGGCGCGGCGCCTGGACCGGGGTAACGCGGAGTTTCAGCAACTTCTGCGAGACTCCCTCGATGACGCCCGCTACTCCGGAGGGGATTTCGGATATATCGTCCGTGGGGATGATCAAGCGGTGAACCAGCTTGGGCGCGACTTCGTGGATCAGGTCCTCGATTTTGAAGAGGGCGATGTTTCCGGCGTATTAGAAAGCAACGTGGGCCTCCACATCATTCGCGTGACCGATCGTCGCTCACCGCGACTCCTGCAACTGGATGACCCCCTGCTTCCGGGGGAGAGCACCACCGTCCGTGATCAGATCGAGGCGTATATCCTCAATCAGCAGCAGCAGCAGATCTTTCAGGAATCCGTACAAGAGGTGCTGGCCCGCCTGCAGGATGAGGCGGAGATTACCCGTTATCCCGAGAACCTGGATTGGTGAGCAAGGCGATTTCGCGGCGAAAGGGCCGTCGTTTGGCGGTGCAGGCGCTCTACAGTTGGGATGTGGGTAAGACTCCAGACAGCGCGTTGCTGAGTTTTTCGTGGATCGATCCCTCCGACGAGGACGACCTGTCGTTTCCGCGGTTACTGGTACAGGGTACCTTACAGGAACTACCCACCGTGGATCAGCTTATCACCGGCCAGTTGGAGCATTGGGATATAGAGCGACTCGCCCGGGTCGATTTGGCGATTCTGCGGGTAGGGGTATACTCCCTGCGGTTTCAGCCGGATATACCCGCCCAGGTTACGATCGACGAAGCGGTAGAGCTTGCCAAGGAGATGTCCACGGACGAAGCGTTCCGTTTCATAAACGGTGTTCTCGATGGCGTACGCAAGCACCTGACTCGGTAGGAGTTTCATGGATCGAACGCGACGGATCATAGTTTTTTCCGCTGCCCTGGTGGTTGCCGTAGCCACGGTGGTCACGATTGGGATATCCGTCGAAGCGATCCGCGACTCGGTGCAGTTTGGCCGTATCCTGCGCCGCATCGAACGGGGAGACACCGCCACCTCCACGCTACTGGAGGCAGCGGAGTTTGCCCGAACCACCGGCAACTGGCAAACGTTGATGCGAGTGGCCTGGGAGCTGGAGGAGCCGCGCCGCTGGGGTGCGGTCTATGCTCTTGCACAACCGGCGATGCAACGCTTCCCTGATGATACCCGCTGGCGGTACGCCGGAGCGCTGGCGGCACTCCGGCGCGGCAGCCGCTCGGATGCCCGGGAACTGCTCCCCCTCGACGGCGATACTCCAGCGGAAGACCTCCCGCAGTTTCTTCGCGTGCTCACTGAAATCGACCCCGATCAGCCCGAGGCATCCCGGGAACGCCTTGCGAGGTTCTCGCAACTGCCTGCGGAGTACACGGTGCTCCGCGCGATCGCCGCCGCCGAGACCGCTCCCTCCGGGGAAACGTTGCGCACCGCCTGGGACGCGACGTTCCTGGGGGCGTACGGCGTCAACGCCGCGCTGGAAGCGGCCGCCGCCGGTGATCGCGAGGGGACGCGCTCACTGATGACCCGCGTCCGCGAGGCGGAGGTCCTTCCCTCGGCCGAGCGTGAATCGGCGCCGCTCTATCTGGCAGTGTGGCTGCGGGATGTCGACTGGCTCTTTGAACAGTTGCGCTCCCTATCGGGAACGAGGGCGGTTGAACCGGATATTCTTCTGATTCACGCCGATGGTCTCGTTCTTCAAGGACGGCTACGAGAGGCGCGCCGATTCTACCGGGAACTGCAGCAAGTGGCCGCGGGGCATGATCCGATCGCGTTTCTCAACGATGCGGCGATCACCGCCCAGCTCGGTGATGGCAATCCCGTATCGATTTTGCGGGAGGGACTACGGTTTCATAGTGACTCCGCGGTGCTGCGCGGGGAGCTGGCCGGGGTGTTGACCGCGCGAGGTGAGCGGCTGGAGGCTGCCCAAATTCTAGGGCCTTCGCTGGTGGTACGCCCTACAGGAGAGCAGCGCCATCGCGACTGGATCCTGACACGGGCCATTCTGGGACCGCGCCGACCCCTCTCGCGCCTGGAAAGCGATCTGTGGCAATACCTGAATGACCATCCCGAGGCGGATCTCGTGGCTCAGTACCTGGCGAGGTTTCTGGCAACTCGGGGGGATCTCACCGGAATCGATCGGCTCCGCGGGCGCTATCCGCCGGAGCACGCGGAGTGGGCCACCACCGTCCATCTCCATAGCGCTCGGCAGCGGGGGGATCTTTCCCGGGCGGAAGCGCTGCTCCAGCAGTATCCTGAAGACTCCTGGACCGCTCGCTACAATCGGGTCCTCTTCGGTTTGTACCACCTTCCGCAGGCTGAGGTTGCCGACGCACTTCAGGATCTTGAGGAGTGGATAAATCGTGGCCCGGCGCTCTCGGAAACCGCGTTCACCCGCGCGCAGTTCCAAACCCTCCTGCTCAGGGTAGAGTACGAGCGCATCGCCGGTAACCGGGAGGCGGCGATGGACACGCTCCAGCGTGCAGTGGAGCTCGCCCCCGAAGATCTGAGTCTGGCCTCCTACGAGCGTCTTGTTGCACCCCCCCAATGAACGTGCTACGATTCCGCAATGATACGGATCAAGACGGCTAAACAGATCGCCGGCATCCGCGAATCATGTCATCTGTTAGCAGACGTGCTCGATCACCTCGAGCAGATCATTGAACCGGGAATGACGACCGCTTACCTCGATCAGGTGGCGCGCTCAGACATCAAGGCGCTTGGCGGACGTCCGGCGTTTCTCGGATACCAAGGATTTCCCGGCGCGCTCTGTACCTCGGTGAATGAGGCCGTAATTCATGGAATTCCCGGTGAGCGGATTCTGCATGATGGTGATGTGGTAAGCATCGATTGTGGCATCGAATACAATGGATACTATAGCGATTCCGCTCTGTCTGTCCCCGTGGGGACGGTGTCAGCGGAGGTAGACACCCTTCTACACGTGACGCGCCAGAGTCTGGAGGAAGGCATCCAGGCTGCGGTTGCGGGTAATCGTATCAATGATATATCCCGCGCCGTATACCGGCTGGTAAGCCAGCACGACTACGGGGTGGTCCGTCCCTACTGCGGTCACGGAGTGGGCCTGGATCTGCACGAGGATCCTCAGATACCCAACTACGTGGGTCGCGGCCCCAACCCCCGCCTCAAGCCGGGAATGGTGGTGGCGGTGGAGCCCATGGTAAACCTCGGCGGTGACGACGTGGATGTGCTGGACGACGAGTGGACGGTCGTCACTGCTGATCGCAGAGTGTCCGCCCATTTTGAGCATACGGTGGCGATTTTCAGAGATCATACCGAAGTGCTTACCCGACGCAAACGAGAATCGGTACATTCAGTACCGGAGGTATCGATTTCATGAGAAAACTGCTGGTCGTAAACTTAGTCCTTTCCGGACTGATCCTGGGATTCGTCTTATCCGTAACCCTGTTCTCCTGCTCAACCCAGGTGGAGCCATCCTCCCGTGCCTCCGCCCAGGATCGGCCCTCGGTTCAATCCGACCCGCAGGCGCTCCAGGAGAGTTTTCGGGAAGTTGCCGCGGTGGCACTCCCCAGCGTTGTCCGGATCGATGTCGAAGAGGTGCGCCGTCAGGATGCCCCCAACGGAGACGACGCTCCGTGGTTTGACTTCTTCTTTGGGGAGCCCGATAGCGATCAGCCCGATCGTGAGGGACGGGAGTTTCGGTCCCAGGGACTCGGTTCCGGGGTGATCGTACGTCGAGATGGAGAGCTGTACTACGTCATGACCAATGATCACGTGATCGGGAACGCCGACGAGATTACCGTGACCCTGGATAATGGTTCCGACTACTCCGCCGAGATCGTAGGTAAGGACGCCCGCAAGGACCTTGCGATGATATCCTTCACCAGCGACACCGACATTCCCGTGGCCCAGATCGGTGACTCCAGCGCTCTTCAGGTGGGGGACTGGGTCATGGCGATCGGCAGTCCCTTTGGATTCCAATCCACCGTGACGGCGGGGATCGTGAGCGCGGTGGAACGCAGGGGCGGACCCGCCGGCAATATTAGCGACTTCATTCAAACCGATGCCGCGATCAATCGCGGAAACAGCGGCGGGGCGTTGGTCAACCTGGCCGGTGAGCTGGTCGGAATCAATACCTGGATCACCTCCCAAACCGGCGGAAGCATGGGACTGGGCTTCTCTATTCCGATTAACAACGTGGTCCGGTCGATCGATGACTTCATTGAAACCGGAGCGGTTCGCTACGGGTGGCTCGGGGTGAGTATACGCAGTGTAACCGACGAACTGGCGGAATCACTGGCGCTCCCCAACCGCGACGGTGCTCTGGTGCACCACGTCTTTCTGGATTCTCCCGCCGACGATGGGGGCCTGCTGCCGGGTGACTTCGTGAAGGTAATTAACGGAGTCACGGTGGAGGACTCCGATGAACTGGTCCTGGAGGTGGGGGAACTGCCCGTGGATCAAGTGGCAACGTTTGAAATCATCCGGGCCGGCGACGAAATGACCGTGGAGGTGCGCATCGGAGAACGGGAGTCGGAATCGGCGATCGCCAACTTGAACTCACGGCTGTGGCCGGGGTTTTCCGTATTTCCTTTGACCGACGAGCTCCGAGAAGATATCGAGCTGGACGCCTCGCAGGAAGGCGTCCTCGTTAGCACCGTCGAGAATCGCAGCCCTGGAGCGGCCGCAGGTATCCGGGTAGGGGACATCCTCACCGCCCTTGACGATGAAGCCATCCCCGATCTTTTGAGTTTCTACCGTGAACTTAACGCTGCCGACGGCACGATTGAACTCACCGTTCTTCGTGAGGGAACCGAGCAGACCCTTGAGCTGAACCAATGAGCAACAAAGAGTTTATTCCCTACGATGAGATCCGCAACAATGCGATCGAGCTTGCCAATCATATCTATCGTGAGGGATTCATCCCGGATGTGATCTACGTCAGCCTCCGGGGTGGCGCCTATATGGGCAATGTGATCAGTGAGTTCTTTAAGTTCGTCCGTCGTGGCCAGCGGCCGGTGTTTTACGCCGCCGTGGTGGCCCGCTCCTACACGGATATCCACCAACAGGAACGCGTCAGTGTCGATGGCTGGACCTATAGCCCGGAGCATCTCCGTAGCGGTGACCGCGTGCTGCTGGTGGACGACATCTTCGATACGGGGCGCACGGTGAACCACCTGGTGGAGATCATCCTGGAAAAAGGTATCCCCCGTAACGATATTCGTATCGCAGTCCACGACTACAAGATTCGTGAATACGTCGATGAGCGTCTCCCGATTCAACCGGACTACTACTGCCGTAAACACGAAATCACCTCTCCGGTGAACGACCAGTGGATTCACTATCTCAGTCATGAACTGGTGGGCCTTGAGCCGTCTGAGATCGATGAACAGTTCACCAGCGACACCGTCAAGCATATTCTGCACGGACTGCCATGATCGTATCGGCGGTGCGCTCCCTGTGTTTCGCCCTTGTGAGTCTCATTGTCATAGCCGGTGTTGCCGGACAAGAATCGATGCCCCCGGAGGAACTCCTCTGGGACGAGATCGGTGTCGCCCCCGGCACGTACGCGGATTCGATCGTGCTGTCGCCTCGGGGAACGCGAGAACTGGAGTACCGATTTCTTGATTCCGCCGGCGATCCCCATACCACCTATTTTCTCCCGCTCATCGATGGCATCGAACTCCACGCCCCCGACTCCGCGGAGATCCGCTATCACCTCGCGGTCCGGCGCGTGGGGGAACCGAGTACAATCCGGGTGGGAGAGTTCATCTTGGACACCTTGGCCCCCGATGCGCCTAAGTTCCTCCCACCCCCAGGGTTACACACCACTCCGATACGCCTGGTGCCGCGGGAAGGATCTTCTACCGATGAGATCTCCCTGCGAATCCTCGATGAAGCGGGGTCTCGATTCACACCGCTTCCACCGCGGGGACTCCGACTTGCAGGAGAACCGGGGACGGTGCAGGATTACCGGATCACCGCCTATGCGGTGGATCGATCCGGTAATCGAAGCTCCGTGGCTACCTACCAGTACCGCATCGACCGCTCCCGCGAGGCGGCGCCGCGTACCGACCCACTCCTGAGTCCGCGACCTGGTACCTACGCCAACGAGCAGGCCCTCGTCCTTGACGACACGGGACTCACCGACGTCTCCCTGCGCCTCACACACTCCGGTTCTCAATCCCAAGAGATAGGGTACCTGGAGACCCCGGTAATTCCTGGGGAAGGAGAGTTTCACCTCACCGTGCAGGCCACGATCCAGTCCACCGGAGAACCCTACCGCCGGAGCGTCTCCTGGTCACAGGAAGTCTCCCAGGAAGTCAGTAGCTCAATTCCCCCGCAGGGGCGATCAACCACCACCGTGCGCCTGTCCCCGCCGGCCCGCCGCTCCCGTTATACCTTTGAGGACCGCGCCGTCACCGATCGCGATCCACGCTGGCTGCGGGCAGCCGAATTGACTCCTCCCCCCGAGGGAACCCGAACAGTGGTGGTACGCTACCGCGCCGACACCGCTGATCATGACACTCGCCTGGTGTATCTGCTTGACGGACGCCGAGCGCCCACACCGGAAGTTGCCCGCGGCGAAGAGCCGGGAGTAGTAGCGGTTTATTCTCTGGCGGGTACCGAAGTACAGTGGGCCGAAACCGGCGACGGCACTGCGGCGCGTTTTACTGAGTCGATGCTGGGTACCACGCGAATAGACCTATCTACCGTTGCGGCGCAAAGTATCCGAGTGAGAGCCCGTTTTCCCGGCGGCCGGTGGACGCAGCGGACCATGTCGCTCAGCGGGCTCCGCGCTCCTCCGGAACGTTCTACCGGGCAGATCACCGATGACGGAATCACCGTGTCGCTGACCGCCCCCGATGGGTCGCACACCACCACGGTGACTAACAGTGCCACCGGGGGTGAAGTTCTGCGCTTCCGCGATACGGTGCCGGTACGATGGAGACCACCGGTGGGCTACGCGGCACAGCTCCGGCTGGGCGATGACCCCAAGGCCCCGGCAACGATTATCGACCGCACACCGCTATCACCACCAGAAATCACCGTGGAAGAGAATCGAGTCACGCTGTCGGGAAATGGCCAGATCTTCTATCGCCTCGATGGCTCCCCGGATGCGGTCTATGAAACTCCGGTGGAGCTGTCCGGGGTACCGAACGCGCGCCGGCGGTACCGCATTGACGCGTATCGGATCTTTGATAGCGAAATCAGCCCAACAATCACCGCGTATCCCGTAATCGACCGGCGAGCTCCGCAGGTACCACCACCGCACTTGGCGTCCGCTACGGAGGTCACTCCGGGCGTGTTCATCTCCCGGGACGAGGTGACTCGCGTTCGGTTTCCGTCCCCCCACGATGACCTGGAGCTCCATTATGAAGCCACTTCCGACGGTCAAGCGCTGTTACCCCAAGCCAGCAGCCCCCGGGTAGATGAGGGAATCGCACTGACCACTCCCGCCGGCAGCGAACAGCGATGGGAGATCCGTGTTCGAGGACGCTTCCCCGGCCGCGACCGATGGTCTCCAGTGTACCAGATGGAGGTCACCGTCGATCGTCGCCCTCCGCAGGCCCCCGTGCTGAGCACCGATCCTGAGTCCAGTGGCGTCGTGGCGTTTGAGCAGCCCTCCCGAGAGGATACCTCAATTTGGTATCGACTGCGTCCCAGCGATCCCTACCGCCGCTACACAAGCCCGGTTACGATCGACCGAACCCGCATCGAAAACTCCCTCACCATCAGCGCCTATGCCCGCGATCGCGCCGGCAATCAGACGGCGCTGGAAAACATTCCGATAATTGCCCCGCTCAATCGGGGCCCTGAACCGCCGCAGCTGATGATCAATGGACGCCTTCCCGAAGACCCTCATATCATCCGTTCCCGGGAAGCAGTGCTTGAGGTGCGGGTTTCTGAGGGAGTGCGCTGGAGAATCCGTGAAGTAGACTCCACCACAGCGGACGATCAGTTCGTTCCCTATGCGGAGCCCAGAATCCTCTCCCGCGGTACCTATCGCATTAACGCCTACCGGGAACGGGGACCGGAACGGAGTCGCGTCATCGAACTGGTGGTGACGATTGATCCTGAGCGCCCGAGAACACCGGCGGCGCCGTATGTTAGCTACGCCCCTGACGGCCGCAGCGGTACGGTGTACTGGGCCGGCGCTCAGGCAGAGCACATCTTCGTTTCGGTCATTACCGACTCGGAAGCTGACCCGGAAATGCAGCCCTTCTCAGTCTCCGACGGAGTCATTCCCTGGGCGATTCCCGAAGGCGCCTTCCGCGTCAGTCTGGCCTATTTTTCCGTGGGGGAATCCGGCCGACGGAGCGAGACGGAAGTACTTCAGCTGGAGGCAGCCCGGTCACAGCCGCCGGCGGAACTATCCGGCGTGCGTGACGGCGAACGCTACCCGACCGGACGGACCGTAGAGTTTTCCGGCAACGGCGAGATCCGTTTCACCGTGAGCAGCGACGGTAGTTCCCCCGGAGCGGTGCGCGTTTCATCGGCGCGCTATGCGGAGCCGTTAGTCTTTAGCGCGTCGGTGGGAGAAACGACCCATTATCGTCTGCGCTATCGCACGTTCCAGGGAGAGACGCCGGTTTCTGAGGAGCGGTCAGTTTCGTTTGTTATCGACCGGGAACCACCCGCACTTCCGCAGCTCGCCGGTGCCGTCGCCGGCGGATACTACAGTAGGGGCCGGGTGGTGAGTCTTCTCCCGAACGACCCTGACGACACGATTATGTACCGGCTCCGCACCGATGCAGACACCAGCAATACAGACACCACCGGTGCCGGCACCGCCGCGGACTTTGGGCGCTATTCCCAGGAAGACCTACGTCTTCAGGAGGATCTTCGAGAACCGCGCGTCTACCGCATCGAGGCGTACGCGATCGATCGCGCCGGAAATCGGAGCACCGGAATCGCCGCGTGGGACGTTACCATAGACGCCACCTCCCTGCACGTATCCGCCTCCACCGGCAGTGACGAAACGGGGGACGGATCCCGGCAGCGCCCATTGGCATCGCTGGACGAGGCGCTGGAGCGCATCTCCGGCGGTTCGCGGAACACGATCTTCCTGGCCACCGGCGAGTACTCACTCTCCCCGGAACTATTCGTGGCCGCGGCCACCGCCACGGCGTCGCGTCCGCTGAATCTGCTCGGTGGTTACACACCGGAGCGCTGGATCGCTCAGAGTTCGGGGACATCGGTAGTAGTCCGCGAGATAGATACGCTGACGCTTTCCACTGCGCTGCGCCTGGAAGGAGTCTCCTTGTCGCAACCGCTGCACTTTGCTCCCGCGCACCCGAGTCACCATCTCGAACTTCGTCACGTTGCGCTGCAGACGGGCCACCTGCCGGCCCTCGTACTCGCCGGAGGAACAACCGCGCTCTTCGACAGCAGTGTGACACGCGCCGTGCAGGTAACCAGTGGGGCTGCTTTTGAGACGGAGGCAAGCTCGCTGGGGGAACTATCCATGAATGGTGGCACCGCCTCGATTCGCGATACGATCATGGCCGGCGCCCGGATTGCCGCCGGTGCGCGTCTCACCGTGGAAAGCTCGCGCATCACGCCCCAGCGTCCCGTCGATATCTCCGGTCTGCTCTACGCGGAAGATAGCCTCCTGGAGATTCGGTCTTCAGTGGTTCAGGCCGACTCCGATGACCCGATTCTTATCCGGGGGAGAAATGCTGATATCACGGTGGAGGGATCCCTCATCTATGGCGCGGGACGGCGATCTGCCATCGCTATCCGCGCCCGTGGCGGCCGGGTGTCGATCTCCGATAGCGTGATCGATATCGACTCCCAGGGGTACGGGTACGGTGTCTTTCTGCGCGACGCCCCGGTGGAGATCTCCACAAGTGCCGTCATCACGCGGGTCGCCGCCGATGGTATCGCCGTGGCCGGCGGAGATAGCCCCGTCTCCGTAGACGACTCGCTGCTGTGGGTTTCCGCGGTGGGCGCTGCAGAGACCACAGGGGCGGCCCCCGGTGTTGCCGCTACCGGCGTTACGGTGGACGGAACCGGCGTTGACGATCTGGTGGTCCGACGGAGTCACCTCCTGGCCTCCGGCATAGGCGCGGAGCTCGGTGCGGCAGTTCGGCTTGGTTCCGACGGAGCGGCGCGCATCCGGGAAAATCAGTTTGGGGGGTGGGGCTTCACCCTGGTCCAGGGTACTGGGGCTGATAGCTGGGGACGTTCCGGACGTCTGCAGTCAGTTAATGAGCTCAACCGATCTCGTTTTGGAAGCGGAAATAGCTCCGTGGGTTACAAATCCGAGCTCGCGCCGCCACGGAGGGAATCCGCGCAAGTTGCAATTCCCCGCACTCCGGTCCCGGAAGCGCTTACGCGCATGTTGCAAGCGGGTCGTGGAAGCACTTCGCAGAATTAGGTCAACGAGGGCCGAGAGGAGCAAAGCGCAGGAGTACGAGCTAGGCGAGCCGGACGCGCAGTACTAGACCGTGAAAGCCGCCCCGCTGGGAAGTAGCCAGGGGCGCTACTCCCAGAACCACTCCGGCCCGCCCACACTGTCGGACTCGTAGGCGGTGCGCCACAGGCCCCTGCCGTGAGTGAGCGCAAACAGCGTATCGCTGTCAGCATAGTAGACGAAGCGAGCGATGCCGCTGGAGGATAGTTCGCTACCTCTATAGTTATCGCTAATATCGTCGTTGGTGAAAGAAAAACTATACCCGGAACTCCCGGATGAACCGGTTACTTCATAGTACCCGCGGGCACTGGTGTCCTGCCCCTTGCTGAGCGTTCCCACGGCCAGTAACTCTCGATGCTCCACCCACGCCACACTGGCAAAGGACCGTTCGCCAGGGATGCTGCTGTTCGAGTCCGCCTCGGTCCAACTATCCCCATCAGGAGAGGTAAACACCTTGCCGTCAACTTCGAAAGTAACCAGTAGAAAGGTGTCGAGCGTACCACCTGAGGTGAGCGATGAGGGAAACACCGTAACACCGCGACTATCCGCTACCTGGTCCGTGGAAGCGCTAAGAGTTCCGTCGGTTGCAAGATCGCTGGATACATACACGTTATCCCCGAGTACTACTGTCTGCCCAGTATCGTTGGTGGCAACCGCCCGAATACCTCGATCCCCGGCTGCGAATTCACCGAGATTAGCGACTGACGTCGCGCCAGCGGCCATACTGTAGAGCTGCCCATCAGATGAAAACAGTAGTCTATCTTGGGCGCCCTCTAAGCCGGTCATGCGCTTACCGTCGGCAGGATCCCAAATCGACGTGTTATCCACATGGTCCCAGGTTAGTTGCTCTTCAGTTTCTCTAAGACGATAGATGTAGTACGAACTGCGTTCGTCAAAAAACACCGCATACACTTCCTCCACGACTCCGTCGGCGGAGGTATCGGTGTTGATCCCCGCCAGAAAAACGGGCAGGTAGCCCGAGGGGGCGGAAAGAGCCGACCAGTCGGAACCTGAGACGCTCCGGGTGAACAGTTTTGACCCGGCGCGCACCACGAACCGCTCGCCATTCCCCAGATCTGCCCGGACCAGCGCCGAGGCTGAGGTGTTATCCACCAAATTGCTGGTCTTGGTCTTTTCTTCCACCTCGATGGTGGCAAAGATGCCCTGGGTTCCGCGGGTACAGCTGGAAATTATCACGAGCGCCAGCAGTACGGCGCCCACGCCGACAATTCGCGGTAGGGCGGTTCGCTTTGGGGAGATCCGATTCACGGTCTTTCTCAGTACATATGCAGTCGATCTTATCACGAGAGTCTCCTAGAAACGGTAGAGGACGGAGAGGGTGGTACCCAAAAAATTCCCGAAACGGGTGTCCTCTGAGGGTGGTTCCGGGCCCGAGTACATCTGGGGTACCCACCAGTAACGCAGATCGAGGCCGAAGGCCCACTCGGTGTTGTAATTCCAATAGACACCGGCCCCCGGGATTACAATAGGATCCACCTTGAAGCTGTCACGGAAGCGGCTGAAGTTGATCCCCGCCGCCAGGGTCAAGGGAAACTCAAAGGGATATGAACGCAGAAAGTAGCTTGCCCGTGCCGCCAAGGGAATCATGAACAACGTATTGCGGTTGGGAGTGAAGGCAAACATACCGCCGAACTCTCCGCCCACGGCAAAGTTGTTGTTCAGAAATGAACTCCACATGAGATGTCCCGTGCCGCCCAGCGTCAGGTTGGCATCTTCCACACCATCCGGACCGCCGGTGTAGAACAGCGGGAACAGCATCCCGAGGTTGAGGGAGAGCAACTGATCGCCGAGCGAGTAAGTGGGAACAAATTCTTCCTCCGACTGGTCAGGGGCTTCCGGTACGGAGTCTTCCTCCTCCTGGGCGAATACGGGGAACGCCGTACCGATCACCAGCAGTGATACACAGGCCAACCGAAATACATTCGATGTCGGGATATTATCTAACAATGCAGAGCTCTCCTTGCAGGCGGAATACTATCACGCCCCCTAGGCACTGACAACACGCCGGGGTTCACGTTACACTGATCGTAACCATGGCATACACACTTATCGACGGTAAACAGATCGCAGCCGAAATCCAAGCCGAACTGGCCGAGCGTATCGCCGCGCTGAGCGCAACGGGGACGCCCCCGGGATTAGCAGTAGTCCTGGTTGGAGAGAATCCCGCCAGCGTGTCCTACGTCACCGCCAAGGAACGGGACTGTGAGAAGGTTGGTATTACCAGCTTTGATCACCGGATTCCCACCTCCACCACTCAGGATGAGCTCCTGTCGTTAGTATCCTCGCTCAACCAGGATCCCGCGGTGGACGGAATCCTCGTTCAGTTGCCGCTCCCGGACCACATAGACAGCGAGCTTGTACTGCAGACGATCGACCCGGCGAAGGATGTGGATGGCTTTCATCCGCTCTCTCTGGGCCGGCTGCTGGCGGGACTTCCGACGCTGCTTCCCTGTACGCCCCACGGCATTATCCAAATGCTCCTGCGCAGCGGTCATGACCCCGACGGCAGACACGCGGTAGTCCTGGGCCGGAGCAACATCGTGGGAAAGCCGGTTGCAAATCTGCTCTCCCTCAAGAAACCGGGCGGCAATGCCACCGTCACCGTATGTCACTCGCGGACCCCAAACATTCCGGAGATCACCCGCCAGGCGGACATCCTGATCGCGGCGATCGGGTCCGCCGGCTTCGTTACCGCCGACATGGTACGGGAAGGGGCGGTCGTTATCGATGTGGGTGTGAATCGTGTCGAAGACGCCGGCAAGAAACGGGGCTACCGGCTGGTGGGAGACGTCGACTTTGACTCGGTAGCGCCGAAGAGCGCGGCGATCACTCCCGTTCCCGGCGGAGTCGGGCCGATGACGCGAACGATGCTGCTCTTCAATACGGTGACCGCCGCCGAACAGCGCCGAGGCTAAGCTATGGATCTAAATCGAGTGAACCAGGCGCAATCCCGCGTACCGCTGCGGCGGGCGTTGGTGAGCGTGGCGGACAAAAAGGGATTGGACGCCCTGATCCGTGAGTTATGGGAGATCGTTCCCGATCTGGAGATCTATTCCACCGGCGGCACATACGGTGAGATCCTTACCGTAGCGCAAAATCTCAACAAGACCGACCTGCTTCGACAGATCAGTTCCTACACCGGTCAGCCGGAGATGCAGGGAGGTCTGGTGAAGACGTTGGACTACCGGATCTATTTGGGCCTGCTCAGTGAACAGTTCAATCCGGCCCACCAAGCGGATCTGCAGCGCACCGGATCGGTTGCCTTTGATCTGACGATCTGCAATTTCTATCCCTTCGAGGCGACAGCAGCGTCCACCGGCGCTACCCTGGAAGACCTCCGCACCCATATCGATATCGGAGGTCCCACGATGCTCCGGGCATCGGCCAAGAACTTTCTTCGGGTGGCATCTGTGTGTCGCCCTGACGACTATGAGAGCCTCCTGACCGAGCTGCGCGCGGCGGGCGGCGCAACCCGTCTCCCCTGGCGCGCCGAGCAGGCGGCGATCGCCTTTCGCTACACGGCTCACTATGAGGCTGCCATCGCCGGCGCTCTGGGGAGTCACGTCCGTAGTACCGATCTTACCACTCTGTATGAAGACCCTCAGGAGGCACCGTCGTGAGTCGCTCCATGTACCGCACCATCTTGGGTGAAGAGTTCCCGGAAGAGATGGAAATCTCCTTTGGCACCGGAACCGACAAGCAAACTCTCACGTATCGCAAGGTCCGCTGGTCCATTGACGGCAGCGCGGCGGGGCTGCGATATGGGGAGAACCCTGACCAACCGGCATCCCTGTATCGCCTGGAGAACGGAAACCTGGTGCTCGGTGACGTCCATGAAATCGCCGCCGGCCGCGGACTCACCACTGACGCCGAACTGATTCAGAGTGGGAAACACCCCAGCAAGATCAATATCACCGATGTCGACGCCGCCCTGGGAATCCTCCGGTATTTCACCGACGACCCCACCGCCGTGATCGTGAAGCACAACAACCCCAGTGGCGTCGCCGTGGGAAGTGACCTGTCTAACGCCTACTTCCGAGCGCTCATGGCCGACAGGATCGCCGCCTTCGGCGGTACGATCGCCGTCAACGGAGAAGTCGGTGGTGAACTGGCGGAAATGATCACCGCGTACTTCGCCGAAGTTGTAGTGGCCCCGGAGTATTCCGCCGAGGCGCTGCGGATACTCGCAAGCCGCAAGAACCTGCGCGTCTTCAGAATTCGTGCCATGGACGATCTTCAGGCGTATACCACGACCCGCTTTGTAGATTTCAAGAGCCTCATGGATGGGGGCCTGGTGGCGCAGTGGTCGTTCAAGCCGGTAGACCTGCAGGCGGATACTTTGGTTCCCGCCTCCACGGAGCACGACGGTATCACCCATGTGGTGGCCCGTGCACCCACTGCCGAGGAAGCCGCCGACATGCGATTTGGATGGTTCGTAGAAAGCGGAGTCACCAGCAATTCGGTGATCTACGTGAAAGACCGGTGCACCGTAGCGATCGGCACCGGCGAGCAGGATCGCGTGGGAGTGGCGCGGATCGCGCGGGACAAGGCGTATTGGAAAACCGCCGACCGCCTGGCATTTACCGCTACCGGCCGTGGTATCGAAGAGATCAGCAACCCCGAGGAGCGCGACCACTACCTGGAACAGTCACGGCGGAGCAACGGAGGCCTCCAGGGGGCTACCATGATCTCCGATGCGTTCTTTCCGTTCCGGGATGGGGTGGAAGTGGGCCTTCAGGAAGGTGTGCGCGCGGTGGTACAGCCCGGCGGGGCCCTTCGTGATCGCGAGGTGATCGATGCGGTCAACGAATACGGGGCAACGATGATCTTCACCGGCCAGCGAAGCTTTCGCCATTGATGGCGGTTCGTGGTACATTACACAGAAGGAGCACACTATGCCGTGGAAATTGGTCTTCTATCTGGTCCTGCTGGGGTTAATTCTCTCCTTTGTCGGACTCAACCTCGGAAACACCACTGACATATCCTTTGGATTCGTCTCGTTTTCGGACGTTCCCGTCTTCATGAGCCTGTTTGTCGCGTTCTTCTTCGGAGTGGCGGTGGCACTACCCGCGGCAATTCGGAC
>CAYQRW010000046.1:0-4544 GCA_964419735.1 uncultured Spirochaeta sp.
TCCCCACTGAGGATATCCTGGCCAAGGCCAAAGAGGAGAAGGCCGACATTATCGGCCTTTCCGGGCTCATCACCCCCTCTCTGGATGAAATGGTCAACGTAGCCACGGAAATGGAACGCCAGGGATTCAACCTGCCGCTGATGATCGGGGGAGCCACCACCAGCAAGATTCACACCGCCGTTAAGATTGCGCCGGCGTATCATGAACCGGTGGTTCACGTGAAGGACGCGTCCCTGGCGGTGGGCTATGTCAATAAGCTGCTCAATCCGGTCACTCGGGCGACGTTCGCGGCGGAGCTTACCGCGGAACATGAGAAGACGCGGCAGAAGCGGCTACAGGAGGTGCAGGACCGGGAGTACCTGTCGATCTCCGACGCCCGGGCCAAGCGGTTCCGCCCCGACTTCACCGAGGCTCCCGCCAAACCGAAGATCCTCGGCGTGAAGCACTTCACCGATTATCCGATCGACGTGCTGGCGCAGTACATCGACTGGACGTTTTTCTTTATCGCCTGGCAGATGCACGGGAAGTATCCCGCGATCTTTGAGGATCCCGAAGTGGGTGAGGAGGCGCGTAAGCTCTACGATGATGCGCAGGCGATGCTCGCCGACATTATCGAGACGCGTGCCCTGGAGGCGAAGGCGGCGATTTTCCTCTATCCCGCGGCCCGCACCCCGGATGACACGATCGAAATCTACGCCGATGAAGCGCGGGACCGCGTCGTGGGCAGGTGGCATACCCTGCGCCAGCAGAAGAAGAAAGAGAAGGTTGACTACTATCTGTCTCTGTCGGATTTTGTTGCCGAGAAGGACTCCGGCGTCGCGGACTACCTGGGGGGCTTTGTAACCAACGCTGGGTTTGGACTCGAGAAATACGTGCAGCAGTTCAAGGATGTCGGGGATGATTACAGCGAGATCTTGGCAAAGATCCTGGCAGACCGCCTGGCTGAGGCGTTTGCTGAGCGCCTGCACGAAGAGGTGCGCACCACCTGGTGGGGGTACGCGGAGGATGAGGCTCGCGAACCGTTAAGCAAGGCGGACCTGTTTGCGATCCGCTACCAGGGCATCCGGCCGGCTCCCGGCTATCCCCCCTGTCCCGACCACCATGACAAGGTGGAGCTCTTTGAGCTGTTGGAGGCGGATAAGCTGGATATGCGCCTCACCGAGAGTTTCATGATGCTCCCCGCCGCCGCCACTAGTGGGTTCTACTTCGGCCATCCCCAGAGTCAGTACTTTGGAGTGGGTAAGCTACAGAAGGACCAGATCGCCGACTGGGCCGGCCGTAAGGGTGTGTCTCTCTCCCAGGCGGAAAGCTGGCTCCAGCCGGTACTGGCCTACGAGCCGGATCTCACCGAGAGTTGATGTCGGTAGTGACGCCCACACTGAGACCCACGCTGCGACCTACGGAGCCGGTTCGCGTTATCGGATGGGACGCGGCGGTGGATCCGCGCAACACCGCACTTACCCTGGTGACGTGGAAGAGCCCCGGTAGCGATCCAAGGCCGGGCCTGGGAGTTGCGGCGCTGGAAACTGCGGCCCTGCACGTTGCGGCGCACGTGGCACCGCGGGACCACCAGGAACTGATCGCCACGGTGAGTGCTTGGATCCACGGTGAGACTCCCACCGTGCTCTGCGTGGACTCGCCCCTGGGGTGGCCGGAACGCATGGCGGAGATGTTGGCGGTGCACGTCGCCGGGGCGGGAATCGACATATCGGCGGATCACCTGTTTCGCCGTGTCACCGATATCGACGTGCGCCGGCGGGTGGGGAAGACGCCGCTCGATGTGGGGGCGGACCGTATCGCGCGCACCGCCCTGGCGACGCTCAACGCCATGGCCGCCGTCCGAGAACGGGTGGGACGGATCGGGCGGACGATCAGTATGCCAACAGTTTGCGAAGACCCCCGACACCACCCTGGAACGGTGGCGCTCCTGGAGAGCTATCCCGCCGGCTGGTTTGCCTCGGAACGTATCGTTACGAGGGGGTATCGTCCACTGGAGGCGACCGATCGGCGGCGGGTGCTACTCGAGCAGGTGGAACAGCGCCTGCGTGATGACGGCGTGGAACTCACCTACGGCGCTGAGGTGGACCGAGACCGGTTCACCCGGCGTGCGGATGACCTGGACGCACTTATCTGTACCCTAAACGGAGTAGATTATCTCCTGGGCCGGTGTCCGTCACCCGGAGCGGATCAGCGCGAGACCGCCCGGCGGGAAGGGTGGATCTGGTGCAAGGACCGGTCTTGAATCAACGCCTATCTGTGCGCCTGACTATGCGCCGGGGTTAGCGGTGCGCCGGAGTTAGCGGTCGAATTGGGCCTTGAGCTCGTGGTATAGCTCGATCAACGGCAGCGGTTCGCAGTAGGTCCGGCGACAGGGTGGATCGGTGGCGATACCGTCGTTGAGGTTCTCCGCCCCCACATCTTCTACGATTGCCTGCAGATGCGCCTCCGACGGCTCCTGCACGGCCCGGGACCACGTTTCGAAGGTAGTCACCGAGCGCGAAAGCGCCTGGTCAAAGATGTCTCCCATATCGGCGGAGGAGGTGCGCTCGGGATCGCAGGGGTGCGCCCACGGTCGATGCTCCAGATTCAGCGCATCCACGGTGATTTGCTCTTCGGGCGGATGCACGATCGCCAGCCACCGGGAAGATACCTCTCCCCGCCGTTCCCGCAAGCGCGCCACCGTGAAGTAGCGCTCACTCGGCGCCTCGGTGAACTTATAGAACGCGAGGCTGTCATGGAGGGCGTTAAGTAAACGCCGAGGGAGCTGGCTGTCATCGGCGGCACTCACCAGGGCCGCCTGCAGGGCGGCCACCAGGTATCCCCGCATGCGGAAAAAGTCTGCGGCGCGGCGCGGAAGGCGTTGGGCAAAGGCAAATTCCGTCACCGACTGATCTCTGCGTAATCGCAACAGCTGCACGTCAATCAGCCGTTCCAGGAACGCGTGCATCGCCGGACGGTCAGGATGATTGTCGGGGGTGCCGCGCCAACCGGCGGACCAGTTGATATAGGGGTGCGCCAAGCGATCAAACCAGACGTGGGTGATGTATCCCAGGGCATATGCGGTGAGATCTTCCGGGCATTCCGCGGTGGCGGTGCTTTCGGCTAGAGACC
This sequence comes from uncultured Spirochaeta sp., assembly GCA_964419735.1. Classification (GTDB taxonomy): domain Bacteria; phylum Spirochaetota; class Spirochaetia; order DSM-27196; family Alkalispirochaetaceae; genus Alkalispirochaeta. The sequence continues at coordinate 3,112 of CAYQRW010000046.1, forward strand.
GCAGGAGAGGCGCGTTGCCCTTGCGATGCAGGAGCGCCCCGTAGCGAAACCCCCGCGGCAGCCGGCGGTGGTTGTGGAGAAAAAAATCGGGCCCCTGGGCTCCGGCGGTCAGAATCGCCCGGACTCGCGGATCTTCCGCGATCTCCGGCGCGCCCTCTTGGCGCAGAACTTCTGCACCCACTTGGCGCAGAACCTCGTCCGCCAGAAGCGCGTGACTAATGTGACTCGGCATCCAGGGCTACCGGATTCAGGGTATCCGCAGTTCCCTCCAGGGTGGCCGTTACGTGCTTCGCGTAGCGTTGCGCTGCCGGTGCCGAGAGGGCCCCGGTGAAGAAATCACACTCAAACGATTCCCCCGGAGGCAGTTCCTTGACGTTGCCCTTTTCCTTTTCCGCGGTGTACCCGTCGGGCTCCGCCGTGGCCGGGAGGACCAATCCCAGGCCCGCCTGGTTCGGTGTGCGACAGATCCACCGAACCGCGTGGTCCAGTTCCGCCGGACGGTAGCTAATGAAATCGCCCTCACCGGTGGGGAGCAACTGGAGACTGTGGGCGTTTCCGCTATCGTCGGTGGCCATGTCGATAAAGAGGACCGCCTCCGGATCGAACGGCAGCTCCGGCGCGAGCACGTTATGTTTCTCCGGATGCCGGGATAGATCGGCGAGAAAATCGCGATACGCCTGGGTCACGCTGAGATGTAACGGAATATTGTCCCGGACGCGGACGTGCTCCGGGTCGCAGGGGGCGGTATAGACCAGCCGGCTGTCGTCAACCGGTCGAAAGTTGACGTGACAGAGATACATATACTCCATGGGAGTCTTGTTCAGATTGGTGCCCCGGAACCGCACGCGAATAGCTCCGGAACGGGAATAGATGCGTGCCTCAGGCACCGCCCGGTAATGCGCCCCGAAGGCGTGCGCATACTCTACACTGCCGGTGACTCCCACGTAGGTGCCGTACTCGTCCTGGCCCCCGGTTATCGCCGCCTCGTCGTAGGGTATATTCGGCAGTTCGCCGTGCAGCGGGTGCGTGTCGGTGGGGCCCGGTCCGCCGGTGGCGGTGAAGCCGCAGTGGAGCAAGAAGCCCCCGTACGTCTGCAGAAACGGCACATCCCCCCGCGGTTCACTAAACATCGACTTCATCGTTTGTCGTCGTCCAAACATCTGGAGGTCCCAGATCTGTTGGCCTTGGAATGGGAGTACCGTCAGTTCTCCCACGCTGTTAGACAGGCGCAGCGCCTCCACGCCGGTGGAAAAACGGAACGCGGTGACTTCGAATTCATCGTACTGAAGAATCATCCGCTGGTGGCGGTGAAACTGATCTCGATACACAGGCTGATGCAACATGGCGTCAGTATAGCAGTGCCCTTGGAAGTTGCGGTAGCCCGATTCTTGTCGTATTATCGCGGTCATGATCGTACACACCGGAGAAGCACT
>CAYQRW010000046.1:4644-16670 GCA_964419735.1 uncultured Spirochaeta sp.
CAGGCGATCGTCTTTGGCTCGATATCACTCATCGCCGATCCGGTGAGCTCCACCATCCTGGATCTGGTGGAACGGGAAGCCCGGAAGCGAGTGGTCTCGTTTGATCCCAACATCCGGGACGTGCTCGTTTCCGATGAGGCAGACTACCGTCGTCGCGTGGCCCGGGGCATCGCCGCATCGTCGGTGGTAAAGGTGAGCGATGAGGATCTCGAGTGGATCACGGGCAGTACTGATCTGGAGGCAGGAGCTCACTCCCTGCGGGAGCAGGGGCCGCTGATGGTGGTAGTTACCGCGGGAGCCGATGGAGCACTGGCCGTCTTCGAAGGCGGCACTGCCCGGGTTGATGCCGTTCCCACAACCGTTTCCGATACGATCGGGGCGGGAGACTCCTTCCATGCGGCCCTGCTGAGCTGGCTATACCGGGCGGAGCGCCTCTCCCAGGATGGAATTCGGGCCCTCACCCAGGCGGAAACGGAAAGGATGCTGGCATTTGCGGCAACGGTAGCCTCCCGGACCTGTTCTCGACCGGGAGCGGATCCGCCGTATCTCAACGAACTACCCCTTGCGGGTGATTAGCCCGGTTTCACCGAATCGTGGGGAATACTCTCTTGTCTCGGAACGTCGTCGTCGTCGGAGATGTCGAGAACCTGTTGGGTTAAAGGAATCTGATTCTCATAGATGTCCCACTGCTGGGAGAAGAGATATCCAAACATAGCTACCCAAAGAAACGGGACGATCAACGAAAACGTATCGGTCATTTCCGAGACCATGATCACCGTGGAGATGGGGGCGTTAGCTGCTCCCGCGAAGAACCCGACCATGCCAAGGAGTACGAACACAACCATAGGAACCGGCGTAGCGGGAAACATAAAGGTATAAAGATGGCCCAGCACGGCTCCCAAGGATGCACCAATCATGAGCGAAGGGCCAAAGATACCGCCGGAGCCTCCGCTTCCAATGGATAAAGCCGTAGTGAGCATTTTCAAGAAGAAGAGCACCGCTAAAGAAGCTACAGGTATCCCCCCATCAATGATCATCTGCATGTGAAAAGAGCCTTCTCCCATCGCTGCGGAGACTCGCATAGCAACCAAACCGGTTAGCAATCCGCCGATCATCGGCTTGAGGTACGGCCGAACCGGCAGATGGAGAAATAGATCGCGAGTTCCGTAGAACACACGGACGAAGAAAACTGCGCCAAAGGCGGAAATGATACCAATCGCGGTAAAGGGTACCAGGTGGATGAGGGAAAACTGGTATGAGAACTGTGGAATAGCAAACACGGGATCAAAACCGAAGTAGAGCGCGTACACGCCATACGAAACAGTCGCGGCAATTATGCCGGGGATGAGAACCTTGCCGTTGTAGCGCATGTCGGAGTGAAGAATCTCTGTTGCGAACACCGCTCCTGCGAGTGGGGCACGAAAGATTGCCGAAATACCGGCTGCCATGCCGGCCAACATAATTTCTCGCCGATATTTTTGGTAATAGGGGATCTTGGTGCATATAAATGATCCGAAGCCGGCACCAATCTGGGCTATGGGACCCTCTTTGCCCCCTGAGCCTCCACTCCCGATCGTAATCGCCGATGCGATCATCTTGACCAGGCTCACGCGAAGTCGGATTTCTCCGTGTTTGTGATAATACGATTCGATTACTTCGTCGGTGCCATGCCCGCCCGCTTCGGGGGCAAACCGGTACACGATGATTCCTGTAAGCAAGCCGCCGGCGCCCGCGAGAACTGGGAAGAGCCATATTCGTAGATCGGGACGTTGCCACGGGAGCGATATTCGCCGAAGTCCGGTGACGATCTTAATTTCGCTGAAGCCGGCGACTCCTTCAAGAATGAGGATATTCAGCAGGGACATAAGCTGTTGGAATAGTATGGCCGCCACACCCGCTACAACTCCAACCAAGATATACAGCGCGATCAGGGCAAACGTCTTCTTATGGTCTACTCTAAAATCGGTCATCGGTTATCCTTTCAGCCGGCAAAGTACTCAATTTATCCCGCTGCGCATAGTATAGAAATTGGGAAAATTTTCGTGGGTAATTGAATGCTGTCGTCTTGATTCTGCCAGGGTCTTTCCTCAGGAAACTTGCGTGGTATACCATAGCGCACGAGAAGGGGGAGACGTGCGCACCATATCAGTAGAACGAACGACACGAGAAACAGACATCTCAGTTTCGCTAAGTATCCCGGACACAGACAGCGAGCGACCTTCCGGCAAAGACGAGATCGTAATCGGTACCGGAGTACCGTTTTTGGATCATATGCTGGAGGGGATGATGTTCCACGGTGGGTTTACCGGTACGATTCGTGCCACAGGAGACGTGGAGATCGATGATCACCACACGGTGGAGGATGTGGGTATCGTGCTGGGACAAGCGTTCCGCAAGGCAGTGGAAACCCATGGACCGGTCGCGCGCTTTGGGCACGCCGTGCTTCCGATGGATGACTCCCTGGCGGAAGCGATCGTGGATGTATCAGGAAGGAGCTTCCTCGTCTTTCGGGTGGAGTTTCCGCAAAGCTATGCCGGCCGCTTTGATCTGGCGCTGGTGCGGGAGTTTTTCCAGGGATTTGCCAACAACGCCGCAGTCAACTTACACATCATCGGGCACTACGGCCTGAATGGACACCATCTGGCGGAGGCGATCTTCAAGTCCACCGGCCGCGCTCTGGGTGGCGCCTACGCCCCGGTGGACGCGGTGCGTTCCACCAAAGGCGTGCTGTAAGCTGTACGTGTAACACGGGAACTGTTGGCGCCCCCGGACGTGATTGGGGGCGCCGGCGTGCCGCGGCGATACCTGTGACGAGGGGTGTGCCAGGGCATCACAAAAAAAAGGGCCGATACCCTAATTGCTTACGATACCGGCCTTTATTGTGCGGCAGAAAGGACTTGAACCTTCACGAGCGTAAAGCCCACTAGCCCCTCAAGCTAGCGCGTCTACCAGTTCCGCCACTGCCGCGTTGGTGAGGCGGAATATAGCACGCGGCCCCCGGTGTGTCAATAACAGTCACGCCCGCGTGCTGTCCGGGGTCCCGCCGGCCGGCCAACCATGTGAGCAGGCCGCTCGCCCTTCACGATTCCTGGCGCGTTACGTTGCCAGGGCGTGCTCGAGTTCATCCAGCCGAGCTTTGAACACTTCCATGGCCGAACGGATCGGCTGGGGTTGTTCCATATCGACCCCTGCCAGCCGCAGCGATTCGATCGGGAATCGAGAGCCTCCTGATCTGAGAAATGCAAAATAATCTTCCCGTTCCGCGTCGCCACCGCTAAGCACCCGCTGCGAAAGGCTGATCGCCGCTGAGATGCCGGTGGCATACTTGTACACGTAGAACGCCCGATAGAAGTGCGGAATTCGGAGACCTTCCAGCGAGAGCGCCTCCGGGATGTGCACGGCGTCCCCAAAGTATGTATTGAGGAGGGTATTGTAATCCTCCCGCAGCGAATCAACGGTGAGCGCCTGTCCTTGTTCGACGCGATCATGGATAGTCCGCTCATACTCCGCAAACATCGTCTGGCGGAAGAGGGTGGCCAGGATGTCGTCAAGATGCTTACTGACCAGATAGGTGTGCATCGCGCTGTCTCGGTGCTTCTCAAGCAGGTGTTGCATGAGGAGCTGCTCGTTAAACGTGCTGGCCACTTCCGCCTCAAAGATCGTGTAATCGTAATGCTGGAACGGGTTGCTCCGGGCGGAATACCACGAGTGCATGCTATGGCCCGCTTCATGGGCCAGGGTGAAGACGTCCCGGATCGTGTCTTCCTTGTAGTTCATCAGGATGTAGGGTTCTCCCACAAAGCTGCCCGCAGAAAACGCCCCCGAGCGCTTCCCTTTGTTCTCATACCGGTCAACCCAGCCGTTTAGCAGCCCCTGGCGGAGGGTGCTGGTGTATTCATCGCCCAAGGGCAACAACGCCTCGATTATCGTGTCCACCGCCTCCTCGAAGCTATGCTGGACGGAAACCTCCGGCACCAAGGATACCCTTGTGTCGTAGACGGCGAGTTCCGGAAGCTCGAGCACCCGCTTGCGGAGGTCATAGTAACGGTGGAGCAGGGGGGTATGCTCCCGCACCGTGTTTACCAGATTGTCGTACACCGCGACGGGAACGTTGTCGGGAAAGAGGCGCGACTCGAGCACCGACGGAAAGCTTCGGACCCGTGATCGATAGACGTCCAATTGGACGCTTCCGGCGAGCAGAGAAGCGAGGGTGTTCTTGTGTCCGTCAAAGTGCTCGTAGAACTGATCGAACGCGCGGCGGCGCACATCGCGATCTGCGTGTTCCAGCAGACTTCCAAAGGAGGATTGAGTGAGGGGGCGCTCACCTTCGGGGGTTGTGATCGTGCCAAACTCGAGGTCCACGTCCACCAGGGCACCAAACGTCTTGGAAGCGGTCTGATTGCTCTCCTCCTGCATCGCCAGGAGCTTTTCTTCCGAAGGGGTCAGGGTATAGGGCCGATAACGCAGGACTCGGGAGAGACTAATGCGGAACTCCTCAAGTCGAGAATCGGCGAGGAGGCGTTCCATATCACTTTCGGGAATCTGTTGCAGTTCAGGAGCAAAGAAGCTCATGGCCGCACCGATCCGGGAGGCGACCTGCATAAAGCGGCCAAAGCGGCTCTGATTTTCGCTATCGCCGGCGTCCTCACTCTTGCGGAGCATCGCGTAGTAGCCCAGTCGTTCTTCAAGCTGGCCGATCTCCACCGAGAGGTTCAGGTAGGAGAGCAACGTCTCCGCGGATTCATGGAGGCGCCCCTGAAACGCCAGGATGCGTTCTTCCTGTTCACTCAGATAGGTCAGGTCTTTTTCCCAATCGGTATCGCTGGTGTAGAGTTTGGATAGATCCCACCGATCCTGGGCGGGGACTTCACTCCGTACGGGTATCGTATTCATAGGTCTGGAAGGTAGGCAACCGACTACACACTGTCAAGCCAACCGGCGGCCGCGGCCAGCCGGCGGAGCGCCTTGGCCCGGTGCGATACCTGGTCTTTTTGTTCCTGCGGTAGTTGGGCGACGGAGCAGCCCGCTTCCTCGAGCCAGACGATCGGATCATAGCCAAAACCGGTAGTACCCGGTGCCCGCTCGGTGAGAACCGTTCCGTGCCACGTTTCTTCTACTTGCATCCAGCGCTCGTCATCCAGAATCAGGGTAGCATTGCAGACATAGTGCGCGTCCCTGTCGCGGACGTCCTTCAACGTCTCCAGGAGGAGATCGTTTCTGTCTTCATCGGAGAGAGGCGGCTTCCCCGGCTCGTTCCCAAAGCGGGCCGAATAGATTCCGGGCTGGTTGTCGAGAGCTTTCACGCATATTCCCGAGTCATCGGAGATGACCGGAATGGTGGTGCCGCCCACAATGCGGGAGATACGCTGGGGAACCTCGTCGACGTCGATGCTGCAGGTGGCTCCGGGTACCAGGATGCCCTGCGTCAGCTGGGAAAGTGCACGGGCCTTGATGAGGGAGTTCCCAGAAAAGCTGTCGGCCGTCTCCTCAGCATCGAAGGAGAAACCAAAGTCTTTCGGTTGCATGATCTCTACGGGTGCATTGAGTAATGCCAGAATCCCGTCCATCTCCGAGCGTTTATGGGCGTTGTTTGATGCCAGAAGTATCCTTGTGTGCATGGGGCGAGCCTATCCGTGTCCGCCCGCGCTGCGCAAGTCTTCGGGACAAGTTTGACAGAGCGCTATCCACCGACCCCTTCGGAATTCCAAGGATCAACGCGACCTCCCGGTTGGTCAGGTGCACCGTTTGTCGTTCGAGCCGCCTCCGATAGTACCGCCATCGTCGCCGATGAAACTCCACCGGATCATAGCCATCGCCTCGTCTATTGCCGGGAAAGAATTGGTGGTGCATCATGGCGGCGTAGTGGCGGTCGCGGTACTCGCGATACTCGGTTCTCGCTTGAGATATGCGCACGCGCCGTTCATGAAGGTATGACTCAAAGCTGTGAATCCAGTTTACCGGTAAGCCGAAGAGGGCGGCGTAGTAGTGGATCTCGTCATGGTCGAGCAGGGGCAGGTTCTTACAGAGACAGATCAAGAGCTGGCGTCGCACCGTATCCCGTTGCCGATTATTGGATAGAATCGCCAATCCATCATCGGAGCACGGAGGTAGTTTGATGGCGGGAGGTTCCTCCGAAACGCTCAGTTCGTCGGGATCATGACAGCCTAGGGTGTTTTCAGTACGCGTCCGCCGCGCCTGCTTTCGCTGCCAGGTGCGGACAAAGTACCGCAGGGACGTGAACAGGTAGGCGTCAAAGCTTGATCCAGAATCGTTGTAGTCATGGCAGATACGCAGGAAACGCGGGTAAAACTCACCGATGATGTCCGTCTGACTCTCGCGGTCGATCTTCAAGGAGCGCGTGAGCACCACCTCCATCTGCACCAAAGCCCGTCGGTAGAATGCATCCCAGGATAGGTTATCCTGCCGGTAGTCCCACAGCATACGGGTCAGTTCGGTCATGACGATTCCCCCCCGGCGAGTATGAGCAAGATAGATGCCAACTCCGGTGCCATTGCAGATACGAAGACTTGTTACATGATGTTACTGAAACGCGGGGACCGGCGACTATCTTCGATGGGATGCACCGTGGCCGGAGGCCGGCCGCGAGATGGTAAGGGTGGCGGGTTCTAGACCTGCCGCAGGTGCTCGCGCAAGACGGGCAGGACTGCGGATAGAGAATCCGTGCTAAATGCGCCGCTGGCCTTCTGGTGACCTCCGCCGCCGAACTGAGCAGCGAGTTGTGAAACGTCGGTCTCGTCGTTGGCACGAAAGCTCATGGTGCAACCGTGCTCTTTCTCTTTCACCACCGCAATCATCCGTACCCCTTCGATCGAGAGCAGTAGGTGGTTCAACGCGTCGGAGTCACGGCGATTGCCAAACGTTTCTTCATCCTCACGGGTCATGTAGGTCAGCAACACGGTGCCGTCTTGTAGCTGTTCAGCGCGCTCCAACATGCGCCCGATAATGCGGCGGCTTCCCCAGGAGCGCCCACTGTTCAGGTGAGCCGCCGCGTCTCGCGGCGATGCTCCCGCCGCGGTGAGGCGAGCAGCCGCCTCAAACGCGATCGGCATCTTAGATTCGAGGAATCGAAAGAACCCGGTATCCGTGGCGAGTCCAAGGAACAGCGGTTGCGCCTCTTCGGGTGTGAGAGATCCGAGAAGATGTTCGATCAGGGAGGCGACCAGAATCGTATTTGCCGGAACATCGGGGCGGATAAAACGGATATCACCGAAATCACTACCCGTTTGGTGGTGATCGATCACCGCCATCTCACAAGGCGCAAAGACCGCTCCAAACGGCTTGATACGATCAGGGCTGGAGCAATCGACAACGACGACTCCCGTGGCTTCGGTATCGATTTGGTCCGGCGCCGTAACGAACTGTGGGGCCCACATTTCGATCTCTTGGCGCTCAAAGGGCCCGGGGTTGGCAAGTTGCACCGCTTTCCCCATCCGTTGCAGCGCATGGGCAAGGGCAAGCTCACTCCCAATGCAGTCGGCGTCCGGCTCAAGATGACCTGCGATCACTATTCGACTATGACGGGCAAGAAACTCCGACAGGTCAGCGGGGATGCTGACCAGTGGGGCAGATGAGCCGGGGTAGTCCATTGAGGCGTTCGCCGGGTTCAGTAATCGATCTGTAGCGTGTCAGTGGCGAACTCTTCGCTCAGATCCTGGCCACCCCTGAGTGCGCCCCAGGAACGATGAGCCCGATTCTCCTGCACATACAGCCGGACATGACTGAACTCGCCGTTTTCATAGAACACGTTCATGTACGGTGCGGTAGGATGCGAGGTATACAGAATTTCTCCCGTGCTCGCCGCATTCGTGAACCAACGCCCGGGAAGATACACCTCGCCGGGATAGAGATCAGTTCGGTTATAGATGACCTTATACCCCTGGGAATGCGGATAGACCATTTGCACGTAAACGGTCATCACCTGTAGGTCTACATCCTCTTCTTCTTGGTTCTGAGCAAAGACTCCCGATACGCCAAGTAGGGCCACGACAACACTGATCAGAAGCAGACGGCTTTTCATGGTTGCAATAATACTATTGTATGCGGACGCTTGCAACTATTGACAGCGGTGGGCCTCACGGGAGCGTAACTCGCCGCTTATGACGATCATCCCCGCCGGGGATGACCGTCATGACAGCCCCAACGTGGCCAGCATAATCGCCTTGATCGTGTGTTTCCGATTCTCCGCTTGGTCAAACACGCGGGAGGCGGTGCCATCGATAACTCCGGCGGTCATTTCGTTTCCACGAACCGCCGGGAGGCAGTGCAGAAAAATTGCCTGCGGAGCATGAGCCAGCGTGTCTTCCGTAACTTGGAAGGGACTCAACGTCTGAAGTCGCTCGGAAGATTTGTGTTCTTCTCCCATTGACACCCATACATCGGTATAGACGACCGCGGTATCCGCGGAGATGGACGCGGGATCGTGAGATACTGCGATATCTGCCCCCGACTGCCGGGCGAACTCGGCGGCCTGGTCCAGGATCTCCGAAGACGGCGTGAGCTGCTCAGGACAGTAGACGGTGTGGGAAAGCCCCATCTTGGCAGCGGCAATCAATAGACTGTTGGACACATTATTGCGGCCATCTCCGAAGTAGGCGGTGGAGAGTCCGCTCAGGGATCCCCAGTGTTCTTCCATGGTCATCAGATCGGCCAGGGCCTGCGTGGGGTGCCAGTCGTCGGTGAGACCGTTAATCACCGGTACACCGGAGTAGGTGGCGAGCGCCTCCACGGAGGACTGGGCGAATCCCCGAAACTCGATAATATCGAACATTCCCCCCAAGACGCGGGCGGTGTCTTCTATCGTTTCTTTGGCGCCGAGTTGAATATCCTGATTGGACAGAAAAACGGGATGTCCTCCCTCCTCACCGAAGGCGGTTTCAAAGGCGGCCCGCGTGCGAGTAGAGCGCTTCTCGAAGAGCATCGCCAACGAGCGGCCGGTGAACCGCTGCGGTCGCGTGCCGCGGTGGTATTCCGCTTTTACGTGACCCGCCAAGTCGAGTACGTATCGAATCTGCTCTGGCTCGAGATCGGCAATACGCAGGAGAGAAGTACCTTCCAAGCTTTTCATTAGCCCAGAGTATATTGAGAAACCTCAGCGGTTGCCAAGCTCGTGCGGTGTCGCGGTAAGGGGAGGGGCACCGTTTTCCGCGCTGTCAGTTTCCCCGCTGTCAGTTTCCCCGCTTCCGGAGGCACCTTGGAACTGTCCCGATGAAAAGACGAGGGGAATCACGTCCTCCACGGTGCGCACTGGATGAAACGTGATTCCTTTGCGCGCCTCCGGCGGGAGTTCGTCCAGGTCGTCCCGATTTCCGGCGGGAAGGAGTACATCGGTGATCTCCGCGCGGCGAGCGGCGAGAATCTTCTCTCGAATTCCCCCTACCGGTAAAACACGTCCGGTAAGTGTGAGTTCTCCGGTCATGGCGACGCTGCTTGCCAATGGCTCATCACGGAAGAGCGACAGAATTGCCGCTAAGACGGTGATCCCCGCTGACGGCCCATCCTTGGGTACCGCCCCTTCCGGTACGTGAATATGGATGTCCCGGTCGGTAAGGGCCGAAGCGATCTGCCAACTCTCCGCGCGGGAACGAATGAGACTCAGCGCTGTTTGGGCACTCTCCTTCATGACGTCGCCTAAGCTACCGGTAAGCAGAAGACGCCCCGTGCCGGGATACGAAACCGCTTCAATCGATAGCAGCACGCCCCCCACCTCGGTCCAGGCGACGCCCCGGGCGAGCCCCACCCGGGCTATGCCGTCTCCGGCATCCCGGTGATGCCGAGGAGGCCCGAGCAGTCTTCGTACGGTTCCGGCGGTGACGTGACGCTGGCGCTTGTCTTCAGCGATCGATCTTTCCATGTGCTCCCGTAGCAACTTCCGCATGACGGTAGCGATCTGCCGCTTGAGCGTTCTCACCCCGCTTTCACTGGTGTAGTCGTGGATCAGGGTGTGGAGCGCATCGCTGCGAAAGGTGAAGCCCGGCTCTCCAGCGCCGTTTTCTCGGTTCTGTTCCGGCACGAGAAACTGTTTGGCGATGCTGGCCTTTTCCTGCTCCGTGTAGCCGGGAACGGCGATAATCTCCAGGCGGTCTCGCAGCGCTTGCGGAATCGAGCTGAGCCCATTGGCGGTGGTAAGAAACGTTACCTGCGATAGGTCGAACTCGAGTTCGATGTAATGATCTGAAAAGGTGCTGTTCTGCTCCGGATCCAGAACTTCCAGCAGCGCACTGGAGGGATCGCCTCGGAAATCGGCTCCCATCTTGTCGATTTCATCCAGGAGGATCACCGGATTATGGGTGGAGGCTTTTCGGATCGCCTGAATAATCCGCCCCGGCATAGCCCCTACGTAGGTCCGCCGATGCCCGCGAATCTCAGCCTCATCCCGCATGCCGCCCAGGGAGAGTCTCACAAACTCCCGGCCCAGAGCGCGAGCCATCGAACGTCCGAGAGAGGTCTTGCCGGTGCCGGGAGGGCCCACAAAACACAGAATGGGACCTTTGAGATCACCATTTAGCGCCTGCACCGCCATAAACTCCAGAAGCCTGTCCTTTGGTTCTTGCAGTCCGTGGTGGTCGCCGTCGAGAATTTCCCGGGCCTGAGCGATGTCGATCGGCGGTGACGGATGCCTCTGCCAGGGAAGCTCGAGCAACCACTCCAGGTAGGTCTGAATGATACCGGCTTCCGGTGATACCGGGGGCACCTTCTTCAGTCGGGAAAATTCCCGCTCCGCCCGCGCCTGCACCGCCTCCGGGAGATCCGCCGCGTCGATCCGACTCCGGAGCTCGCCAAAGCTGTCGTCTTGATCTTCCCGTCCCAGCTCGCGGTTAATCTCTTTGATCTGCTCTTGGAGGAAGTATTCCTTTTGTCCGTTTTCCAGACGCTTGCGGACTCGGTCGCGAATTGACCGCTTCATCCCCAGCAATTCCACCTCATGCTGTAGGCTTTCGGCGAGCGCCCCCACCCGCCGTACCGTCTTAGGTTCGCCGAGCAGCTGAAGTCGCAGGGGGAGTTCCAGGGGAAGATTCCCTGCGGAGAGATCTACCAGCTGATCGGCGCCTTCCGCCTTCTCTAAGCGCTCTGACAGTCGGGATCCCAAAGAGGGATGGAGCTTGATGTACTCCGTGAGCGTTTCTCGAACGACGCGAACTAGGCCGGGGAGCTGCTTGTCGGGGTCGCTGTGGTCAGGCTGAATCGGTGTGCAGCGTAGTTGCCGGAGACCGTCGTGTTCTTGCGGGTCCTCAATCGTGACGCGTTGCCGCCCCTCCACCACCACGCGCATGCCCCCGTCGGGCATCTTGGCCACGTGGTGCACGTGGGCGATCGTTCCCACCGCGATCTCTTGGTCGGACTCCGCCGCCTCGGTAGGGGGCGCCGGAACCGTGACGATCGCCCGGTCCGTCCCCATGACGTGATTGATTACCGCCTTTTCGCCGTCGGATCGAACCACCAGCGGTACTGACACTCCGGGAAAAAGCACCGTGCTGGATAGCGGGAAACCCGGTATCCGTCGGCGATCCGCGCGGTCGCCGAACAACTTCATGCCGACTTCTGGATCAGCTCGACGTTTGGTTTCTGGCCGGTCTCTACATCGGTCTGGGTAATCGTGACCCGCTTCTCCCCTTCGATGGACGGCAGTTCAAACATGAGCTCCGTCATCAGCCGTTCCACGATCGACCGCAGACCGCGGGCGCCCGTCTTTCGGGAAAGGGCCTGCGCCGCGATCGCCTCCAGCGCACCATCTTCAAATTGAAGATCAACGCTATCAAGTTTCAGCGCGATCTGGTACTGCCGGACGATGCTGTTCTTGGGCTCCTTGAGGATCCGCACCAGCGACTCCTGGTCCAGATCCTGCAGCGTCACATGGATCGGGAGCCGTCCCACAAATTCCGGAATCAGTCCGAACTTGATTAGGTCATCGGGATGCATCTGACGATACAGACTGACCAGATCCTTATTCTGAGCGTTTTGCACATCCGCGCCAAAGCCCATGGGCTTCTTTGAGACGCGGCTCTCGA
>CAYQRW010000047.1:0-13985 GCA_964419735.1 uncultured Spirochaeta sp.
ATCGTCGCCCAGCGGGATGCTTCAGATGTGGAGGAGCGCTTTGGAGAGATCCTGAGTGCGTCCCACCGGATCGTAGAGATCCTTACCTCATACCAGACGGGATCATTCGTGCAGTGGTCCCAAGACTACTCCGTGGAGGTTCCTCTTTTTGATCAGCACCACCGGAAACTGTTTTCACTGATAGACGATCTCTATCAGTCGATGCGCCGGGGGGTTACCGGAGATGATCTGAAGACGGTGTTCGACACGCTGGTCTCGTATACGACCTACCATTTTGATGCCGAGGAATCGGCCTTCGAACGCTACAACTACGCCGGTTGCGCGGAACAGAAGCGTCAGCACCAGGCTCTGGTGGAGGGCATTACTCGTCTCCGAACGGATATGGAAGAAGGAAAACCGATGGTTGCCGTAGAGGTGATGGAGTTCCTCCGGGACTGGCTCACCAAGCACATTCGAGGTTGCGACACGCATTACGCGGAGTTCTTACGAGGCAAAGATCTCACCCCGGAAACTCACTTTACGCCACCTCTCCCGTAGCAGGTTCCGCACGCCGGGAGCCGCGGATCAACCGTACTCCCAGATACACAAACGGCGTGTCCAGAAGCGCCATGCCGACCTTAAGCACCCAGTACGGCGGGACCATACTGCCCAGGACAAAGGCCAGGGTAAACTGGTCTCCCATGCCCCAGAACGCGATCAACATGAACACCGTGGTATCGATCAATTGGCTTACCATGGTGGACAGGTTATTTCGCAACCAGAGAAAGCGTCCCTTGGTGACCCGTTTCCACAACTCGAAGGCCCAGACATCATGCGTCTGGGACAGGGCGAAGGCGACGATGCTGGCGGCGGTAATCCGTAGCGAACTCCGAAACACGGCGTTGTAGGCGTCGTTGGAGGGAGCAAATCGCGCTGCCGGGGGGAGGAGCGTAGCGATTCCCGTAACCAACAGCACGATAAACAGAACGGCAATCGTTGCCCCGATCAGCGAACGAATCGCCTTACCGCCCCAGATTTCCGTCATGATGTCGGTTACCAGAAATGACAGGGGAAACAAAAAAATTCCCACCGACCCGGTGAACTCGAATCCGCCAATAGTGAAAAACGGTATCACCTTGGTGCCCATAAGGTTGGCGGCGACGATCGACCCCACGAAGAGGGTCGAGAGATAGGTATATGTAGCCGGCCGGGCGCCGTTATTATCTTCTAAGGAGACCATGATCTGCAGATAGTACGGGAATCACCCTCCTCGCGGCAAGCCAACATGACCTTGACCGGATCACCGATCCAGGGTGACCATAGATGTTCATGCTGGCTGTAATTATCACACTGGCGCAGATTCTGGGTGCCCTCTCCTCCATATCCGCATTGCTCACCACGCGGACCTCCCAGGGAGCGATCGCCTGGATCGTCTCCCTTAACACGTTTCCCTATTTGGCGGTACCGGCATACTGGATCTTCGGGCGAACCCGGTTCAACGGGTACGTGCAATCCCGCAAAGAGGTGGATGCCCGGCTCCGGACGCGCGTGGGGGAGCTCCGCGATTCTCTCAACCGGTGGCGGCGCACCTTCACCGACACCGACGGCGGCCTATCCTCGGCGGAACGACTCGCCAAGCTCCCCTTTACGGTGGGCAATCGCGCGGAGCTCCTGATTAACGGGCCCGCGGCGTTTGAGCAGATGTTTGATGCGATGGCCCGGGCGGAGAAGTACATTTTGATCCAGTTCTACATCCTCCGGTCGGATCGCTTCGGGGAGGAGCTCAAATCACTTCTTCTGCAGCTTTCCTCCCGGGGAGTGAAGATCTACTTCCTCTTCGATGAAATCGGTAGCTACGGCGTTGCTCCCGGATATCTGCGCGAACTTCGCGCCGGTGGCGTGCGTATCCAGCCGTTCTCCTCAACCCGGGGACCCCGCAACCGCTTCCAGCTGAATTTTCGCAACCATCGCAAGGTGCTGGTGGTTGACGGCGTTGAAGGCTACCTGGGAGGACTGAACGTAGGAGAGGAGTACCTTGGGCTGAACCAGAAGTTTGGGATGTGGCGCGACACCCATCTGAAACTGCGGGGACCGGCCCTGGTGGGGCTCCAGCTCCCGTTCGTGGAGGATTGGCACTGGGCTACCGGGGAATACCTCGATTTGGAGTGGGCGGTCTGTGGCACCTGCGGGTTCGATCCCGAGGACCACGGTTCTTCCACCGTGCTGGTTCTTCCCTCGGGACCGGCCGATGAGTATCCCACCGCCAGTCTGATGATTCAGCATGCGATCCACACCGCCACCCACAGATTCTGGATCGCCAGTCCCTACTTCGTTCCCGACGATGCGGTTCAGGACGCGCTGATACTGGCGGTGCTTCGGGGAGTGGACGTACGCGTTCTCATCCCCGACCGGCCGGACCACCTGCTGGTGTATCTGTCGGCGTTTTCATTCCTGGGACGGATGCTCGATGCCGGGGTCCGGGTGTTCCGCTATCGCCCCGCCTTCCTCCACCAGAAGGTCTTCCTGGTCGATAGCCAGGTTGCTGCGGTGGGTACCGTGAACCTGGATAATCGCTCGTTTCGGTTGAACTTTGAAATTACCGCAATTGTGCTGGGAACCTCCTTCGCCCGCGATGTTCACGATATGTTTATACGTGATTTTGCCAAATCTCGCGAGATCTCTGCCCTCGAGGCACAGAAGATGCCGATTTGGCTGCGTATCGCCTCTCGTTTGGCTCATTTGCTCGCACCGATCCAATAAATTCCCCGAAAACCTGAACGCGAAATCTATCTTGTGATAATGTATAAATCAGCAAGAGGGGCGAATTTTTATGAAAAAACGGGGCATGGCGTACGGGCGGTTGGGAGTAGTCTTCGGGCTTCTGATGATGGTGGTGGCATGCGGCTCTGAGGAGCCTCCTCAGGAGCAAGCACAGGAACCCGCACAGGACCAGCCGGCTCAGGCGGTGGTAGAAGAGGAAGAACTGGACGCCATCGAGGTGCCGGAACTCGATCATGCCTTGATCACATTCGTCACCGGTGACGCCTGGCTTGACCGGGAGGGAGAGGAGTTTCTCGCCGATATCGGAGATTATCTCCAACCTGGTGAAGCGCTGCGAGTTGACACCGGCTACGTTGAACTGCAGGCGGGGGATCTGGGCTCGGTCCGCGTGCAGGAGAACACCGCCATCCGCCTGGATGATATCGTTCTTGATCCGCAGGGCGGGTCCTTTGATTTGCGCGTCGTGTCCGGATCGGTTCTAAACAAAGTGAACCGCCTGGCCGGCAACGACAGCTACGAAGTACGTACCGAGACTGCCGTCATGGGCGTCCGCGGTACCGAATTCGGCATTGACGTGGATGAAGCCACCGGTACCCGCGTGGCGGTCCGGGAAGGGCGGGTGGCGGTGGTGCCACCGGCGGCGGATCCGCAGCGACTTCGTGAGCGCGCCGCCCGTACCGGTGAGTCCGCGGAAGCGTTAGAAGCGGCGATCCGTCAGTTTGAGGAGCAGGCTCCAGTCCTCGAGCCCAACCAAGAGACCTCTCTCACCCAGGCGGATAGCGCAGCGGCGGAGGAATCGGTCCAGGAGATCGAATCGGTGATCGCGGAGGTTGAAGAACAGACGCAACGGGGCGAAACGGTAGATGCCGCCGCCCTGAGCCGGCTCCTGGATACCGCCGTACGGCAGTCATCCGAGCGGGTAACCAATGACGCGCAGCAGCGGCGGCGCGAGATATCGCAGGAGGCGCTGGCGGATCTGCAACAGATCGACGAGATTCGCATCATTCCCGTCTCCGCGCGGCGTCCCGAAGGTCAGGATGACGACACTCCCGCGGAGCCGGCACCCACGTTGGTGCCGGTCCGGGTGAACGTAGAGCCCGCCGATGCCCAGATTCGTCTTGACGGTCGGCCGGTGGGATCTGGTCGTTTTTCCGGCGTCTTTCTGCCGGGGGAAGAACTCTCATTTACCTTGACTCGGGACGGCTACGGGGAAGAAACGTTGACACTTACCGTGGATGAGAGTCGCGGCCGCGCCTATCGCGTTTCGCTGGCCGAGCGCGCGCCGCAAGCTGAACCGGAACCGGAGCCGGAACCGGATCCGATCAGTCTGTCCGTATCGGCGGAGCCCGCCGAGGCAGAGCTTTTCATAGACGGACAATCGGTCGGCACCGGTAGTGCCACCGAAGAGTTTGCGCCGGACACTGAGGTGAGGCTCCGGGCTGAGCTTGAGGGATACGACTCACTGGAACAAACGGTAGTGGTTGACGAAGAGATCGAGCCGGTACGCTTTGAGTTGCGGCGATCGATCGCCGGTGTCCGGATTGAGGCCAGCCCCGCAGATGCGGAGGTGCGCATAGACGGCGAAGTCGTGGGCAGCGGAAATGTCACCGTGGAGCGGCCTCTGGGTAGAACGGTACAGATCGAAGTGTCTCGCGCGGGATATCGTAGTGCCGAACGCGAGGTGACGGTGGAAGGAACCGCTGAAGCGGTACGATTTGATCTGGAACAGCTTCTGGGCACCCTGGAAGTCCAGGTTACTCCCGATGACGCCGAGATACTCTTTGATGGGACGGTCGCGGGCCGAGGATCGGTGGAGGATACCTATCCGGTGGGAAGCGAGGTGAACGTCACGATTCGCCGGGACGACTTTGCCACGGTACAGGTACCGGTGACGATCCAGGAAGGACCGAATCCGCTGCGGTACGAGCTTGCACGAGATCTGGGTACCGTTCGGGTCACCGCCACCCCACGGGAGGCGGCTATTCTGCTCAACGGCAGTGTTGCCGGCACGGGATCGATTGAGCAACAGCTGCCGGCGGGACAGGAGATTACCGTCACCGCCCAACGGGATGGCTATATCACCCAGGAACGGACCGTTACCGTTAGTTCCGGTACGACACCGCTACGCTTTTCCCTCGAGCGCCAACAGGCGCAGCTCACCGTGACCACCGAACCTGCTGATGCGGAAATTAGGATTTCCGGTACCCGCTTGGGCACCGGGCGCGTGCAACGGCAGTATCCCGTGGCGGAGCGGGTGACCGTTCAGGCCTCGCGGGCGGGCTTCGCCGATACGCAGCGCAGCGTCGTGATCGAAGAAGGGGGTTCGGCGCTCCGTTTGCGTCTCGATCCGCGGCCGGTGGAGGCGATGATCGAAGTTGCGTCGGGAAGCTTCGTGCGCGGTCTCGCCAGTGACGGCCGGCGGGTATACGGCGCCGATCGGCAGGGTAGGGTGTATGCCGCCGAACCGGGAGGACGCCGACTGTGGAGCGTGGACACCGCCAATGCAGGCAATGAGAACTCTCTGCCGGTAGTGGCTGGGGGAGTAGTGGCGTTTTCCGGCGCCACGGAGATGGTGTTCATCGATGCCGCCTCGGGCAATGTGCTGAGCCGAACGGACCTGACTGGTTCGGGGTCACATCTCTTTGGACGACGGCCGGTAGCCTGGAGCGGCCAGTGGCTGGTTCCTTCGGATGAGGAGCTTACCGTCTACGCCGGACGAGGAAATGCTACCGGCACTACGATCACCGTCCCCGGTGGTTCTAAGATGACTCCTGCTGTTATTTCCGGTTCGGTAGTGATCGCGGATCAGCAGGGTCAGGTACTGGTGGTTGATCCCTCCAGTGGAAGTGTCCTGCGCACGATTACTACCGGCATGTCCCAGCCGGTGGCGTTGGCTCCCGCGGGATCCGGTTCGCAGGCGTATCTGGTGGGACGGCGCGGAACGGCGGCGGCGGTGGACATCTCGGCAGGATCGGTGGTGTGGGAGCGCGCGCTCGCCGGCGGACGGGGGTCTTTCGTGGATCCGGTGGTGGCCGGGGAGACGGTGTTCTTCTATACCGAAGGGGAGATTATCGCGCTGAATACAGCGGATGGATCCCAACTTTACGTCCTCGGTGAGGCGACGGGAGCTCCCACGGTCCTGGACGGTCGCGTGTACTACGGCACCGCCTCCGGCGAACTGCGTCAGGTGAACGCGAACACCGGAGCGGTTACCGCCCGGCTTGCGTTGGATGCTGATCCAGCGGGTGCGCCGGTTAGTGTGGGTGTTCGAATCCTGGTGCCCCTCAGTAACGGATCGGTGGCGGTGGTGCATCCCGCCGGTCTCTAGTAGGCTCGGGGTATGAGTAGATTTACCGTACCCGCGAGTTTCTCCGCCCTGCGGGCGCGAGAAACCGATGCCGGCGTCACTGCCTCCGTGGAGCAGTGTACGCCGGAAGAACTCCCGGAGGGGAGTGTCACCGTTCGGGTGAGCCACTCCTCACTCAACTACAAAGATGCGTTGTCACTCCAGGGAAACCGGGGTGTCACCAAAGCCTATCCCCACACGCCGGGAATCGATGCCGCCGGTGTGGTGGTCACCTCCTCCGTGGATAGCGTGCCCCCGGGAACCGCGGTGGTGGTGCACGGATACGACCTGGGTATGAATACCTGGGGAGGGTTTAGCGAGTATATCCGGGTCCCCGCGGAATGGGTGGTGGCGCTTCCGGAATCTCTCACACCGCGGACCGCCATGATCTACGGCACGGCCGGGTACACGGCGGCGCTATCGGTGGAACGGGTGGACCGCATATTGCGGACCCGTCCCCAGGAGGCGGCGATGGGTCCGGTGGTGGTCTCCGGTGCCGGCGGGGGAGTGGGATCGATCGCGGTGGCGATGCTCTCGGGGTTGGGATACTCCGTGACCGCCTCTACCGGACAAGCGGACAACTCCGACGTTCAGGAGTGGCTGACCACATTGGGGGCCTCGGAGGTGGTGGACCGCGACGCCGTGGCGGCGGCCGCCAAAAAGCCGATCGGCAAGGCGCGCTGGATCGCCGGGGTGGACACCACCGGCGGTACGATTCTGGCGGGCATGGTGAAAGCCGCCGCCTACGGCGCGCCCATTACCGCTTGCGGTCTCACGCGCGATGCGGATCTGCCCCTCACGGTGTTTCCCTTTATCCTGCGGGGCGTTCACCTGATCGGAATCGATTCGGTCCAGAACCCGATCGATGAACGGCGGCGCGTCTGGGACCGAATCGGGGGAGACCTGCGCCAAACGAAGGTCGAACAGGGACAGGTATCTGAGACCGATCTGTTCGGTGTGCCTGAGGTGGCGCGGTCCCTGCTGTCAGGCTCCCACCAGGGGCGCACGGTGGTCCGCGTCGCGCCGGACGTAGACTAAGTCCCGCGTGGGGTTACCTCACGCGTTCCAGCTGAGCTACGTCGAGAATCGCGGGTCGTGTCTGTGAACGAGGCGATCGATCAGCTTTCGGTCCTGGTTCAGGATCACTGGCCGGGGCAGATCATTACACGCTCAACTCTCAATATCTCGATGGGCCGCGGCGCCGCCGGGCGTCCCTCGGAAGAGCTCATGCGACTGGCGGAGGATGAACAACGACTTACCGCCGTGCTGAGCCGGGAGGTATCCCTGCAAAAGGTCGCGTATCGTCGCGGGGACGGCCGCTTTGCCCGGCGGCGGTGGAGTCCCACCGAACCGACCCGCGGAGTGCTGGATCTGAACAATCTGGTCTGGACGTTTCGCCACGCGGCGATAGGTGAGACCCCGCGGATTGCCCCGCTCCTGGAAGTGGTCAGGTATCTGCGCACGCTCCCTGTGGTTCACCTGGTGGGGATCGCCGATGCCAACATCAGGCACACGGTGGGGGATGCGGAGCTGCTGCCGGAACTGTCCGCGGGGCTGGATGCGATGCACATTGCCCCGGCGGGTGTTCCCGCGGACGAGCTCATCCTTACCGCCGCTGAGGATGCCGCTGCCCAGGGGGGAGCGCTGATCTATAGCAATGACCGCTTTCGGCAGTGGCGGAAAGGCTCCGCCTGGCGACGGCGCAACATCTGGCGCATCCTCGTGCCGGTACGCTCCCCGGCCACGGGAGATCAGGACTCCGCAGAACGTCAGTTCGACCTAGGAGATCCGGGGTGGGAGCTCTTGGACCCGCCCCCTCCCCAGTGATTACCGCCCGCCGAAACGATCTCGGGCGATTTCCATGAAGAGCGGAAAGAAATCGGACATATCCCGGTGGGGCGGCGCCTCATCGCTCACCATTCCCCCCTGGAACCCGCGGCTCCGAAAGCGTTCCACGATGTCCGGATCGCGGCTGGCCACGTGGATCGGCACGGAAAGATGGGCGTCCGCTTCTCGGATCGGGCGCTGCGCTTGGTGATCGCCGAAGATGATCAGTATCGGTTCTCGCTCGTGGTGGAGCTCATCCTCCACGTACTTGGTAATGGCGCGTAGTGTGTAGGAGATCGCCGCGGTATACCCCTCGATGAGCTCCGTTCCGCCGGACCAGGAGTTGTCGAAGGTGAGAATCTCCTGGGAGCGTTCCGCATAGATGGAGCCGTCCCCCAGCTCATCCCAGTCCTCGATAATCGGCGGAATCCGGTTGAAGGGGGTATGGCTGCTGACCAGTTGGTAGTAGGCCGCCACGGGGCGGTCGGCGGCAGGGCCCTCCGGGGCGATCGCCTGTGAGAGATAGTTGTGGGCCTGCCACAGGGCGTACTGGTCGGTGATCGCCACGTAGGAGAACCAGGGACCGGCATAGTCGAAGTCTCCATCATGCGCCACCAGCGACTCCTCGAAGCGGAAGAGATCCCATCCCTCCGGCCAGGAGCCGTGAACGGTGCCGGGGCGGACGCTAAAGGTGTGGTATCCCCCGTCGTACAGGAACGAGGTGAGACTGGGCAGTTCCACCTCGTAGAGCTCCTCGAAACCCGCCTGGGAGGTGATCCACTGACCGGTGAGAAAGGTGGTCTCCGCCAGCCAGCTGAACCCGCCGGCCACCGGGGAGCGTAAATAGCTGGACACCACCTGATACCCGTTGTCCCCGAGGACTTCCTCCAGCCGATCGCGGTGGGGGTCTAACTCGCGGGAGATCTCCTCCTGGGAGACGGTGGCGTAGCCGTACGCCTCAATCGCGAAGAAGTAAATGTCCCGATCGCGAATTCCCGGAAAGGTATAGTCCGGGGTAGTGAAGGCGGCTTCTATAGTGGCGCCGGGCTCCGTGGCGGTGGGGTCGGTGGTGGCGGCATCCGAGGCAGCGGCGGGGACCACATCGGTGACGGTGTCCAGAGCGGTGAGATCCCGCAGGTCTAGACCGCCATCGTCAAACCACGCCACCACGGCCCGCCGCGAGATGGAGGGACCGGAGAGGGCGGAGGCGGCGTTTGGAATGATCAGTGCAAGCACCACCACCGCCGCCAGCAGCCCCAACCCGCCGTGAGGGTTGGGTACGCGGGCCGCCACCCGTCGCGCTATCCAGACCCACAGCATCCCCGTTGCGCCAAGTATTACCGCCAGCACCACGATAATAATCGGGGTCAGAAGATCCGCCAGCGGTCCCACCGGACCCAGCCCCAGCTGAATCAGACTACGCACCATGGGAATGTCCCCCCGCGGGGTGAAGGGGCGGGCGTACACGTACTGAATGCCCGCCTCCGTGGCTGCAAAGCCGATGAGATATCCCACCACCACCGCCGTGGTGAGGCGTGTTACCCGGGGATAGCGCCGCGTGCGGAGTGAAGTACGCACCAGCAGGATCACCAGGAGGAGCGCTCCGTGCGCGACAAAAGACCCGAGACGGGCGCGCCCGGTTACCAGCTCCGGCATCGTCAGAATCAGCGACAGAACGCCCATCGGTAGCAGCAGAGCGCCTGCTGATACAAGGACGGACCGAATCGTTCTTCGTGAGAGGCCTGTGATGTGCACCATCGTACTGCCTACGATACTACCGCGGGATCGCTCCGGACAAGGCGCGGGGGCGGGCGCATCTCATGGGAAGGCGGGGCGGCGCCGTAGCGGGTGACCGGCCGGCTCGCCGCCCACGCCGCCACGGACGGCGCGTCGCGGGACAGCCCCCGGCCGGCTGCATACGGCGAGTTGACCGACGCCGCGGAAGGGTCTAGCCTGAAGAGTATGAAACACGCACATCCGCAACCGGCTCGGCGGTGGATCCGTTGGATCGTATTGAGTCCCATCATTCTCCTGGCGGTGGTGGTGCTCTGGGGATTCCTTGATGCCAACGGAGGGACCGGGGCCGCGGGGATGTGGAACCACCGCTGGTACAGCGCCAACGGCGAGCAAGTGGGGGGGTATCTGATCCGCCCCGACCAGGCTCGGCGTTTCGTGGAACGCCCCGCCACCGGCACCTTGATTGGCGCCGAACCTTCCCCTGACGGGCGAATGCCGGCAGTATTGATGCTCCACGAGTGGTGGGGGCTGACGCTGGAAACCTCGGCCATGGCGGAGCAGTTGGCGGCGGACGGGTATATCGTGCTCGCTCCCGATCTCTTTCGGGGGCGTCGCTCGGTGAGCGTTCCCGGCGCACTGGTGCAGATGGCGCTCACGCCGGATTCCCAGATTCGCGCCGACGTGGACCGGGCGCTGACGGAACTGCGGGGGCTGCCGCAAGTTGATCCCGACCGGATCGCGGTGGTGGGGTTTTGTTTTGGGGGAACTCAGGCGATGAACTTGGGAGCCCGGAGTGAGCAACCGGAGGCGGTCGCAATTCTCTACGGCAACGGTCCAATCACCGAGGAAGAGGAGCTGGGCGCTCTGGGTACCGGCGGTGCCGTGCTGGGCATCTATGGGGCTCAGGACCAGACGATTCCCTTGGAGGAGGTGCGGCAGTTCGAATCGATCCTGGAAGATGCGGAGCGGAACGCAACGATCTCCGTCTACGAGAGCGTGGGCCACGCCTTCGTTTCCCTCGAGACGATTCGGAATGACGAAACCGCCGCGGCGGCGTGGGATGAGGTGCGCCAATTCCTCACGGCCGAACTGTAACGCTCCCGGAACGCCTCTTCTCTGGACCGCGTCCGCGAGCCGCGGTAGCCGTTTTGGCTGCGGGGAATTAGCTTACACCCATGGCTATCGTGACGCTGCGCATCGTGGTGGGGCTCCTGCTCTTGGTTGGCGCCGCCGTGAGTATGGAATTTGTGGCCCGGTTTCTGCACAAGTACGTGATGCACGGACAAGGATGGTGCTTGCACTACGATCACCACAATCACCAGGGTAAGCTCTTTCAGAAGAATGATCTGTACTTCGTGATTTTCGCCTCGCTCTCGGCGGTGCTTTTCTTTGCGGGGTTCCGTACCGGGTGGTATGAGATCGCCGCCATGGGGTTTGGGGTGGCGCTCTACGGCATCGGCTACGTGCTCTTTCACGATATTATGTTTCACGGCCGCATTCGGGGACTCAAATTCAAACCGCGCCATCCGTACCTCAAGCGGATCATCAACGCCCACCGCGTTCACCACGCTGCCGTTACTCAGGGCGGGGCGGTGAGCTTCAGTTTCCTCTGGGCTCCCAAGTTCTATAACGATGAGAACAAAGACGCCATTAATGAGCAGCTCCGCGAGACCAGGGAGATGCAGCGGGCGGTCAAGAATCGCGGGGGCTTGCGCGGTACGGAACCGGCGCGTCCGTCTGAATGAAGACTGAGTACCGCGGCACCGCGCCGATATTACGGGTGCGGTGTCCCGGGGGAGAGGTATCCTCCAGAAAGAGCGTATCCCCCACGGTGAACCGGCGGACGCTCCCATCACCCACTTCGATTTCAATCTCACCGCTCATCATGAGGATAAACTGCCGCGCCGGGGTAGGGTGCCAGTCATACGCATACTCCGCGTCGGTGCTCCGGAAGATCGCGCGGTCCGTGCTGATCGGCTCGGAGAGCATGCCGATAGGACCTCCTGGGGCCAGCTTGATCACACCATCTTCAAAGTGGGTCACTCCGGCGTTGTCGGCGTAGATTCGCGTTACCGGAAAGTTCGTATTCATTCGGTGATGCCCGCCACTGCCCTGCTCAGGTCTTCATCGGAGACGGGTTTTGAGACGAAACGAAGCAAGCTGGGAACCTCTTGGCGCACGGCACCTTCGTCGATCTGGTAGGCGCTCATGATCACGATAGGTGTGGAGTGGTCGCGGGAGATCCTGGTGGCCGCCTCGATGCCGCTCATCGCATCCTTGAGGCGAATATCCATGAGGATTAGGTCGAAGACGGAACCCCCGGCAAGTTCTATCGATTCCAGGGCGAAGGCGGTTTGTTCGATCGAGTCGAATCCCAGGCGTTTCAGGCGCATGGAGAGGTCCATTCGGAAAATCGGCTCGTCTTCAACAATTAGCGCGCGCATAAATCTCTAATCCTGATACTGGTAGTCTACCGCGGGACGAGGTTAATTTACAGGTCCTTCGGGGCATGGGGAGATATCTGCCGGATATATGCGGCCAGCGCCTCCCGGAGCGAGGGAAACGCGATCATCTCGAGATCAATTTCTTCCAGTTTCACCAGACGGTATCCTGAGATTTCGCTCTCCTGAAGCTGGTGGGGTAGCTGCGCGGCGCGTCCCACAAAGACGAGATCACAGGTGTTGTACGTGACGCCCCGGTACTCGTACCGGTTGGGCGACGACCAGAAGTACTCCAAGGAGGCCACGGAGATCCCGATCTCTTCCCGGATTTCCCGGGCCAAGGCGTGCTCGGCTGATTCTCCGGGATCGATAAATCCTCCAGGAAAGTCCAGCTTCCCCAGCGCCGGCTCCTTCCCGCGAACCAGCAGGAGAATGCGGTCTTGGTCATCCTCTTCGCTGCGGTACAGCAGGATCGCGCCGCAAGCGGCGGCGGTGTTGTGAAAGAAGACGAAGCCGCATTGCTCACAGAAGAAGCGGTTTACCCCGTTCCAGGCGAGCCCGGGGGTGCCGCAGGCGGGACAGTGTTGAAAGGGATGGGTGTTCATCGTTATGCCTCCGGCGGAACGGCCTCCGCCACCTCCGGGAGATCATGCGCACCCGCGCTGCCACCGGAGATCCGCACCGATACCAGCACCATAATCCCGCCGATCCACTGCACCAGCGCCAAGCGTTCATCCAGCAGGATCCAGCCGGTGAAGGCGGTAACCACCGGAATCGCATTGATATACAGCGCGGCGCGCCCCGCCTCTTCGTGCCGTAACGCCCAGTTGTAGAGCATAAACGCCCCCACCGTGGCCCCCACCACCAGGAACGCAAGTGCCACCCATCCCGACGGCGTGAGGCCTGCCACGGAACGCGCCGCGGGGGCTTGTAGCCGCCACAGGGCGATGAAGACGCCCGCCCCCCACCACGTCTGGAGTACCGTCAGGTTCACCGGGTCGTGGCGTTGGGTGAGATTGCGGGCAAGGGTGATGTAGAAGGCGGCGGAGAAGACCGCCCCCACCACCAGTAGAATTCCCAGGGTCTGATTGGAGCCGGCCGTGGCCGAGGCGGGGTCGCCCACCACCAGGAGCACGATTCCTGAAATCGAAACCACCACCGCCACCAGCCCCCGGCGTTTAATGGGTTCACCCAGGAAGATTGCCGCCAGCACCATCACCGCCAGGGGAATGGTGGCGATGATCAGGGAGGCGGTGGTAGCGGTAATCAGGCTGAGCCCGAAGCTCTCGAAGAGAAAGTAAGCTACCGGCTCGGCCAGCGCGGTGAGGGCGATCAGCCAATGGGTGCGGCCGCTGAAGCGCGGTCTACCGCGGATCGCGATGACGATCGCCAGCAGAACGGAGGCCGCGGCAAAGCGGATTCCCATATAGGTGAGCGGCGTGATCTGGGTGAGTACCAGTTTCGAGGCGACAAAGGAGACTCCCCAAAAGACCATGGTCAGGAGCATCGCCCCTTGTACGAGTAACGGATGTGGTTTCATCGGTGGCGGTGAGTGTAGCGCGGTGGTGCATTGCCTCACAAGCCAGGAGGGGTGACAATAGGGATATGAACCAATACCAATGGCCGCTACACGGTCACATCACCAGTCGATTGATCTATGGATGCATGAACCTCGGCACAGAACCGGATTCCGCCCCAGCCGCGCTGGACGCGGCGATGGAGGCCGGTTTCACCGCCTTTGATCACGCCGATATCTACGGAGCGGGAGCGTCGGAGGAGATCTTTGGCGCGTGGCTGGCGGAGCACCGGGAACTGCGCGACGAGATTCTGATCCAATCCAAGTGTGGTATCCGTCCCGGAGAACCGGTGATGTA
>CAYQRW010000047.1:14085-16515 GCA_964419735.1 uncultured Spirochaeta sp.
TCACCGCGGGAACCGCCGTGAATCAGCGCGAGCCCGCCATGGCGATGCGCGCGGGGGAAGTGATCGATTATTGCCGACTCAACGGAATCACCTTGCAGGCGTGGAGCCCGCTGGCGCAGGGACGCTATTCCGGTCGGGAAGACACCACCGCCACCACCGTAGTGACGGAGATGGCGCAGCGCTACGGGGTGAGCCGTGAGGCGATTGTGCTTGCCTGGCTGTTGAGACACCCGGCGCCAATTCTGCCGGTCATCGGCACCACCAATCCCCAGCGGATCGCGGCATGTGCCGAGGCGGATACGATTATTCTGGATCGGGTGGACTGGTTTCGGCTGCTGGAAGTTGCCCGGGGAGTGGGCATGCCGTAACCCGGCTATGGGCCCGCGGCGGTGGCTTACAAGAGGTTGTCCACTTCGTACTGCATGACGCGCCGGAGAAACGTATACAGCTTGCTCCGGACGCGGCTGTCATCGATCGGATCAAACATGATTACCGAAACGGTGCCCTCCGGCGAAGAGCGAGTGCCGCGAATCGTCCCTCCCACCGACAGAATGCCGCCCCATAGGCGGAGCTGGATATCGGGAAGAACCGTGCCCGGACCAAAGTCAGTCTTCAAGAGGCACGCCATACCGGCCTCACTGATATCGAGAATGTCTCCGGTGACCGTGCTACTGCCGGCGGCGGCGTGGAGCGTACCCTTACCCTTGGGTACCTTGACCCGCACGAACCGGCGGTCTCCCCGGGCCTCCACCGCTTCCAGAGCTTTCATCACGATCCGGGCACTCTTTTGAAATCCCAGTTCCAAAATCACGTAGCCGCAGGTGGCTCCCAGGTCCATGAGGTAGTGTTTTGCCATCTCCTGGTTGGCGTTGTAGGAGAGGATTCCCACCTCCGCCCCGTGCTGATCTTTACCGTTGATCACCGCCCGCACGATCTGCTCCAGGGCCGCCGGGGGGAGATGCGAGTCGATATTGAAGTACACCACCGACTCGGGAAACGCCCGGAGAACCGCATTGACCTTGCGGTGATCCTTCACGATCGCCGCCTCGTACTGGGCGGTCACCAGAAAGTGAATCATCTGTTCCTGGACTACGCTGGGAGGGTTTACAAACAGTACCCGTCGGCCCCCAGGACGGCCCACTCGTCGCCGGGGGGTGGGGTTGATCTGTGGTCCGGCGCTATTGCTCACACTATGCTCCTCAGGTATAAGTGTGACGCAAAAGTGCCGTAATATCTATGACGCGGACCCGCCCGGATCAGCACCGGTGGACCCGGATCAGCGCCGGTCTCGCTGATATAGGAGTATAGGAGCGCCCTGGCCGGCGACGCCCCTACTCAGCAGCGCCGGCGGTCAGCTCGGCGCGTCGGCCCCCCACAGCTGTCGGAGCCGGGCGTCCCGACCGCATCCGGTGCGGTAGGTGCGATACCGAAGTGGGTTCTTGCGGTAGTAGTCCTGGTGGTACTCTTCTGCTACGTAGAACTCTTCGGCGGGAAGCACTTCAGTGACTACGTCGCGCCGAAGGCGCCCCGACTCCTGCAGTGCGGTCTTACTCGCTTCCGCCGTCTCGCGCTGGGCATCATTCCGGTAGAAGATGCCGCTGCGATAGCTGGAACCGCGGTCGCAGAACTGTCCTCCCGCGTCCAGAGGATCGATGTTCACCCAGAAGACGTCCAACAGTTCCTCATAGGAGATCTCCTCCGGTCGGTAGACCACGATTACCGCCTCGTAGTGACCGGTATTGTTACGCACCACCTGCTGATAGGTGGGATTGGGCAGGGAGCCGCCGGTGTACCCGGAGATCGTCTCCACCACCCCGTCCAGTTCGTCGTAGGGTGGCTCCATACACCAGAAGCACCCACCCGCCAGCACTGCGGCGGCTTCATCCTCTTCCAGGGAGGAGAAATCGAAGGCGGGTTGCTGCGCAAATGCCGGCAGGGCCAGCGCCAAAAGCACGCTCACGCTTAGTATTCTGACTCTCGTTCTCATATACTAAAGAATACTACGTGAACTCACGATCGGGGAGGTGAAATGTACAGGAAGAGATGCCCCAGGGGGCACCAGGTGGTGTTAATGGTTGTGGTACTGATCGCTGTTGCCGGAGTTGGTTCGGTGCCGGCTGTTGACCTGCACCGAGAAATTATCACTCCCGCCCAACAGTACGTGGGTGTTCAGTATTGCCACGGAGGAACCGACCTCCCGTGCTTCGATTGTAGTGGATTCGTCCGCAACGTCTATGCACCGCTGGTCCCGGACATTCCGCGCATCTCCAACGATATGGCGCGTTTCGGGGAGCGTGTGCCGCGAGCGGAGCTCCGTGCCGGCGACCTCGTCTTTTTCACCACCGGTACTCGGCGGGACGTGGTCACCCACGTGGCGATCTATATGGGGCAAGATTCGATCATTCACGCGATTTCCGACGGACCCAACCG
>CAYQRW010000048.1:0-11513 GCA_964419735.1 uncultured Spirochaeta sp.
TGGAGGTGGTGCGCTATGGCCAGGCGGGTAGGCTCTCCCGACCCAACGCCTTAGATATTCCTGAGCGACCGCAGGCGCTGCAGCTATCGGAGTGGGACTGGTTGCGGCCGCTGAGACGGGATATGGAGCTCGCCGCCCGTGACCCGTACCGAATTTGGCTGGAGCTCCGCGCCGGAATGCAGGGGGTGCTGGTTTCGGCGCGCCACCTTGAGCTCTTCTGGGGTACGGTGGCGTGGCGGGACACCACCGATTCCGCCGCCGAGCGGCACATCTCCACCGGGGACGTGCTGATTCGTGGGCGTGGGACCGCCCGGATCACTCGCGACGTTCAGGGGGTCCGCATAGCGGTGGACACCGGACGCTTCGAGCTGGAGGAGGGCGGGCGCCTGACAACGGTGGTGGGCGCGGGCCAGGAGCACCTCCTATCGGACGAGCTATCGGCGGAAATAACCGCCCCGGAACGATCGGTGGTGGCGGAGGAGACGCGAGCTGCGGCGGAGCGAATGCGAGAGGTCAGGGGTGAGGCGTTAGAGATTCTCCTGAACGGTGAGAATCTTGACGGTAACACCTTGTCACTGCTGTGGGAACACGCCGTTACCCTGGGACCGTGGTACAGCTACGCCGAGAGTCAGCGGGTGACGGGAATCCCCCATCCCGACCTCATCCTGCGCGATCTGGGGGAAGTCTTGCGGCTTCTGGCGGCGTTCCGGTTTTCCCCGCCTCCCGCCATGGGGATGTGATTCGACTCAGAAGAAGGTAACGTCGGAGTCCTTCTTGGTCTGTTTGCGGGAGCTGATCCGCGAGAGATATGCCTGCTCTTCCCGCTCCACCGGGGCCGCCTTCTGGCCGCCGAAACGTTTCATCAACACCCGGGCGGTGGAAACGAAGAAGAGCACTTTCCGTGCGTCGGTTCCCCCCACATCGCTGCTGATGATTGGGATGCGCTCTGTCTCAAGAAACTCCATGGCAAAGGTGATGTTACTGTCAGGGATGTTACCGGTGCCGCCGCTCAGTACATGGCCACCACCAAAGACCTTGGCGGTGAGTTTGTCTCTCCGCGCGCCATTTTTCAGCATGTCGTTAATGAGCAACTCCATAGCGTACATGCCATACCGCCCCGACTCCTCGGCAAAGAACTGGCGGCTGTGGAGTTCCCCGGGAAGCATGAAGTGGTTCAGACCGCCCATTCCGGTGGAGGGGTCATGCAGAGCCACCGCGATACAGCTTCCGAGGACCGTCGATATGATGATGTCCTCGCGGGTGGCGAGATACTCCCCCGGGTGGATAATCGTGATGTTGCGTTCAAAGCGTGCGTTGTAGTGCGTGTACATCTTCTTTTTTAAAAGAGCGTTACTTCGCCGGCCTCTACACTGTCGTCAACCTCGTCGAGTCCGGCCAGCTCGCTCGCTTGTTGCTTGTGTGCGAATATCGTGAATCGTTGAATGATCGCCTGCAGGCGATCATTTTCGATCGTCCACGTCTCATGGCCTCGCTTCCGCAACTCGTCATGGTACTGGGTGTCGATCGCATCTCGCATGGTGTGGAGCTTAGACTCTAAACCGCGTAACGCGCTACTCAGCGTTGACAGTTGTGCGCCACTTTCCTTGCTGTCTTGAAACACCCGATGAAACCCGTCGGTGAACAGCGAAAAACCCTGCACCGCCGTGGTGATCTCGGATCGACTGGCCTGAAGCGAGTCATACCGGCGACGAATGCCGTCACTGAACCGTTCTACAAATACCCGCTGTTCATGAAATTTCTTCTGGTGCTGGGCGATGACGGAGCTGGTGGTCTTAATGAACTCCTGCGTCGTATTCAAGGAGTCTTCTACATCTTTCTCTATCTGCTTGGTGAGCGCATTCATTTGATTGGACGTGTTCCCCATACTCTGGAGCACCTCCTGCTTGGCAACCTCGATACGGCTGGCAATATCGATGCTGTGAAATCGGGTCACCAAGGTGTCGAAGCTGCGAAACTGGTCCTCCAGGTGTTCCACGTCTTTGGTGATCTGCGTAGAACGGCTCACCAGAAGTTCCTTCTTCTGTACGTTGCGGTCAAGATCCGAGAGGAGTTCCTGCAACAGGTGCGCCGCCTCATCGAAGCGCTCATCCAACGTCCCGGCCTCCGCCGAGGTCTCACCGTGGATGAAGCGGTGGCGATCGTCTTCCAGCTGACCGCGCTTTGTTTCCGCTTCCTCGATGAGTCGAGAGAACGTGCTCACGCTATTGTCTATCTGCTGCGCCACGTCTTCTATCAGCGAGACCGCGAGGTCCGGAATACGCCGTACAAACGCCAGTTCATCCAGGAGTTGGTCCTCATCGGTGAGCGCCTCCTCCGGTTGGATCGCCTCCAGTGCCAGTATGATGTGGTCAATCGACTGGCGAATGAGATCCTGCAGCTGAATCGCTTCCATCATTCCATTCACCGGCTCTTTCAGCTCGTGGGATTCGTCGTGCAACCGCCGCAACCCGCTTACGGTATCCTGTACGGCGCTCCTAAAGTCGTCGAAGCTACCGAAGATTCGACTCTGGAACGACTCGATCAGGTTTGTCTGAAACTGCCGGGCGTCGTCGAGGGTGCGCTCCAATTCCTGAAACGCCTCCAGCAGCGCCTGTCCCCGGCCGGAAATCGACTCCGCCAGCGCAATCGTGCGATTGGCCAAGCGTTTCAGCTCATCGGTGATGTAACTGAACGCCCGACCGGCGCTACCGGCCTTGAGCGCCACCGTCATCGCATTGAGAGATACCAGTTCCATGTCCTCACTGTCCATCCGGATCCCGTCAATCGCGTCTGAGATGGAGTGGAGTTGCCGAATTCCCGTCTGTAGCTGCTCGAAGAGCACCTGGTCACCTTCCGACATCTCCCGAAACTGGTGGGCACTGTCCTCCATCTCTTGCCGGGTCTCCTCCAGGAGGGTAGTGATCTGGAGATGCGTGCCTCCGTCAGAATTTCCACTATCCACGTCCGCCAGGGACGACTCAGACCGGGCGAGGCTTCGGTTCATCTCCGAGACTAGGGAGGGGAGCCGTTCGGCCAGGATCATGAAGATGCGTTCCGTCTGGTCCTCCGTATCACGAAGCTCACGGATTAGCTCATCTCGAAGAGATAGGGGAATGGAACTCATATGACCTTAATCATAGTATCCTGCAGGATTGTTCGCAATTCAAAAAAAGGGCCGTTTCTCGAAAGAAACGGCCCAATGAACTACGTTGCGGGATTTTTTACTGCTGGAACTGCTCGATGTGGACGTTGACCGCGTTTTCGGTTTCCACATCAAAGAGAATCACGCGGTCCTGGTTGGGAACGAGCCGGACGCCATCTCCCACATTGACGGTCACCGTGGGGGGGATCCGACCAATGAGCTGATGGGATCCGGTGTTGACGTAGACGTGAATCTCCGCACCCAACGGCTCAACCACCTCGATATTGGCGACGATCGCCTTGCCTTCGGCGGACTCCGGCTCAAACTCCAGATCCTCCGGACGGACACCAAAGACCAGATCCTTACCGACATACTCCTTGGCCGCTTCCGCCAAGTCTCCAGTGAACTCAAGCGTGAAGTTCCCTTCGTCACCGATAATCTTTCCGCCCTCTTCCTTGATCTTCATACTCATGAAGTTCATGGGGGGTGATCCGATAAAGCCGGCTACGAAACGGTTAATGGGGGTGTTATACAGCGTCAGGGGGTCACCGATCTGCTGAATAATGCCGTCCTTCATGACGACGATTTTGTCACCCATGGTCATCGCTTCTACCTGGTCATGGGTTACGTACATCATCGTCGCTTGCAGGCGATTGTGAAGGCTGGAGATCTCCGCACGCATCTGCACCCGGAGCTTAGCATCCAGGTTGGACAGCGGCTCATCAAACAAGAACACCTTGGGATGACGGACGATCGCACGGCCCACCGCTACCCGCTGGCGCTGACCACCGGAGAGCTGCTTAGGCTTGCGATCCAACAGCGCCTCGATGTCGAGGATCTTAGCCGCCTCGTTTACGCGACCCTGGATGTCTTCCTTGGCGAACTTCCGGATCTTCAGACCGAAAGCCATGTTGTCATACACGCTCATGTGCGGATACAGCGCGTAGTTCTGGAACACCATTGCGATGTCCCGGTCCTTCGGCGGAATATCGTTAACCCGCTTTTCATCGATCATGAGATCACCACCGCTGATGTCCTCAAGACCTGCCACCATTCTCAGGGTAGTGGTCTTGCCACATCCCGAGGGTCCGACCAAAACGACGAACTCTTTGTCTTTGATGTTGACGTTGGCATCTTTCACCGCGTGAAAGCCGTTGTCATACACCTTGTTCAGGTTCTTCAACTGAACTGTTGCCACAGGGCACCTCCTAAGAGATTATATTATTCTGCATCAGTGTAGGCCGAGATTGCTGAGCTGTCAAATACGGAATAGGCGGATAAGCGGAACGTGGTGCACGGGGGCGGACGCCGGGGGGTAGTGGTAGACGTCGGGTCAGGGGGTCAGTCGCCGCGCTGGCGGTACCACAGCGAGAGCGCCGCTCGCAGTCGATCGGATTCGGTCTCCCGTTGCAAATAGGGATCAACCACGTCACGTCGTGCTTCGTCCCAGTAACGCGGTAGCGGTCCGGAGAACGTCACCGCCCCAGGATGTGGGAGTCGACCGGCGAGTTCCGGGTAGATCTCCTCCACCAGGCGCCGGTTCACCGACTCGTGTAACGAGAGCCCCTCCAGGAATCCGAAGCTTTCAATGCGCGCCTGTAACTTACTCCGCATGATCGAGACGTGCGTTTCCCGGTCCAACGTCCAGGTCAGAAAGCGGGCGGCGGCGCCGCTCCGCTCCGAGGTTGTCGGGACGCCGCCGTAGACCACGTTCTCATTGGCGTACAACTGACCGTCGGGAGCGGAGAGCCAGCGGAAGGTCACATCGCGCTCGTCGAAGAAGCGCCACGTGAAGAGATCTTTGGAGTCGCGGTATACTACGCTGAGCCGATCCTTCTCGAGGTGTTGCAGGGGGCGCTCGTAGAGATAGCGTTCGATATAGTTCTCCTCCTCCTGAGCGGTGCCGTTGTGCTCTGCCCGCCAATCTCGGATCCGAGAGACCGCCTGGCTCAGCTGTGCATCATCCCATGTGGGGGCTCCCTCCGCGTCAACGCCGGGAAAAAATCCCAGGCTCCGGTGGAGCGCGTACATCGACTGGGGATCAGCGGTGGGGGCGAAGTGGATCGGGGGAGTCTCAGAGGTATAGAGTTGGGAGATGTCCTCCAGGGAGACGGCAAACTCCGGTAGCTGCTCAGCCACGTCGGGCTCCATGACGATCGCGGGAAGATTGAAGGAAAGAGGAATCCAGTACGGGCCGAGATCAATCGGAGGTACGTCGGCAGCGGCCGACAGATACGTCTCGTGCGTGCGCATGAGCGCATTCACCGGAGGCGTGTTTACCCAACGGCCGATGACCACATCGGCTTCCGGCCGTTGCTGCGTAATGCTCTCGGTAAGGTTCTCAACGAACCGAAAGCGCACATCCTCATCGTGCAGGAAGTTATAGCGCTCCACCAGGAACGCCGTTTCCGCGATGTTGCTCCAGACCACGATCGGCTCCGCCGGCTGCGAGCAGGCACTCATGAACAGCGTGGAAAGTGCCAGTACCACAACCGGCACCGACACGAGCGCCGGGAGAGATCGGGTGCGAGTCAAACGAGTGCTTCCGCCGCCTGAAAGATCTCTTCGTACAGTGCCGGCAGATCCTCGGCGTCTATGCCGGCAAACGCTACCCTGAGATACTCATCCCGAACGGAGATCGTGCCCACGCCGCGCTCCAGAAGGGCCACACGCAGATCCTCCGCGCTGAGACCTCGGCACCGATAACTCATGAAATAACCGGAATTACACGGCAGGGCTTCCAGCATGGGGGCCCGGTTCTCGGCACTCTGCTGCTGCAGAATACCCTGTAACGTGGCGTAGCGGGCTGAGAGCACCTCGAACGCCTGGCGTTTTTGGTCGGCGTAGCGAGGATCGTTGAGGGCGCGCAGCATCAGAGACTGGGACAGTCTGCTGGAATTGCTTACCATGGAACGGATCGCTCCAGTCAGCTTCTGTTCGACGGCGGTGGCGTGCGCCGCGGTCATACCTTTAAAGCCAACGGTAACGAAACCCACGCGGAACCCCCACACGAATTCCTCCTTGGTGGCGCCGTCTACCTTGATCGCCAGCAAGTTGGAGTGAGCACCGGCGAGCAGACTGAACAATGAGTGGGGAAACGCAGCCTCGTCATAGAACAGACCGAAGTACGCGTCGTCACAGATAACCACCACCGGAACGGAATCGGCCAAATTTACCAGCGTCTTCTGGATGAACTCCGCGTCTTCCCGCGTTGGGGTGAAGCCCGCGGGGTTGTTGGGAAAGTTGAGCAGTAGCATCAA
Source organism: uncultured Spirochaeta sp. (assembly GCA_964419735.1). Taxonomy (GTDB): domain Bacteria; phylum Spirochaetota; class Spirochaetia; order DSM-27196; family Alkalispirochaetaceae; genus Alkalispirochaeta. Next base: position 6,403 of record CAYQRW010000048.1, read on the forward strand.
CTTGCCCGCCGCCGCTGCGGAACGGGCGCCCTCGGCGAAGGCGGTGCGATTGAAGGCTCCCTGGTTGTTGAAGAAGACAAACTCCCGCAGCTGCGTCAGACGGCGCTCGCCGAACATGAGTCGATAGTTACCCCAGAAGAGGTCCGGCAGTAAGAGAACATCGTCCTCATCGGCAAACAGATCGCTGATTACCGCCAGACCGGCTGTGAGCCCGGGAACCACCGCGGGCCGGGTCGTTACAACCCCTTCCAGCGCGGGATTCTTGCGGATCATCTCCTGTTGCCAGCGGTCTCGCAGCGCCGGAACTCCGGCGGTGGGTGCGTAGGCCACGGACTCTTCCGTGGGTAAATCACCGGTGAGTTCGCGAATAAGCGGCAGCGTCATCGGATGGCCCTCGGCGTACGCCATACCTACGGTTGCGTTGAAGCGATGAGCTTTCTCTTTGGCTTCGGCTGATTGTGCGACGATTCCCTTGGGGAAGTACATGCGACGTCCCAGTTCGGAAAACACCCGAGGTACTACGGTACCTTCCAGGGTATCATTGAGCGCTACGGCGAGACTGTTCATGACCCGACTATAAACGGTATTTGAATTGACGGTAAAGGTCGGTATGACGTAAGGTTAGCCTGTGTCCGACCAAAAGAACGAGCAGGACTCGGGATTCATAGAACGCATCTTGGCGACTCTCTTCGGCATCGGTGATCCTGAACGGGAGAAGCGCAGAGTCCTGAAGAATATCGGCAAAGACTTGTCCAAAGATCGCTACAAGTTCTACAAGCCTCGCGGTTCCGTGATCGAGCCCAACTTTCCCCGGTTTCTGTATGAGATCTACAAATCCGTTGCCTCCGTTCGCAAGCTGGTCCAGCCCAGTGACGCGTCCGGTACGCTAAAGATGCTGGTGATCGAGTTTAATCTCGATGAGCGGCAGCTGGCGCTACGGGAACAGCTTGATGAAAAGGCGATCCGCGAGCGGACACGGGGCGGAGCGGAGATCAAGACGGTGGCGGAAGAGGTCAAGAACGCTATGCTCGACTTCGTAGGGACGTTTGATGCGGAGAAGGTTAAGCAGATCAATACCCAGTACAACAACCTGCGCACCTTTGTTCAGTTCTGCCATTTTGACTTCTACTTCACGTTGAAGAAATTCGACTCCGCGATTAGTGAGGACTCCTTTGCCTACAAGCCCCATTTCGACTCGATCGAGGCGGAGTATATCGCCGACGATATCCGGGATTTTCTCGAGGTTGCCCAGGCGCTGCCGCGCGAGGTGGACTGGGATCGGGTCTTTGACCTGCTGAAGGCGTACCGGTCGGTGGAAGTGGTTGACCGCGATCAGTGGAAGAAGATTTCCAAGACGCTGTTTCAGGTGCTCGATTCCGGTGTTCTGGAAAAGATCGTCCAGCACGCCTCCGGGGATCCCAACTGGTATCCAAAGACTTCCGGCGGTGGGGCACGGATCGTGGAACCGTACCTAAACGAGATTAAGAGTACCGTGGAGCAGACGCTCCAAAAAATCCAGCAGGAACGGCGCAATAACCGTATCGAACAACTCGTGAAACAGGTCTTTGGCACCACGGTGGTGGCACGAACGAAGAACTACACCGCCAAAGCCAACGTCAGCTTTCAACGGAGCGACAGCGGCGGATATCTGTATACCGACGCGTTGAACTACCTCAAGGCGTACCTGTTGGACTACTTCAAGAAGGATGTGCGTGAGATCGTTCAGGATCTGCTGATCGTTCGCGGAAAATGGACCACGCAGATCCAGGCACAACAGATGTCCGACGCGTACCACGGAGTGCTGTCGGTCTCCGAACAGATTCTCAAGCTCGACGACAGTCTCGGCGATGAGGGAGAGCTCGGCCAGAAGCTCCGGCGCGCGGTTGGGCGGGTGGTTGATCGGGATCCCGGTAGTCGCAAACCACTGAACGATCTGTTGAACTCGGTCAACAAAGATGTGCTGCGTTTAGTGAACGAGGCGGCGCAGAACCTGATCATTATCGGGAAGAATCTGAAAAGCCTCATCGAGGATTTTGATCGCAAAGAGCACCAGATGATTATCAACTGGAAAGAGCTCGACAGCGAGATCGAAGACTCTCTCAAAGACCGAATGAGTGCGATGTATCGCCAGTTGTTCTATCTGGTGCAGTTGCTGCAGGTATATGCCGGGAAAAACGCCAAGTAGCGCTCCCGCCGCTGCGCGTCAGGTCGCCGGTTCCAGGTCAGACCGCTCGTTAACGTTCAGATCGCCCGTTCCAGTTGTAACAGATACTGCTTAATCGACCGGCCCCGGTCGCCGGTGATGCTGCGCCGGGCATACGAACCGATGTCGCCGTTGGCGTTGATAATTCGGTGACACGGCACAACCACCACCACCGGATTCGCCCCGGTGGCGTTTCCCACCGCCTGCGCCGCCTCCCGTCGTCCGATCTTCTGAGCAAGGGCGCTGTAACTCATGGTGGTGCCGTAGCCGATCTTGCGCAGCCGATTCCACACCGTTTCCTGAAAGGTGGTTCCCGAGAGATGGAGGTTGACGGTGAAATGAATGCGGGTACCCTGGAAATATTCATCCAGCTGGTATTCCAGCTCGCCGCAGGCGTACTTGTTTTCCTCCCACCTCCCCGGCGGCAAATCCGCGCGGAAATCGGTGTAGCTCACGCGATGGACGCTTCCGCTACGATCTACCGCGAGAAAGAGCGGACCCACGGGGGAGTCATAACGATGCGTGTACAGAATCTGTTCCACAGCGTCAGATGGTAGCATTCACCCACCGCACGATCAAGAAAGACCGTTGGTGAGAGCGTGCAGAATCGTCGTGCGCAGCTCATCGAGACCGGCGCCGGTGGCCGCCGAAGTCCGGGTAGTGGCGACATGGGTTCCATTGAGTCCGATCGTGGGCACCAGGTCGATGCCGACGCCATCTATCCGGTCGATCTTGTTGAGGACCAGAACAGCAGGAATCTCGCCGGCACCGATCGACTCCAAAATCTCCTGAGTGGTGGCTAACTCCTCCGCCACTCGCGGGTCAGAGGTATCAACCACCAGCAGCAGCAGATCCGCCTCCGTCACCTCCTCCAGGGTAGAGTGAAACGCCTCGATCAGTTCCGGGGGGAGGTGTCTGACAAAGCCCACGGTATCACTCACCAGAGCGGTAATCTCCGCGCCGAGGTACAGTTTGCGGGTGGTGGGATCGAGTGTAGCAAAGAGTTGATCAGCGGTGCGGACGCCGCCGGTGGTGAGTCGGTTCATGAGTGATGACTTGCCGGCATTGGTATAACCCACCAGGGCGACCCGGTATAGACCATCGCGGCCGCGCCGTCGCAGCTCCCGCTGCCGTCCCACCTGGTCCAACGCCTTGCGGGCACGCTGCACCCGCCGGGAGAGTTGCCGGCGGTCCATTTCGATCTGTTTTTCACCCTCTCCCCGCGCCAAACGGCTTCCGCCGCCCTGGCGGGAGAGATGCTGCCACATACCCACCAAATGGGACTGGGCGTATTCGGCACGAGCCAGTTCTACCTGAAGCTGCGCCTCCCGGGTTCGCGCGCGGGAGGAGAAGATCTCCAGAATCACCGCGTGCCGGTCGTACACTTCGAGCTTGCTGCGGCGGGCCCAGTTGCGCAGGTGTACCGGCGACAGAGCCCGATCGAATACGATGATCGCCGCCTCCAGGTCGCGGGCGGCGGCGATGATTCGATCCGCCTGACCGGTCCCCAGGTACAGGGCAGGCTGCGGCTCGCGGACACGCACGAGTTCGCCTCCCACCGGTGTGAGCCCCGCGGCACGGCACAGCCGCTCCAGTTCCTGCAGATCTGCGTGGGCGCGGGTGCGCGGTTCCGTAGTAAAGGAGCCCACCAGATAACACTGGTCGGCTGTGGTGGTGTCGCTACTCAAGGATGGTGTCAACGCTGGGTTGGGGGAGGGCCTCGTCCACGACGAATGAGAGCTGGGCAACGGTACTCTCGTTTCCCGCCTGGTCGATCGCCCGCGCCTGGAGCGTGTGTTCTCCGGGTTCGTCAAACGGGACCGGCTCGGTGAACTCCCGGAACTCCGCCCCATCCACGGAAATCTCCACTCGAGAGACGCCGGAGCCGGTATCCTCGGCGTGAACCGCGAAGGTGGATCCGGTGGTGGCGAACCGTGTTCCCCGGACGGTTGCCATCGGTTGGCGCGGGATGATCCGCGTGGTAGGTGGCGTATCGTCAACCACAACCGACAGCGTAACCGTAGGAGATCGGTTGCCCACATTGTCCATGGCGTAGGCGTACCCCTGGTAGCGTCCCTCCCGCGGGAACGATACCGGTTCCCTAAACTGCTGGAAACTCTCGTTGTCGAGACTGACGAAGATCTGCGCCACGCCGGAAGCTGAGTCCGTGGCGTCCAGATGTAGCTCCGTGTCGCTGCGAAGATAGGTGGTGTCATCCCGCACCATGGCAACGCCCCGGGCGGTGGCGGTTAGTGCCGGAGCGGTATCATCGATAACCACGGAATACGTCTCTTCCTGAGACGCAACTCCCTCGGCATCGACGGAGGCATAGGTGATCTCGTAGCGTCCCTCTTCGGTGAACTGAAGCGGCTCCTCGTAGACGATCTCCTCACCGCCGTTGATCCGATAGTGGATCTCCGCGATCTCCGTATCGGCCTCCGTGGTCAGCTCAAAGCGGGTAGTACTGGGAGCGTAATTGGTCTCCCCCTCGGTGTATACGCGCATCTCTTGGGCGAAGACCGCACTTATTCCGAACAGTGTGCACAGCAGTAGCGCCGGCATTCTTCTCATGAAACTCTCCTTCCGCGCTGCTTCAGTATACTCACGACCGCTCTTAGAGGACCATCGCCGACCGTCCCCAATCGTAGTGATCGCGGCGAATTGTCTCCAAATCGGGCATGGGGAAGTGCACCACTCCGTTTCCGTTTCCCACGTAGAGCCCATCTTGGATGATCTGGTAGGAGAACGAGCTCACCGATCGTTCCACGTTCTTGTTGGGTTTGTCCGGAGTACTGGTCACCGCGTGTACGCAGGATTTGAGATGTTCCAGGTTGCGGTCGTAGGCACCCCCGATGTTTCCGGTACGTTCCGGATCATCGAAATCCACCACCTTCAGGTCACTGAACAC
>CAYQRW010000048.1:11613-16426 GCA_964419735.1 uncultured Spirochaeta sp.
TCCCCCGACGGATGAGATACGCAGCGCTCCTCGGCGTACTTCCAGTCGAAATGGTCACCAAAACCACCGGTGACCTCGATAAACATGATGCGTTCGTAGGATCCGTTCTTGGACCCGATCGCCATGTATTGACCAAACTGCTCCGGCTCCAGCTGTGATGCGATGAGCGCCTCAATCGGAGAAACTGACAGATAAAAATGTGTACGCTTCTGCATAAACCCCATAACCTCTTACGATAATCGTAGGCCATGGTTCCAAGATTTGTAAAGTTACGAAGCTCTGATATATGATACGAGAGGTATGGAGCAGGGGCGGTCAGCGGAGCGAGCACCCAATTGTCTGCAGTGTCGGCACTTCACGGTCACCTGGAACGCCCGATTTCCTCGGGGCTGCACCGTATTCGGGATCAAGTCCCGGCGTATGCCGAGTCACGTGGTCTATGAGAGCACCGGCTACCACTGTCCCGCGTTTGAGCCGACGGAGGCGCACCGCCCTCGTCGGTGAACCCGGCGGTCATCCGCGATACACGGAAATCGCGGTCATCCGCGATACACGGAAATCGCGGTCATCCGCGATAAACGTCCCAGCTGGTGGAGACCAGCGAGTCCACATCGCTCACCTGGGCCGACCACTGGAGCAGCTCCCGGGCGTAGGCGGCGGAGGCCACCAGTTTGGCGGGATCTCCCGGGCGGCGTTCGGTGATTTCCACGGGAATTTCCCGTCCGGTGATCCGGCGTGCAGCCTCCACGACTTCCAGCACACTGACACCGTTCTCGCTTCCCAGGTTGACCACTACGGATTCGTCTCGGGTATCGATGGTGCGCAGGGCGGCGACATGGGCCCGTGCCAGGTCTGAGACGTGAATATAGTCGCGGACCCCGGTGCCGTCGGGGGTGTCGTAGTCGTTGCCGAACACCTTGAGCTGCTCTCGCGCTCCCGTGGCAACCTCCATGATAATTGGCAGCAGGTTGGCGGGATTCTGCTCCAATCCGCGAACGCGGCGGTGCGGATCGTAGCCGGCGGCGTTGAAGTACCGTAGGGCGGCGTACCGCATGCCGCGCAGCTGGTCGTACCACGCCATGACGCGTTCGATCTCCAGTTTCGTAAAGCCGTAGAAGTTTTCCGGACGGGTAGGGTGCGCCTCATCGATCGGCAGGTACTTCGGCTCACCGTAGACCGCGGCGCTGGAGGAGAACACGATCCGACGGATACCGGCGGCGGAGGCGGCGTTCAGAATGTTCACCGTGCCGTTGAGGTTATTCAGGGCGTACTTCTCGGGACGGATCATCGACTCTCCCGCCGCCTTGAACGCTGCCAGATGAATAACCGCGTCATGGCCCGCCATGGCCGACGCCAGCTGGTCCGGGCGCAAGATATCGCCGTGGAAAAACGTCGCCGAGGGCTGTAGATTGATCCGCAACCCACTGGAGAGATTGTCAAAGACCGTTACCGAGTACGACTCATCCAGCAACTCCCGCACCACATGGCTGCCGATATATCCGGCGCCGCCGATTACCAAAACGTTCACAGTGGTGTGAGCCTATTCCCTCCCGCGGCATTTGGCAACATCCCCCACGTGTACTATCATGGAGTCTATGGCTCATGATTTTGCTATTCCTACCCTGGGAACTCCCAAGATTCCCTCGCCCATTCCCTATTCTCATGTCAAAGGCGACGAGATCGCCAACTACGGCAACGACGAAGAGCGCGTCCTGTACGATGTGGACATCCCCAATGCTGAAGCTGCCGCCGAGAAAGACCACGGCCTACTGGAAAAGGCCGGTCCCCGGCAGAAGATCTTTTTCGCTCCGGGTCACGTCCACGCCGGCATCGTCACCTGCGGCGGGTTATGCCCCGGGATGAACGACGTACTCCGTGCCGTCACCCGGTGCCTCTGGTATCGGTATCACGTACGCCGCATTACCGGTATCCCCTGGGGATTTCAGGGACTCTTGCCGGAGACCGCTGCTCCCACAATCGAACTAGACAACGATATAGTCGACGACATCCATAAGATCGGCGGCACCGTGCTGGGATCGAGTCGGGGTGGCGGTGAGCGAACCGAGGATCTGGTGGATTCGATTGAGCGCCTCAACCTGAACATCCTGTTCACCATTGGCGGGGACGGCACGCAGAAGGGGGCGCTGGCGATCGCCCGGGAGATCAAGCGGCGCGGCCTGAAGATTGCCGTCATGGGAATCCCCAAGACGATCGACAACGATTTCAGCTTCATCGAGCGTTCTTTTGGGTTTGAGACGGCGGTGTCCGAGGCTGCCCGAGTGGTGGCGGCGGCGCACACCGAGGCCAAATCCGCGGTGAACGGCATCGGCCTGGTGAAACTCATGGGGCGGGAGAGCGGGTTTATCGCGGCGCACACCGCCCTGGCCAGCCACGAGTCAAATTTTGTCCTCATTCCAGAGGTACCTTTCGAGCTCGAGGGGGAGAAAGGTCTGTTCAATCTGCTGGAGAAACGGCTGGAGAAACGCCAGCACGCGGTGATCATCGTTGCGGAGGGAGCGGGACAGGATTTGCTGCCGCAGAACGAGCAGACCGACGCCAGCGGTAACCGGAAGCTCGGGGATATCGGCGTGTTTTTGAAGAAGGTGATCTCTGAGCATATGGAGCGTCGGGGAATTCCCTTCAGTCTCAAGTACATCGACCCCAGCTATATCATCCGCAGCGCCGTGGCGGTTCCCACCGACAGCGTCTACTGCTCCCGGCTGGGCAACGCCGCCGTCCACGCGGCGATGGCGGGGAAAACTGAGTCGATCGTGGGGTTAGTGAACGGTCACTTCGTACATATTCCCATGGAGGTGGCGGTGTCGGAGCGCAAAAAAGTAGACCCCGAGGGAAACCTCTGGCGAGATGTGCTGGAAAGCACGCACCAGCCGGTGCGCATCTGTAACTGCTGACCGGCGCGATGCCGACAGCTGCGATGCTCACCGGTACGATACCAACCGGCAAGATACTGACCGGCGCGATATGGAGCGAACAATGCCTGAGACGATTGATATTAAAACCCTGAAAGCAAAAATTGACCGCGGTGATACCTTCCATCTGGTGGAGACGCTGCTGCCCAAAGAGTACGAGAAGTGGCACCTCCCCGGGGCGATCAACATCCACTTCAACAAGATCGGAAAGACTGCCCGGGAACGGTTTGCTCCCGAAGATGAGATCGTCACCTACTGCCATGATGAGGCGTGTCGTGCCAGCGTAATCGCCGCTGAGAAGCTGGAGAAGCTGGGGTATACGCACGTCTACGAGTTCTCCGGGGGCAAGGCCGCCTGGGACGCCGCCGGCTATCCAAAGGAAAGCTGATTGGTACAGCACATCTTTGTTCTCGGTCTCGACGATGACAATCGGGAAATCCTCGAGCGCACCCCGCGTCTGGCGGATTGCACCTTTCACGCATTGCTCACGCATGACGAACTGCGGGGGGTGGAGCGATTTGCCGTGGACCGGTTGCTGCGCACCTGCGAGGCGCGCCTCGAGGCGCACTCGGGATCGATCGACGCGATTATCACACTGCTGGATTTCCCCGCCACGGAGCTCTTGCCGATACTCTGTCGCACGTTCGACGTTCCCAGCCCTACGCTGGAAGCGGTGTTGGGGTGCAACCACAAATACTGGAGTCGGCTGCTGCAGCGCGAGGCGGCGCCGGAGGCGGTACCGCCGTTTGCCGCCTTTGATCCCTACGATGAGGCGTCCCTCGCCGGGCTCACTGAGACCCTGTCGTTTCCCCTGTGGGTGAAACCGATGAACTCCTACCGCTCACACCTGGGCTATCGGGTGAACTCACCGGAGGAACTGCAGGACGCGGCGGAGGTGTTTCGAGAACAACTCCCCCGTCTCTCCGTTCCGTTACAGGAGATCCTCCATCGGGCGGAGCTTCCCCGGGAGATCTCATCGCTGCCGGAGCACGCCTGTCTCGCGGAGGGGATCATCAGCGGGCGCCAGTGTACCTTGGAGGGGTACGCCGTAGACGGTGCGGTAGAGATCTACGGTGTGGTTGACTCGATTCGGGAGTCCAACGGATCGACGTTCTCCCGCTACCAGTATCCCTCGCAGTTGCCGAAGCGGGTGCGGGACCGGATGAGCGACATCGCGATCGCCGTCATTCGGCGGGTCGGTTTTGATAATAGCGCCTTCAATATCGAGTTCTACTACGCACCGCGTACGGAACAGATCTGGCTGTTGGAGATCAATCCCCGCGCGTCGCAGTCCCATGCGCCGCTGTTTGAACGGGTAGACGGCGCATCCAACCAGGGGATCGTGGTGGACGTGGCGCGGGGCCGCACGCCGGTGGTGCCCCACCGCGGCGGCGCCAGTCGGGTAGCCGCCAAGTGCTTTGTCCACGCCTTTCGGGATGCGGTGATCACCTCTCTGCCGAGTGCCGCGCAGCTGCGCCGGGTAGAGGCGGACGTACCGGGGGCGTCTATCGCGATGCTGGTCCATGAGGGCACGCAACTCTCCGCCCTGCTCGACGAAGACGCCTACAGCTATGAACTGGCCGATATCTACCTGGGGGCCGACTCCCAGAAGGAGCTTCTCGCGCGGCGGCGGCGGTGCATGGAGCTGCTTAACTTCACTCTGGGGACGCCCCCCAAGAAACGTCCCCGAAAACGCGCCCGCGCGCGGCGATTGGGCGCGGTGCCACACCGGGCGGCGGGAGAACCGACATGAATGGATCGAACAGTACTGCCGGGAGGGGCGTGACCACGCTGGAGCACGTGTGGATTCCGATGCGGGATGGTACCCGGCTCTCGGCGCGGGTGTGGCTGCCGGAGACGGCGGTGGCGGCCGGTGGGCGGCC
>CAYQRW010000049.1:0-16351 GCA_964419735.1 uncultured Spirochaeta sp.
ACGCGATCGTTGCCGCGCGGATCGGCTCCCGCTTTGTGTATCGCGCCGGGCTCACCGCCACGGAGGTGGACTTTGCCCGCTACATGGACGAGCTCCGCGGCGCGGCGCAGTAAGACGCACGACGCGGACTAGAGCAGGGGGATGCCGTGGGCCCTGCAGCGCTCCACCATCTGGGGCGGCCAGATGCTGGACTGGATCTCGCCGATGTGCGCCTTGCGTAGGTAGAACATGGCCAGCCGGCTTTGACCGATTCCGCCGCCGATCGACTGCGGTAACTCCCCCGATAGAAGGCGGCGGTGGAACATAAGCTCACTCCGCTCCTCCGCGCCGCGCAATTTGAGTTGCCGACGCAGCGCCGCGGCATCCACCCGTACCCCCATGGAGGAAAGTTCGAAGGGCACATCCAGCACGCGGTTGTACACCAGGATGTCTCCGTTGAGGCCGGGACGGCCCGCCTCCGGTTCGCTACTCCAGTCATCGTAGTCCGGTGCGCGACCATCGTGAAGGGAGCCGTCTCCCAGCTGTCCCCCGATCCCCACCACGAAGACCGCGCCGTACTCCCGGCACGCCTGGAGTTCCCGTTCCTTGGGGGCAAGCTCCGGGTACTGCAGTCGGAGCTCTTCCGCATGGATCAGCGTAATCGTGTCCGGCAGTTCCGGCGTGAGTTCCGGGTACTCATAGCAGATATAGCGCTCCGTGCGACGAATCACGTCGTAAATCGTGCGCACGGTGTGAATCAGCGTGGAAATCGTACGCGCTTCGGCGGGGATTACGCGCTCCCAGTCCCACTGATCGACGTACAGGGAGTGGAGGTTGTCCATCTGGTCGTCGGGGCGCAGCGCGTTCATATCGGTGTAGAGCCCTTCCCCGGGGGCAAACTCCAGGTCCGCCAGCGCCAGCCGCTTCCACTTGGCTAAGGACTGCACGATCTCCGCCTGGGCATCGTCCAGCCCGCCGATCGCAAAGCGCACCGGCCGTTCCACGCCGTTAAGGTCGTCGTTGATTCCGGTACCGGAGCGCACGAAGAGCGGGGCGGTCACCCGAACCAAGTCCAGCTCATACGCCAGCGCCGTCTGAAAGGCGTCCTTGATCTTCTGAATCGCGCGCTCCGTGTGACGGGCGTCGAGAATCGGCCGGTAATTGGGAGGAAGTAGCAGTGAGTCGCTCATGGGCGGCAGTATAGTGGGCGGGGCGCCGGGTATCTACTCACAGGGTGGCAGCCCACCCGACGAGTGATCGCTCCGCGGATAGCCCCAGAAGCTACCGGCCGCCCCGTTCACCGGCGGCCGGATTGCTCCGCCACCTCCTGGAGACGGCGAATCCGCTCTTCGGTACTGGGGTGCGTCCGCAGCAGTTCCGCCAGACGACTGCGGCGCGTACCGCCGGGACCGAACACTCGCAAGCCGCGACGGTGCATTCCCTCCAGCCGTGCCAGCGCCGACGCCAGCGCTTCGGGGTCCTGAGCCAGCTCAACCGAACCCAAGTCCGCCTGAAACTCACGCGTCCTGAGTAGTGCCAACTGCGATATGAGGGAAATGATCGGCACGATCCCCAGGTAGAGCAGAACCACCGGGGGCACCATGGCTCCCCCAAAGAGAATCGCGGGAAAGGTAAGGAAGAGCAGCACCATGAGCATTCCCGACACGGCGTGGGTAATCTGGTGCATCGCCCCCATTACCGCAAACAGCGGTAGATCCCGGTTGCGAACATGGCTTACCTCATGCGCCAAGACTGCCCGGAGCTCCCGCAGCGAAAGGGCGGTAAGAATTCCCTGTGAGAGCAGAATGAGGGAGCGGTCTCCCACGCCGGTTGTCATCGCCTCACCACCGCGGGAGGGAAGGATGAAGATCGGGGGAACGCGGGACAGTCCGGCACGGTGAATCAGATCCTGAAGGGTGTCGTAAAGCTGCGGCGCCTGGTAGGGATCAAGGCGCTCCGTTCCGGCGGGCAGCGCCAACTGCTGGGAGGTGGCCGCCCGCACCGCCAGAACCGCGATCACTCCCACCGCCAGCCACCCGGCGGCGGTACCGAACACCACCGCCACCGCCCGGCTGGCAAGCACCAGCATCACGCCGGCGAGCGCGATCGTCTGGAGGAGCATGAGCCGTTTGCGTCGCAGGATCCGGTCTGTCATTTCCTTCCTCTCATCCGCGCCGGGAGGAACACGCCGGTGCGGGCGGAGGAAGTATGCCATACACCCTCAGTGGGCGGTCCAGCCCCCGTCCACCACCAGGATCTCCCCGTTTACCATGGAGCCCGCCGAGGAGGCCAAATACTGCACCGCCGCCGCCACATCGGTGAGGGAGCCTACGCGGCCCAGGGGAATCTGACTAGTCACATTGTCGCGAAACTCTTTTGTGTCCAGCCGCTCCGCGGTTCCGGGAGTTCGCACAAAGGTGGGGGCCACGGCGTTTACATTGATCCCTTTGGGTCCCCATTCCAGCGCCAGCGCCTTGGTGAGCATGTTGAGCCCGCCTTTGGAAGCGCAGTACACCGACTCCTCGGGAATGGCGGTGATACTCGCCTGGGAACTCATGTTGACGATCGTCCCGTGCCCCGCAGCAAGCATCGCCCGGCCGGCGGCCTGGCTGCAGAAAAATGCGCCCTTGAGGTTGAGCGAAACCATGTGGTCCCAGTACTCCTCATCGATATCCACCGAGGGAATCGGCCGGCCCAGACCGGCGTTGTTTACCAGTACATCGATGGTGGAGAGGTCGGCGATGATCCGGTCGAACACGGAGCGGATCGACGCCACGTCCCGGAGGTCGGCCACGTACCCCGCCGCTTTGCCGCCGGCCTCCTCCACCTCGGAGACCACCGACTGCAAATCGGCCTCACTGCGCGCGATCAGCGCCACCCGGGCTCCGGCATGAGCCAGCGCCAGGGCGAGCCCGCGGCCGATACCTTTGCTGGCCCCGGTAATGACTACGTTCTTTCCTGTAAGCGAGAAATCTGGATATTCCATACTATGTCCTTTGTTCTCCACTATACGCCCGCATAGAAACGTTTTCAAGAACGATATTCAGTTGTGCCGGCTTCCAGAAGGTGCTATTATTTTACACATGGAGACACACATTACGTTACACACGAAACAGCGTACCAACGTGAGTATTGATGCCCAACTTCTAGAAGATGCCCGCTCCCGGGGGATCAAGCTCTCCCCCCTCCTGGAGGAAGCGATCCGCGACAAGCTTCGGCAGGAACGGGAGGAGCAGTGGCGGCAGGAGAATCGGGAGGCGATCCGTGGCTATAACGAGGAGATTCACACCCACGGCACGTTTTCCGATGGCCTCAGAAGCTTCTGATGGGCCATTTGGATATTCACATCAACACTGACCCGCGGACCAAGGCCCGCACGCCCTTGCTTCTCAATGTGCAGGCTGACCTTCTTTCCGAACTTGCGACGCGGATGGTCGTCCCGCTGCGACCGGGAGGGCCACAGGAACCCTGGGTCATCTCACGGTTACACCCCGTGATCACGGTGGGGGAAGATCGCTATGTAGCCGTAGTCTCCGAAATGGCCGGTATCCCGGCAGCACTTCTTGGCGAGAGAATTAGTGACGCCCGCAACCAGCGGACCGAAATCCTCTCGGCAATCGACCTATTGATCACCGGGTTCTGAATCGAGGAGCTCCGGGGACGCGGTGACTACTGTCACTTTACCCTTCAATCAATCGTGCCGATGTAGGGCAGCCAGCGGTACTTCTGGTCGAAATCGATTCCGTAGCCCACGATGAAGAGGTCGGGGATCTCCCGGCCGACGTACTTCACCGGCACCTCAGCCTGGCGCCGCGCCGGCTTATCGATGAGGGTGCAGATCTCGAGACTGGCCGGGCCCTCCAGGAGCAGCCGTTCGCGGATGCGGCTCAGCGTGAGGCCGGTGTCGATGATGTCCTCCACGATCAGCACGTGCCGTTCATGGACCGACTCGTTGAGCCCTTTGAGAATTACCAGCTCCCCGGTGCTTTCTCGGCCCACGTACGATGTAGCGGACATGAAGTCCACCTCCATCGGAATGTTGAGCTCCCGCATGAGATCCGCCATGAAGACGAAGGAGCCCTTCAGGAGCCCAATCAGCAGGAGATCCTTGCCGTGATAATCGGTGCGGATGCGATCGGCCAGGGTGGTGAGGATCTCTTTCAGTTCATCCTCGGTAAGGAGGGGACGCAGTTCCGGTTTCATGGCGCCATCATACCCGAGAGCGGCGGGAAATCACCATCATCACCGCCAGCAGAACGAGGAGCGCCGGAATGACCAGCAGGCTGGTGCGCAGGCCGTGGGATTCGGCGATGACCCCCATGATCCAGGAGGCAAACCCAAACCCCGGTATACCGCCCACCGAGAGCAGGATAAAGAGCATGGTGGAGTCCACGCCGGGCATTTCGGCGGCGGCGTAGGATTGGATGCTCGGCCAGAAACAGGCGATGGAAAGCCCCGCGGCGAAGACCACCACCATGAAGGCGGTAAACCCGGTCACCGCCCAGGCGGCGAGCCCCGCTACTACTCCGAAGAGCGCCGAGCCGATAATCAGAATGTGCAGCTGATCCTGCCGGACGAAGTGTCCCGAGGTGAGCCGTCCCGCCACCATCCCGCCGGCAAACGACGCCGTGGCGAACGCGCCGCCCCGGGCGAGCACGCCAAAGCCCAACTGCACGTAACTGGCACTCCAAAAGGTGAATGCCGCCTCCGCGCCACCGCCGGCAAACATCGCCACCGCCAGGAACCAGAACGTTCGATCGGCGACGATCTCCCGGGCGTGGCTCCAGACAGGAATGTCGGCGCTCTCCGCTTCGTGGTCGGTGCTGCCCGCCGCCCCGGACTTGGCCGGGGGGTGGCCGAAAATGAAAAACAGCACTCCTGAAGTGAGTGCCACCACTCCCAGGCCCGCCACGAGCAGTCGCCAGGAGACACCGCGGGTGAGGAGATCCCCCACGATGAGGACGGCGGTGACGATTCCCACCGAGAAGAAGGCATTCACCAGATTCAGGTAGCGGCCGGAGTCTTCCGGGTGCTCGTCCTGCACCAAGGGGTTGAGGAGCGCCTCCAGGATGCCGCCGCCCAGACCCACCAGCACCACCGCTCCCAGGACCACCCCGTAATTGGGCGCCAGGGCGTAGCCGAAGAGTCCCGCCGCCAGAATCATTCCGCCGGCGGCGAGGCTGCGGGTTTTTCCAAAATGCGCCGCGGCAAAACCGCTTGCGATCAGAATTGCCAAAAGGAATCCGGCGCGGACCGCCTCGATTCCACCCCCTTCGGCGAGACCGAAGACCAGGTCCTCGGCGATGCGCAGGAGCACGATCGGCGTGATGACCACGCTCGAGGCGTAGGTAAACATTCCCAGGGCGGCCACGTAGTCGAGGCGCGTGAGCTTCAGCCGTGCCATAGGGTATGGGCCTACGCCCCAGCGAACTCTTTGAGCATGGCGATCTCCTCCGCCCAGCGCTCCGGCTCCGGCGTTTCCAGGATCATCGGCTTGCCGTCCATGCGGGTGTCTTCCATGATCGCGCGAAATCCGTCGATCCCGATCTCTCCCTCACCGATCGGCTTATGACGATCCTTGGTGCTCCCCAGGGTTCCGGTGGAGTCGTTCAGGTGGAGTGCCACCAGTTTGTCGAGCCCCACCTCGCGGTCCACCTCCTGCACCAGGGAGTCCCACCCCGCGGCGGTGCGGATATCGTAGCCCGCGGCGAAGGCGTGGCAGGTATCGATGCACACCGCCACCCGCTCCGGTTCTTTCACGTATCCCAGGATCCCGGCGAGCTGGGCGATCGTGCGGCCGATGGAAGCTCCCTGACCGGCGGTGTTCTCCAATACCAGGACCCCGCCGTCTACTTGCGCAAGCACACGGTCCATGCCATCGGCGATCCGCCGGAGCGTGGCATCCTCATCGAGCTCGCCCTTGGAGGTGCCGGGGTGAAAGTTGAGCCAGCGCAGTCCCAACTGGACGGTGCGGTGCAGCTCGTCGGCGAGGCCGTCCACGGATTTCTCCCGCGTCTCGTCGGAGGGGCTTCCCAGGTTGACCAGGTAACTGGCGTGGGGAATCGACTGATCCGCGGAGTACCCCTGCTCCCGCAGGGCGGCGTGGAACGCGTCGATCGTCTCTTGCTCGTACGGTTTGGAGGTCCAGCGGCGCTGGTTGCGGGTAAACAGGGCCAGGGCGGTGGCGCCGATCTCCGCGGCGTTCCCCGGGGCGTTATCCACCCCGCCGGAGGCGCTCACGTGGGCGCCCACATATACGGTTCGTGTGCTCATGGCGCTGATTGTGCCCCGCCGGGCGCACCGGGACAAGGGGGTGGGCCGCCGGTCAGGCCTGTCCCATGGCTACCGCGCGGCGGTGCGGCACGAGCAGGCCCGGTGATTGGCCAACTGATCGACCACTGCCGGCACCAGAACCGACGTGTCGAAGAGTACGTTCATCTACTCGAGGTCCTCAGCCACCAGAAAGGCGTCTCGCTGAGCCCGCTGGCTGGTGACAAAGGCGCCGACATCCAGGTCCTGCCGTTGGAGATCTTCATCTTCACCGTGGTGCACGAGAATCCCATCCTTGTACTGAAGCGATGGTCCCATCCGAGCGGGGGCGATGCGAATACCCCGGGCGTCACCGGCGATCTCCAGCTCCGTTCCCGGTTGCAGGTGATAGCGACGGCGAAGCTCCTTCGGGATGACCACGCGCCCTGCGCGATCAATGGTAATTCTCATACCACAATGGTAAGTCGATAACCATTTTTGATCAACGATTGAGCGCGGGACCTCCGTTTTCTTGACTGCCGGATTGTAGTACCTTTGCGGCAATGAACAGCATCATGCAGGTACGCGACCTCGTCAAAGACTACGGGACCGTCCGTGCCGTTGACGGAGTCTCCTTTGAGATTCCCGAAGGAATATGTTTTGGGCTCCTCGGTCCCAATGGCGCAGGCAAGACCACTACGATCGAGATGATGGAGGGCATTCTGAAAGGTACCTCCGGGGAGATCCTCTTCCGCGATCAGCCGATCGGTCAGCGCTTTCGCGAGAAGGTGGGAATTCAGTTTCAGTCTACGGCGTTGCCGGAGTTCATCACCGTCCGGGAAACGCTCAAGATGTTTCACGCGTTCTATCCCGATCCCCGAGAGATCGAGGACGTGATTCACATCTGCTCGCTGGAGGACATCATCAACCGCGATAACCGCAAGCTCTCCGGTGGCCAACGGCAGCGGCTGCTCTTGGCGCTGGCGATCGTTCCCAATCCGGAGATCGTCTTTCTGGACGAGCCCACCACCGGGCTGGATCCGCAGGCGCGACGCAACTTCTGGGAGCTGATCCGGCGGATTCGCGGGGAAGGTACCACGGTAGTGCTCACTACCCATTACATGGATGAGGCGCAGCTCCTCTGTGATCAGGTGGCGATTATGGACCATGGGCATCTGCTGGAACTGGATACTCCGGATCGGTTATTGGACAAGCACTTTGAAGGTGTGGTGATCCGCGTCCCCGTGGACGATGAGGAGTTCATGGAAATGACCTCCAGCAGGTTGGATGAAACGCTGCAGGGGCTCCTGGCGGAGCAGACCAACCTGGATGGCCTCACCATTCACAAACCCAATCTGGAAGACCTGTTTATTAAACTCACCGGCAGTTCCCTGCGGACATAGGAGTAGGCCCCCCAATGCGAAGATTTGCAGCAATCTATAAAGCCCGGACGATGGAGTTTGTCCGCGATCGGGGCACCTTTTTTTGGAATCTGCTCTTTCCGGTGGTGCTGGTGTTCGGATTTGCCTTTGCCTTTTCCGGCCAGGACCAGACGCTCTTCACCGTGGGAATCCTGGGAGATCCGGGGGAGGAGTTTGCCTTCCTGGAGATCGAGCAGATCGAATTCATCCGCTATGGCACTGAGGATGGCGATGCCGCCGCCGGCAGCGACCTCACCGCAGAGGAAGTAGTGGAGCGTGTACGGCGTCACCAGCTCGATATGGTGCTCGACTTTGACGCGGGGCGCTACTACGTGAATCGGCAGTCCGCCAACGGCCCCGTGCTGCGGCGGCTGCTGGAAAGCGCCGGTGCGGGGGCCGGGGCGGTACCCCTGCAGGAGGAGGCGGTCAGCGGCGAACCGATCCGGTACGTGGACTGGGTGGTTCCCGGAATCATCGGCATGAACATGATGTTTAGCTGCCTCTTCGGGGTGGGGTTCGTGATCGTGCGCTACCGGAAAAACGGCGTCCTGAAGCGGCTCAAGGCAACTCCCGTTTCGGCGTTTACCTTTATCAGCGCCCAGGCGGCCAGTCGACTGGTGATCGTGGTGATCACCTCGGCGGCGGTATATGCCGGAACCAACGCCTTTCTCAACTTCATGATGAACGGCTCGTATCTGCTGCTGCTGCTGCTCACCACGCTGGCGATCCTGTGCATGATCGCGGTGGGATTGGTCTTTGCGTCACGCATTAAGAGCGAGGAGCTCGCTGGAGGACTGCTCAACCTGGTGACCTTCCCGATGATCATTCTCAGCGGCGTCTTTTTCTCCCTGGAAGGAACGCCTCGCATTATGCAGCAGGTATCCCGGGCGTTGCCGCTAACGCACTTCACCGAGGGCGCCCGGGCGATCATGATCGAGGGCGCCGGCCTGGCGCAGGTGGCCCCGAACCTGCTCTTTCTCGCGGTGCTCACCGCAGCGCTGCTGGTAGTGGCGGCGGGGCTCTTCCGGTGGGAGTGAGGTGGCACTCGCCGCCCGGCGGGAGGTGCCCACCAGGAGGAGCCCCGCGGCGGCTCACAGGGCGGCTCAGCTCGGTCCAATGCAGCCGCAGCGGAAGCCGCCACGTGCCGCCCCTTGTCCCGGCGTTTACCAGCCACTACAGTGGTATTCATGAGTAGCCAGCTGTTGACCGTCTCCTTTTGGACCGACCTCGCTCAGGACGCCGTGACCTGGGCGATCCAGAGCCTCCCGCCGATCATCCTCATCCTGGTCATCGCCCTGGTGGCTTCACGGGTCATTCGTCGGCTGCTGGCTCACGCCTCATCCCTGATCGCCACCAATCTTAAGCGCGCCGGAGGTATCGATCCGGCGGAGCTGGACAAGCGTGTGCAGACGCTTACCGGTATTCTTACCGCCAGCTTCCGGGTGGTGTTGTGGCTGGTAATCGCCATGATGATTCTCAGACGGCTGGGAATCGACGTGGCGCCGATTATCGCCGGTGCCGGAATTATCGGTCTGGCGGTGGGTTTTGGGGCGCAGGAGCTGGTGCGGGATTTCATCTCCGGGTTCTTTATTCTTCTCGAGAACCAGATTCGCGCCGGAGACGTGGCGATTATCAACGGCACCGGCGGTCTGGTGGAACACGTGGGATTGCGAACGGTGGTACTCCGCGATCTTTCGGGCACGGTCCACATCGTGCAGAACGGAAAGATCAACTCCCTCTCAAACATGACCAAGGACTGGTCGGCGATGGTCTTCGATGTGGGAGTCGCCTACAAAGAGGACACCGATCAGGTAGTGGCGGTGATGCAGCGCGTCGCCGCCGATCTACAGGCCGATGAAACGCTGGGACCCGATATCATCGAACCGCTGGAGATGATGGGCGTCGATGCTTTCGGCGACAGCGCGGTAGTTATCAAGGCGCGTCTCAAAACCAAACCGATTCGTCAGTGGGCGGTGGGTCGCGAGTACCGGCGCCGGCTGAAGTATGCCTTTGACCAGGAAGGAATCGAGATTCCCTTCCCCCACCGCACCCTCTTCTGGGGTGAGGACTCCTCCGCCAACGATGAGACCGCCCGTGCCCTTGATATGGCCAGGGAAAGTGACTCCGTCAAAAACAGTGACGCGGCGAAAAACAGCGACGCCGCCGCGCCGCGCGACCAAAGCGAGCAAGGGTGACCGGAATGCGGGCGCGGAGTTCGGGCGAGCGCCGGGTGACCGTACACCTTTTCTATTGAGGTACGTACGTTTCGGGGTTAAAATATGGTAACGGGGATAGACTATGACGGCGACGGAGTTTCGGCAACGGTTGTACCAGGTACTCGGCGAGCTTGCCGATTCTGGAGGTAACGCGATAATCACTCATCGCAATCGGACCTTCTTAGTGGTACCCAAGGAACAACCGGTGCTCACCGAGCGCTTGATACCGCACAACACGTTGCTGGTAGATTCGGAGGAACTGGTGGATGCGGAGATGCCGGGGTGGGAATGGGACGAGGAACGCAACCTTGGTACTCTTTCTTGATACCCATGTAGCTGCGTTTGTTCACGCCGGGGATGCGCAACTCCTGTCACCTGCGGCAACGCACATGTTGAACACCGCCGATGATATCCGGATCTCTCCAATGGTAGTCCTTGAACTGGAATATCTGTGGGAACGAGGAAAGATCGCGTTTCCCGGAGACCAGATCGTTGCCTTTCTCACCTCGCACTACGGGATGCACGCCGATGTTGCCGGAATGGGGGCTGCCGTTCTCAACGCTACCGCGTATGCCTGGACGCGGGATCCCTTTGATCGGATCATTACCTCCCATGCTGCGCACTACGGCGCGTTTCTTCTCAGCCGGGATCGCAAGATCCGCGATAACTATCCCGCCGCGGTATGGTAGCGCCGGTGTGGCACATCTTTCCCGAGCCGTTGATCACCACCTGAGAGAACTATGACCACCACCCGCTCCATACCCTTTCGCGAACGCGCCGCTTTCGGCATCGGCGTCCTGGGACAGAACATCATCTATGGAATTTCCGTGGGATTCATGATGTTCGCATTTACCGACATCCTGGCAATCGCCCCGGCCACGGCGGGACTGATCTTTCTCGTCGTCCGCAGTTGGGATGCGATCAACGATCCCGTCATGGGGTTCGTGGCGGACCGCACCCGCACGCGGTGGGGACGGTTTCGGCCGTGGCTCTTGTGGACGCCGCTCCCAATCGGAGTTCTCACCGTCCTGGCGTTTACGAATCCCCACCTTTCCGCGCAGGCCACGGTGATCTACGGCACCGCGGTGTACGTCCTATGGGGCATGCTCTACACCCTCAACGACATTCCCATGTGGGCGCTCACCAGTGCCATGACCCCGGACACCGTGGAGCGAACCCGGGTCATCACGATCGGTCGCACCCTGGCCATGGTGGGGTTGGGAATTCCCACGGTGGTACTACCGGCGTTGGCGGGACTATTTGTGCGGTCCCACGCGCCCTCCGGCGGCTATCTTCCGGCAGTGGTGATTCTCAGCGCCGTGGCGATTCCGTTGATGATGATAGCCTTCTTCGGCACACGGGAACGCGTTCCCGCCTCGGGGGCACCGGCGCCGCTCTCGGCGCTGGCCCACATGCTCCGCGCCAATCGGCCGCTCCAGATTATCGTGCTCGCGGGACTGCTCAATTCGTTCACGTTTGTGGCACAATCGATGATAGTCTATTTTGTCACCCACAACCTCGGTAATCCGCGCCTCATGATCTGGTTCGGTGGAACCGGGATCGCGGCGCTGGCGCTCGGGGTGGCGGTGACGCCGCTCTTTTCAGAGCGCTTTGGAAAACGCGCCACGATGATCGGCGCGTCCCTGGCACGACCGGTGGCGGGCGTCCTGTTATACCTGGTGGGCTACAGTAATCTTGTGGTCGCGGTGACGCTGTACGCGATCATGGTAGGGCTGGTGGGACCCACGGTGGTCCTGCAGACGGCGATGATTGCGGACGCGGTGGAGTATGGTGAGCGGAAAACGGGGGTTCGCGCCGAAGGCGTGACGTTCAGCTTTCAGACGTTTCTCTCCAAGGCCAACGCCGCCCTGGGGGGTATGATCGGGGGCGTACTGCTGGCCCGCGTGGGCTACGAGGCCGGCGTAACCCAAACGGTGGATACGTTGTGGGGAATCTATGCGATTCTCACGTTGACCCCGTCGGTGGCGGGCGTGATCAGCGCGATACCGTTTTTTTGGTATCCCCTCAAGCGCTAAGCCTGAAGAGCTAAGCCTAAATCGGCAATACAGAGGAGTGTACAGATGAAGATCGGATGGATCGGAACGGGCATCATGGGGGCCCCCATGGCGGGGCACCTGCTTGCGGCGGGCCATGAGCTAACGGTGTTCACGCGCACCAGGAGCAAGGCGGAGCCACTGCTCGCCCGCGGCGCTCAGTGGAGAGACTCTCCGGAGGAGGTTGCCGCGGAGGTGGAGGTACTCTTCACGATCGTGGGGTATCCGCACGATGTGGAGTCGGTATATTTGGGGGAGACCAGTGCCGGCGACGGTGGCGGCGAGGATGCTGCCGGCCCGGACGACACCACTCACCGGCCGGGGGTCATCTCGGTGATGCAACCGGGAACGGTCGCCGTGGACATGACCACCTCCAGTCCCGCCCTGGCGATGAAAATTCACAACGCGGCGCAGGAGCGCGAAATTTCCACCCTGGACGCACCGGTTTCCGGGGGAGATACCGGTGCCCGGGAGGCGCGACTGGCGATTATGGTGGGCGGTGAGCGCGCCGCCTTTGACCGGGTGCGCCCGCTCTTCGAGGTGATGGGATCCACGGTGAAGCTCATGGGCGAAGCCGGCAGTGGCCAGCACACCAAAATGGCCAACCAGATTCTCATCGCCGGAACGATCTTCGGCACGGTGGAATCGCTGATCTATGCCGTGCGGGCGGGTCTCGATCCCACCGAGGTGATCGGAGTGATCGGTACCGGCGCCGCCGGCTCCTTTCAGATTAACAACCTGGGTCCTCGTATCGCCGCCGGTGATATGGAGCCGGGGTTCATGATTAAGCACTACCTCAAGGATCTGGGAATCGCCATCGATGAGTGCCGTCGCCTGGGCTTGGGACTGCCGAACCTGGCGCTGGCGGAGAGCTTTTACCGCGCCGCCGTGGCGCAGGGGCTCGCCGACAAGGGTCACCACGCGCTCCATGCGGTTGTGGCCGCGATGAACGGAATGTAGGCGCCGGTGGCACAACAGGAGACGGAGGGGCCCACCCCCGGGCCGAGCGCTCGGGGCGCCCGCGGGGTGGGCACGCGCGGGACCAGCGCCCGCGGGATGGGCGCCCGAGAAACCGGTCGCTTTGCCCTGGTAGAGGTCTTTTTCTGGGCGGCGGTGGTCAGTTTCGAGGCGTTTATGGTGCCCTGGCTGCGGGGCCATGGCTACTCGCCGTCCCAGGCGGGACTGGTGGTGGCGGTGGTCTTCGGCTGCGCCGTGGTGGGCCAGCCCGTTCTCGGAGGAGTGAGCGATCGGGTGACATCGCCGGGCCGTATGGTAGCCACCGCCCTGCTCATCGGCACCGCCGCGTTTGTCGGTATGCCGCTGGTGGTGCAGTGGATGCCGCTGCTCCTGGTGCTGGCAGCGGTGTACTCCCTGACGATCGCCTCCCTCCCGGCGGTGCTGGACGCCTGGATCATCTCCCGCCGGGAGGTGGTGCCCAGCCTACACTACGGTATCGCCCGCGGCGCCGGGTCCTTCGGATTTGCCTCCGGCGGAGTGATCATCGGGTTCCTGGTAGATCGCACCCCCCTGGGCGTGAACGTCATTTTCCCCGGTTTCGCCGTGGCCACCCTCTCCGCGGTGGTGGTGGCGCTGCACATCAGCCGCCGCACGGCGCGCCCCCGGCGGGAGCACGCTCCCGGTGGCTCCCCGGGCTCGCTGCCGGAGCACGCCCCCGGCAAGTCCGACGGGTCCGCCGGCTCCCTCGAGCACGCCGCCGCCGATACCACTTCTACACCGCACCTCGCCCCGCACGCCACCCAGCATCTGCCGGTCTCCGCCATGGCGCCGCCGGTACTCTCTGCTCGGGAGCAGTTTCGTGGTGCCCTGAAGGCGGTCATCGCCAACCGACCGTATCTCCTACTGCTCGTGGGATCGTTTCTGGGCTTCAGCGGCCTCCGGGCGGCACTCACGTTTCTGCCCTACCTGTTTGACTCGGTTGGCGGATCGGTGGGTCATGTGGGGCTAGCGTTCTCCATCGGGGCGATCTCGGAGGTGCCCTTCTTCGTGGGCGCCGCCTACCTGCATCGCCGCGTGCGGGGAGCACCACTCATCACGGCGATGCTCCTGGTCTTGGCAGTTCGGCTCCTGCTGTACACCTGGATGGCAACTCCCCGGGCGATCCTCCTGCTGCAAATATCCCACGGGCTCACCTTTGGCGTATTCATGGCCACCGCCGTGGACTACATCCATCGCATCGCCCCAGCGGAACACCGGGGATTTTTTCAGACGTTGGCACCGTCCGTGTTCTTTGGGGTGGGTAGCATCGTAGGAGGTTGGCTGGGCGGCATTCTCATGGAGGCCACCTCCATCCTATGGTTGTACCGCACCGCCGCCCTCCTGGCACTGATCGGTGCGCCGATTCCGCTTCTGGCGGGCATCCACCCGGAGATGGCGGGCGCGGCCCGCGGGGCAGGCTCCGCCGCCAACGATGCCGCGGAGCACGCCGACTCCACGGCCAGACCTACCGATCACTCCACCAGCAGCACCTGAATATCGCAGACGTTGGTGTTGGTGGGTCCCGTGGTATACAGCCCGCCCACCCGCTGAAACAGGTGATAGGCATCGTTCCGTTCCAGGGCATCGGCGATTGCGCCGGGGGTTCCGGCGGGGTCCTGGCGGAGGAGCTCCGGCGCGGCGTACGCCCCGGCGGCGTCGGTGGGACCATCGGTGCCGTCGGTGCCTACTGAGAGAAAGGTGACCCCGGTATACGCCGCAGGACGCTCGGCGATCTCCCGGAGTACGGCCAACGCCATCTCCTGATTTCTCCCGCCCAACCCCGTCCCCTTAAGCGTGACCGTGGTCTCTCCCCCGGCGAGGATACACGCCGGCCGCGGCAGCGGTCCCCTGCCCCGGACGATATCCCCGGCAAGTGCGGAGAACACCTTGGCGATCTCCCGCGCCTCCCCGGTGAGCTGGCTGGTCAGTACCAGCGGATGGTAGCCGAGCTCCTCCGCCTGCTCCCGCGCCGCCTCGAGAGCAGCGGCATTAGTACCGATCAAGACCGGTGACAACGCGGTAAACACCGGATCTTGCGGCCCCGGGGTATCGGGAAGCTCACCCCGCTCCCCCGCCTCCAGAAGCGCCTTCACCGCCGAGGGGAGTTCGCCCAGAATTCCCCACTGCCGGCACGTCTCCAGCGCATCGGCGTAGGTTGTGGGATCCGGAGCAACCAGGCCGGAGGCGATGCTTTCCAGCTGATCGCCCACCACGTCGGAGAGTACCAGCGCTATCGTCCGAGCCGGGGCCACGAGCTGCGCAAAGCGGCCACCGGCGATGCCCGACAAGTGGCGACGAACACAGTTCACCGCCTGGATTGGGGCGCCGGCGCCCAGTAACAGCCGCGTCGTGGCCTGCACATCCTCAAGTGTCACCGCGTAGTTCTCAAACTCCGCCGGAAGGGTGAGGAGCGCCGAGCCGCCACCGGAAACCACCGTAAGACACAGGGTGTCCGCCTCCAGATCCGCCGCCAGCTTGGATATCTCCCGCCCCGCCCGGAGGCTGTTCTCATCGGGAACGGGATGGCCCGCCTCGATCGTCCGCACCCGAGTCAACGGCAGGCCGTGGTCGTACTTGGTAACGATCAGACCATCGGCGATGCGTTCGCCAAGAATCTGCTCCAGCCCCTGCGCCATTGCCGCGGCGGCCTTACCGGCTCCCAGGACGACGATGCGACGGTATGCTGACAGATCCTCGCTCACCGTGGTTGCGCCACCGGAAATGGTAAGCGTGTCGTTGGTAAGGGAGACGGCGGAGGGAATCATCTCGGAGGGATGAACGCGGGCGATCGCGGCCCGGGCGATCGTATCGGCGGCATGGGTGTTCATAGCCGCCAGTATACCGCGAAACTCCCGTGCACCAAGCGCCCTCTCGGCGTATAATGGGGGTCATGGCAGTGAACGCAACCTGGGTAGTGGGCAGCTTGAATATTGATCTGGTGGCGCAAGTGCCGCGCTTCCCGCAACCGGGAGAAACGATTCGCGGTTCGGGGTTCGCCACGTTCCTCGGTGGAAAGGGGGGCAATCAGGCGATGTCCCTCTGTCGTCTGGGCGCGGCGCCACGCATGGTGGGACGCGTGGGAGACGACCAGTTTGGTACCCGCTACCGCTCGGCGCTCTCGGAGGCCGGGGGCAACACCGACCACATGCGCCCGGTTGAGGGAGAGACCACCGGTACCGCAGTAATCGAAGTCGATGCGGAAGGACAGAACCACATCGTGATCGTTCCCGGTGCAAACGGATTCATGACGGAGGATGCAGTGCTGGCGGATATCGAGGGTATTTCCGCCGGCGACATCCTTCTGCTGCAGTTAGAAATCCCCTTTGACACCGTCTGGGCGGTGGCAAAACGGGCCAACGCCCGCGGAGCCACCGTGATTCTCGATCCCGCTCCCGCCGCGGAGATTCCGGCGGACGCCCTTGCCGCGATGAGCTGG
>CAYQRW010000050.1:0-16246 GCA_964419735.1 uncultured Spirochaeta sp.
CGGGGGCCGATCACCGTCACCAGGGAAACCGGCTCATCTTCATTGACCGGCAGCGAGGCCAACTGCGCGCCGTGGATCGTGACATCATCCCACGCGGGCAACGTCAGCTCGGGGCCCATCGGTTCATTGATCGAATTTCCGGTGGCCGCCATGTGGTGGATATGGTCCATGTGACGCTTGGCGGGTTTCACCGGCGGATTCGACGCCTTCTCATCGGTAAAACCGTTTTCCCAGTGCGTCCCATCGCAAAACGGCTTGTTCTTGGAGCCTCCGCAGCGGCACAGCGTGTAGTGATCGGGGACCCCCGGTTGGTTATCGTCCTCATCGGTGAGCTCGATGCCACCCGAAATTTCCAGAGGGCCGTTTTTAGACAGGGTCACCGCCTGAGGTGCACGCCACTCCCGGAACGTTGTTCCGTCTTTGATGTACCCCAGCGCCCCAGATGGGCACATCCGGATCACCCGCGCCACCTCCTCAGGGTCAGCTCCATCGGCATCGATCCACGGTTCAGTTCCCTGACGAAATACCGCGGGCAGGTTGGTCGTACAATGTCCGCGGTGAGAGCAAATACCCCGATTGTCCAGAATGGTGATCCCGGACCCCTCATAGCGATCGACCCGATCCGGTTGGCGGCCCTCCAGCTTGCGGCTCCGGAAGCCGTACTCCTCATGCGTGTTGTCACACTCCGGTTTATGCTGTGATTTCCCGCAGCGGCACAGGTGAAGGTAAGGGTCTACGCCGATAACATCGCCCTGCGATGAAATGAGCTCCGTAGCTCCCTCGAGTATGTAGGGTCCATTGGTGGTGGCACGGAGTCGCACCGGTCGGTCGTTCATGAGATCTCCCATAATTGTTGTAGGTACACTATCATTGTAGAACAGTTTTCCGGGACTGTCGAGGCTGATCGCGCTGGACCGGGTGATTGATTTCTCTATAAACTTGTAGTATCAAGTAGATATAGTGAAGTCTCCACGGCATCCGATAGGTACAGTACTCGTGGTTCTGCTCGTAGGGGGCGCGCTGGTATATGGACAATCGGTTATCCAGGATATCGCCGCGTATCTCCGGGATCAGGGCGCGGTGGGCCCGGTACTGTACATTATTGCCACGGCACTCAGTGTAGTGCTGTTACCGCTCTCCTCGCTTCCGCTCATACCGGTGGTGGCGGCTACCTGGGGCGTGGTGTGGGGCAGTGTTCTCAGTATTCTCGGGTGGTGGATCGGGGCGCTGGTAGCGTTTGGAATCACTCGACGCTACGGCCGAAGATATCTGGATCGATTCATGCACACCGAAGGCTGGCGCGCGTGGGAACGGAAGCTGCCGCCGGAGGCCACGTTCTTAGGGATCGTGGTGATCCGAATGATACTGCCGGTGGACATACCCAGCTTCGCCCTGGGACTTTCCACCGTATCCTTTCGGGTCTACGCCTGGGCAAGCCTCATCGGCATGATTCCGTTTACCGTGGTCCTGGTGGCCGGTGGCGAGGCGCTGGCCCAGGGAATCTGGCTTCGTTTAGCAATGATTTTCGTGGCGGGGGGCGGGCTGTTTGCTCTGTTCCTGCTTATCTACCGCACTTACTTCCGCCGGGAGTAGTAGCAGGTATCTCACTCTTGGCCGTTGTCGGGCATTCGGCCATCCAGGCATTCTACTATCCGGTCATCCCGCCACCCAGTAATCCTGTCGATCACTCCGTTTCGCTTGGTACATCGCGTGGTCGGCCGCTTCCAGGAGCTGCTCTACATTGGACCCGTGGTCGGGGTACACCGCCAAACCGATGCTCACCCCCACCGTGATCGAGGCGGCGGCGGTTATCACCGGCTCCCGGACCGCCGCCACCAGCCGCGACGCCACCTGCTCCGCTGCCACGATGGCTTCAACGTCGCTGAGAATCACCACAAACTCATCGCCACCGATCCTCCCCGCCTCGTCGCTGGGCCGAATGGCACTCTCGATTCGGGTGGCCAACGCCGCCAGCACGGCATCTCCCGTATCATGGCCGTAGGTGTCATTCACCGGTTTAAACCCGTTCAGATCAAGATACATCACCGCCATGGAGATATTGCGCCGCGCCGCCCGCCCCAACGCCTCGTGAGCCGCCTCAATGATTTGAGCCCGATTGGCGAGACCGGTGAGCTTGTCAAAGAATGCAAGCCGGTGCATCTGCTTTTCGCGGCGGCGCCGTTCAGTCACATCCTGCTTCACCGCCACATAGGAATCGATCCGACCCAGTTCATCCCGAATCGGCGCTACCGACACCGATTCCCAGTAGAGCCGCCCCTCACGAGACCGATTACACCACTCCCCGGACCACGTATGACCGGAGGAGATCGTCTCCCACAGGTCGGCGTACACCCGGGGATCCTGCTCCTCGGCACCCAGGATCTTAGATTTGTGGCCGGTGAGCTCCGCCTGCGAGTAACCCGTGAGCTCCGCCAGGGCGTGGTTCACGTATTCGATCGTCCCCTCCCGGTCGGTAATCATCACCGGAGCCGGTGAACGCTCAAACGCCACCGAAAGCTTACGGATCTTCGCGGTAGCCTGAAAGCGCTCCCGCACATCCCGGATCGCCACCAGGACCACCGCCCCGGAGCGCAGATCGATGCGTTGCTCCCGGACCTCCACCGGTATGCGCTCACCCGCCTGAGTACGACAGACCATCTCCGTTCCGGATACGTCTGAGGTTCTACACAGCAGCTCGTCGATGCGCATCCGGTGGAGTTCTGCTCCGGAGTACCCGGTGAGCACGGTGGTCTGGTGGTTACAGTCGATGATCGCGCCGTCGTCGCCGCGAATGACGATCGGATCAGGCGCCAGCCGAAACAACGCTTCCGTGTAGCGGGCGTTATCCTGCGAGCTCTGCCGGTCAACGTAGGCTCGCCGGAGTTCGCCATAGCGGTACCACGCGGTCACCGTGAGAGTGCCGACCACGGCTACGCCAAACATATACTCCAGTACATCCTGTGGTGAATGCTGGTGGAAGAAGACCACCAGGAGTGTGCTCACCAGAAAGGGCGTCGCGGTGTGTACCGCATACCACCGCAGAAGTCCTCCGGAAAACAGAAAGTTGAGAAACGCCACCAAGACCACGCCGGTCATCGCGATCCAGCCGAGTTCGGCGTTGGCCATCGGTCCTTGGTAAGTGACATGCGTGTAGTACGAAATTCCGCTGGCCACGGAGGACAGGAGGAGCAGATTCAAGCCGTGAAAGAGCTCCGAGGTTCTCGGGTTCCGCTCGTGTAACCAGCGACCCACCAGCGAAAACAGCAGCAGCACCGCCAGCGCCGCCACTTTCCAGGGGACCAGTCTACCGCCGTCCATTACCAGAACGTCCTGCGCGATGAGCCATACCATCAGAACCGACGCCACCACCGCGTATTGGACCCCGCTTCGGACGATTTGCCGACGAGACACGCGATGAAAACTCTGGCGGGCCGCATCCCAAGCCATAACGTCCAGAGCATACGGATTTTTTATTGCATCTGCAATAGAATAAGTTTCAAAGGAGTTGGGTAATGCCTCGAGTAGTTCTGACAGGGGTGATTGCAGTAGTTTTACTGGCGGTGGGCTGCGGTGGTCCGGTGCTAGCTTCCCCGTTTGCCTCCGGTATCGCGATGGAAGAGAGCCTTGTGGTTGCCGACACGCAGCGGCTCGAAATCGATCTACCCGGGCGGCCGGTCCACGTGGCGGTACGGCGGAGTCAAGCGGTAGAGATTATCGCCGTACTGCGTGATGGACGGCGGGTCACGGTGGCGGCGCGCCCCGGCAAAGCGCATATCACCGCCGTGGAGTCCGGTCCTACTCCGGCCCCCACCCACATCCCGACGATACCGGATAGCTGGTATGCCGAAAATTGCCTCACGGCGTCGGCACGTCTCGACGACGATAGCATCCTGGCGATTACCACCAGGGGTGAGCTGCTGTGGGCTCCGGAGCCCCACTCTCGCGGCGGGCCGCCGGATTTTCAAGCCCTCGAGCTCCCCCAACCACTTCTTCCCGACGCACGCATCGTTCCGCTTGATCCGGGCCGCTGGATCGCCCTGGCGGCGCCTACCGATGAGTACCCCCACGGCATCATGGGAGACCGGTTGGAGGCGCGGGGCTTCGTGGTAATCGACGCCGGGGAAGCGGGACAGCCGCCACGAGTGAGCTATGCGGAACTGGAAACCGACGGCGTGATGGAGACGGTACTCCCCGTGGTGGGCGATCTGGTGGGTGACGGGGCGCCGGAGATTCTGGTTCCGGTGAGTACCCGTTTCGGAGGCAGTCGCTTGGTAGCGGCCGCGCCGGATGGTTCAGTCGTGGCGGAGGGCCCGCCCATCGGATTGGGCAATCGGTGGCGCCACGTTCTCGCGGTAGCACCGTCGGGACCCAACGGAGAAACGGAAGTCCTGGTGGTGCGCACCCCCCATATCGGGGGAGTGCTGGAGTTCTATCAGCTCCAGGGAAACCGGCTCAGCGTCGTGCATGGCCGCGGCGGAGTGTCGACGCATCGCATCGGGGACCGTACCCTGCAGACGGCGGTGGTGGGGGATTTCATCGGCGACGGCGGCGTACAGGTGATGCTCCCCACCCAGAATCAGGAGGAGTTACTACTCGTAAACCGTACCCGCGATGGCTCGGAAGTGCAGGCCCGGATCGCGCTTCCGAGTCGGTTGAGTACCAATATTGCCACGGCGCCAGGCGTGATCTCCCTGGGCACAGAAAACGGCGTGCTGGTGATTCTCACTAATGGTTGACTATACAAATAATAGGACGGTAGTCTGAGAGGCGAAGATTCAACTAAGAAAGGAAATATCCAATGGATCAATTCGCTGAAATCAAAGAACTCGACGGCGGAGTCGCCTACTTTAAGTTCCTGCAGGGCGCCACCGGCCAGACGTTTCAGAACATCTTCACCGAGTTTCAAAACCTGGTGAGCAAGCCGAACGTGACGAAGATGATCGTCGACGTGGAAATGAAAGACGCCTGGGGCAAGGACATTCAGGAGGTGTGGCTCCAGACGGGAAGTGCCGCCGATGCTGCTGGAATTAAACGCTGGGGGGTAGTTACCGCAGAAACCTCCAAGACGATGACGATCAGCTTCCTCATTAAAGGCGGTAAGGAGCGCAATCGCAGTTACGAGACCTACGTGGGGAGCTCCCTGGACGACGTTGTCGCCTGGATTCACTCGTAATCGGCAAACAGGGTCGTAGCTGGTGCGGGGCGGCCGTAGAGATACCCCTGCACCAGGCGGCCACCAGCCTTCCGCACCAGCTCGGCGTCGTCCTCGGTTTCGATTCCTTCCACCACCGCATGCATTCCGGTCGCCTCAGCCAGGTTGTTGATCGCCCAAATGATCGGTAACGACCGCTCAGGGCGCATACCCCGCACGAAGTACTGATCGATCTTGAGCGTGTCAAACGTGAACTCCGATAAACGGCGAAACGCGGACGAGCCGGATCCGAAGTCGTCGATCGCGATCGCCATGCCCGCCTGTTTGAACGCTTCCGCCGCTCGCCAGAAGGTGTCCTGACTGTCCTCGATCGAGGTTTCGGTGATTTCCAGCTTGATCCCGGTGGTGAGAACTCCCCGCCGGGAGAGCTCATCCACGATCGACTCCGGAAACCGGTCTTGAAACAGCTGTACCGGACTGACGTTGATCGAGACAAAGGGGAGATCGTCGCGATCCCGACCACCCTGCAGATACGTCGCCAACGCGATTCCCTCCTGCAGTACGTACCACCCCACATCCAGGATGAGTCCGTTCTCCTCCGCTACTGGAATGAACTCCCCCGGACTGATCACGCCGTGGACCGGATGGTGCCAGCGAACCAGTGCCTCATATCCCACCGCATGGCCATCGGTCAAGTCTACAATCGGCTGGTACACCACCGAGAGCTCGGACAGGAAGTCGTCCCCGCTCATGGCGGTTTCCAGTTGTACTCGACGGGCGGCAACCTCCTCATCACGCTCGCTGTACCGTCCGATCTGCGCCGCATCGCCCAACGCCCGAACCGATCGGGCGGCAACCTCCGCTCGCTTGCGGGCACCGTCAAACTCCTCGCTCGGCGCCAGTTCCGTCATACCGACCCGGACCCGCAGTCTCACGGACCGCGAACCGATCGGGACGGGCAGGCGAAAACTCTCACGGATTTTCAAGGCCAGCTCGCGCGCGCCGGCCTCCCCCGCCACAAGCGCCACCACGAAAAAGCGGAACCCCCTCCCCCGCAGCGCCAGCGCGGAAGAGAAGTCGAGCTGTTCCCGCAGCCGATCGGCGAAGGTACGGATCAACTGATCCACCAGCTTCGAATCCAGAACCGCTG
Organism: uncultured Spirochaeta sp.; assembly: GCA_964419735.1. Lineage (GTDB taxonomy): Bacteria > Spirochaetota > Spirochaetia > DSM-27196 > Alkalispirochaetaceae > Alkalispirochaeta. The sequence goes on from CAYQRW010000050.1 coordinate 6,303, forward strand.
AGAGCTCCGGGAGGTTATCCATGGAAATGAGAAACACCATCCGATTCAGATTACTCCCGGGGGAAACCTCCGGCAGATCTACCTCTCGCCCCACCGCGCGGCGGCTCGGCAAGCCGGAGAGGGGATCGTAGTACGCCGCATGGCGCAGCTGTTCCTCCAGCGCCTGCCGCCGCTGAACTTCCCATTCCAGCTCGTCCCGTTCCTCGTGGAGCGCGCGCTCCCGCAACCGCGCCGTCCGGACGCGAAGTAGCAGGAAGATCACCGCCAGTTCTCCCAGCAGAAACACCGCGGAACTCCCCATGGCGAGCCAGATTCGCTCCCAGAGACGAGCGTTATCCAGATAGACCTCGACCGTGCCGATCGATTCACCCTCGAACTCGATCTCGTGGGAGAAGCGCTCAAAGGATCCCTGGTGCTGCAGCTCGAGCGCCTCCTCCGCCTGGAGATTCCCCTGTAGACCACGGGTTCGGTCGTAGATCAGCGCTGGGTGATCCTGATCATAGAGCACCACGTACTGCACCGCCTCGTGCGTTCCCACCGATCGCAGGAGGTCCTCCAAGGTATCCTCGGAGAGTACCCACAGCGGGGATGCGGCCGCCACCGCGGTTGACTGGACGAGAGTCGTTCCGAGAGTCGTCAATGTGTGGCGAGCGCGGGAAACCTGTAAATACCCCTGACCGAGATGCAGGGAGAAGAGTAAGAGCGCCGCGGTGACCCCCATGACTCGCAGGGTTCGATCGGAAAGGCGGGATGTCTGCGAGTTCATGGAGAGTCCTTGTCCTGATACATGATCTGATCGTAACTTAGTGCTACCATGAGACCCTCTTTGGTCTTCCTTACCGCCATTATCATAGCATCACCGCTCATCATCATGGCAGTCCCCGCTCAACCACAGCGATCGGTAGACCTCGTCACTGGAGATTTCGCTCCGTATACCGGTAGCGCCCTGGAGGAAGGCGGTCCGGTGACACGGGTTGTAGTGGCAGCCTTGGAAAGTGCCGGTCTGCGCGCCACCATCCTGTTCCGCCCGTGGGCTCGTGGCTACCGGATGGTAACCGAGGGAAGCGTGGCCGGCGCGTTTCCCTACATTCGCACCGAGCAACGTGAGGATGAGGTGCTGTTTTCCGATGTGATCTACACCGCCCGCGAGGTCGTGGCGGCCGCGGCGGAGGGGCCGGTCGATTTCACCGGCGAGGTTACATCGCTCGCGGGTATGCGCTACTGCCTGCCGCTGGGATACGCCGTACAACCCGACCTGGAACCGTTGGTTAAAGACGGGAGTATCCAGCTGGTCCGGCCGGAGTCGATGAAGGCGTGTAGTCTGCTGGTCCAGCGAGGTCGCGCGGATTTCTACGTACCTAACGTTTTGACGTTTCACGATCATCGCCGACACGCTCCTAATCTAGTCATTTCCGGTCCCCCCTTGGCTCATACTGACAATTTCCTCATCGTTCCTCGAGGTGTACCCGAGGCCGCGCAGCTACTGCGTCGATTCAATGCGGGACTCCAAGCGCTCCGGGAGTCCGGCGCGTATGAGTCCTTCTTCCCCGCATATGGACAGAACGATCCGTTGTATGGCGAACTGTAGCTGATGCTGGAAGAAGACCTTACCGTGACCAACCCGAAAGGCATTCACGCCCGCCCCTCGGCGATGATCGTTCAAACCGCGCAGACGCTGGATTCAACGATCACGTTTACGATGCACGGTGAGACGGTAGCCGCCGATAACATCATGGATGTACTGTCCCTGGGCGCCGCCTACGGTGAAACGATTCGGGTCACCATCGACGGTGGCGATGAGCACGCCGCCCTTACCCGCATGCGCGAAATATTCGCCCTCAACTTCAATGACGAGTAGCGCACTGTGGGCGGTAACTTACTTGTATCTACATATCTTGACAAGCATCTCCGGGAAACAACCGAAGAACTCGCCGTCCCGGCGAAAAAGTAGTATATTTAGGTGTGGATACATGGACATGTCGGAAATTCCCGACTATCCTTATTAAGAATCGTTACACATACTACTTGAGGTGATCGTTTTGTTCTCACACGCCCCCGACAAAAAGAAACGTGTTGAATATAGTCCCGAAGATTTTGCAGAGATCCGCAGCAACTGCGTTGCCACCAATATCGGCAAGGCGAACCGCATCGTGGGCCGCATCTATGAGGAAGCGTTCCGCGATATGGGCATCTCCTCGCCGCAGTTCGCACTGTTGGTGGTGTTGGCGATCAAGCGCAGTGCCACCGCCAGCGAGCTCGCCGAGGAGCTCGGGGCCGACCCAAGCACCGTCTCGCGCAATACCGAGCTTATGGTGAAGCGTGGGCTCATCTGCGTAAACACCGGTACGGATCGCCGCGTGCGGACGTACTGCCTGACCGACGAAGGAAACGAGACGATTCAATCGTCGGTTCCCCAGTGGAAGAAGGCGCAACGCACCGCGCTGCGGCGCATCGGACGCGGATCCTGGCGCGATGTACGCAAAGCGCTACGAAGAATTGTGACAAATTAGATTGCATGTGCAAATAACGTTGACGCGACGCCCGGAGTGAAGTAGCTTTCTCCGCATGAGTACTGGAAAGATAATTCGTGCGGGGGTGGTGCTTGTCATCGCCATAGTCGCTGTGGTGGTCGCGGTTCGGTACAACGCGCCGGCTCTGCTTCGCGACCTGCTGGCCTGGATCGATGCGCAAGGCCCCGCAGGCATCGCGGTCTTCGTGGCTACGTACATCGTGGCGACGGTTCTGTTCATTCCCGGAAGCATTCTCACCCTGGGCGCCGGCTTCGTCTTTGGTGTGGTGGGCGGAACGCTGTCGGTCTCCGTGGCCTCCACACTGGGGGCATCCGCGGCATTTCTGGTGGGGCGCTATGTAGCGCGCGACTGGGTCGCCTCCAAGACGCAGGGAAGCCCACGCTTCGCCGCCATAGACGATGCCGTTGGACGCGAAGGATGGAAGATCGTCCTCCTCACCCGGCTTTCTCCGATTTTTCCGTTTAATTTGCTCAACTACGCCTACGGATTAACCGGCGTCTCATTGCCGTCCTACTTCTTCGCCTCCTGGATCGGCATGCTCCCGGGAACGGTGATGTACGTCTACTTCGGGTCCTTGGCCGCTAACCTCGCCACGCTCGGTGGCGCCACCCAGCAGCGGGGAAGTCTGCAATGGGTACTGTACGGCCTGGGGTTTGCGGCCACCGTGGCGGTCACCGTCTTCGTGACCCGCCTCGCGCGGCGGGCCCTGCGCAATGCACTGCCCGCTGAAGAAACTGAACTCGAGGGGGCTTCATCATGAATCGTTCCGATATGCTGCCCGATGATGGATACAATCGGACCCTCCTGGACAACGTGCATCCCCTGGAGTGGCACAACCCTGAGCCGCAGGGGACGTACAATCTGGTCGTCTTGGGAGGCGGCACCGCCGGACTGATTAGCGCTGCGGTGGCGGCCTCAATGGGCGCCCGCACCGCTCTCGTCGAGCGGGGCTTCCTGGGCGGAGACTGCCTCAACGTGGGGTGCGTACCGTCAAAAGGAGTTATCCGCGGCGCCCGGGGCCAGGCGGAACTGGTCTGGCTGGAAAAATCCGGCATGCTTGCTGCCGGTCCAGGTACCTCCGACACGTCTATCACCTCCGACGCCCTCCCGCAGGTGAGCTTTGCCGCGGTAATGGAGCGCTTGCGCCGGATTCGATCCGAGATCAGCGGGCACGACTCCGCCGCCCGCTACCGCGACGAATTCGGCGTGGACGTCTATATCGGCGAGGGCGCATTCAGCGGTCGGCGTTCGGTCACGGTCACCGGCGACGATGGATCCCGCCGAGAGCTCTCATTCTCCAAGGCGGTGATTGCCACCGGCGCCCGCGCCGCGGCGCCGCCGATTCCTGGCTTGGATACCACCCCGTATCTGACCAACGAGAGTCTCTTCACCCTCACGGAGTTGCCGGAGTCACTGGTGATTATCGGTGCCGGGCCAATCGGGTGTGAAATGGCTCAGAGCTTTGCCCAACTGGGGAGTCGGGTGGAGCTGGTGGAAGCGGCACCGCGTATCCTCCCCCGGGAGGATGCCGATGTGGCTGCCGTGGTTCACCAGCACCTGGAAGGCGCCGGAGTCACGGTACATGTGCACGCCTCAGTAGTGGGGGTTTCAGGAGTCGCCGGGGTTTCAGGATCCCCGGGAGGGAGTTCCCCGGAGGCGGGATCACCGGCGCCGGGCGTGTCGGTGCAGTACCAAAGCGCCGGCGGTGAAGACCTCACCGTTACCGGAAATCGTCTCCTGGTGGCGATTGGGCGCAAACCAAACCTGGAGGGTCTCGATCTCGACCGGGCCGGAGTGAAGGCCCACGCCCGGGGCATCGAAGTGAACGACTACCTCCAAACCTCTAACTCCCGGGTGTTTGCCGCCGGCGACGTGGCCTCACCGTACCAGTTTACGCATATGGCCGAGACCACCGCCTCATTGGTGGTGCAGAACGCCCTCTTCCTGAAAACCGGTAAGACCAGTCGGCTCACCGTGCCCTGGTGCACCTACACCTCGCCGGAAGTGGCGCACGTAGGAATCTCCGAACAGGATGCCCAGCGGGAGGGCCGCGACGTGGACGTGTATCGCCACGAAATGTCCGCGGTCGACCGGGCGCGTCTCGATGGAGAAACGGAGGGGTTTGTAAAACTAATCACCCCGCGTGGCAAGACCCAGATTCTCGGGGCCACGATCGTCGCGGCGCACGCCGGGGAGATGATCGGAGAGATCGTGCTGGCGATGCAAAACAAATTAGGTGTGGACAAGCTTGCCTCAGTGGTTCACCCTTATCCTACCCAAGCGGAAGCGGTGAAGCGCGCCGCCGCCGGGTACCTGAAGCGCAAGCTTACTCCCCGGGTGAAACGGATCATGGAGGTATGGTTTCGTTGGAACAGATAGTCGGATCCCCGTCGTCCGCCGCCGCAGGAACGCAGAAACGGAAGTCCCTGAGCCGTCGCATCGTAGTGTCGGTGGCGCTTTCAATTCTGGTGATCGAAGCGATCATTCTCGGCTTCTCTTCTCTGTCTCAACGGCAGACGCTCCTGGATCACTATCTCTTCGAAGCATCGATTATTGCCACTACTTTGGCGGAGGATGGCGCCGCCGATGAAGAGCTCCTCAATCGGGCCGCCCAACGGCTCGCGGACCAACAGGTGACCGGTCTGGAACCGATCGCCGGAGGGACCGGAAGTGGAGTGAGCAGCGACAGCGCGGAAAGCGGAACCTGGCGGGAGGACGGCCGCGGCGGCACCTACCGCGTGAGCGGGCAGAACATGCTCATCTACCGGCACTCCGGAATCGAAGTTCAGGTGGATGTATCGCGGATTCCCCGAGAGCTGCGGAACTATGCCATCGGTATTATTGGACTGGTGGCAATTATCGTGGCCTTTGTCACGGTCACGGTATATCTGCTCCTCCGACCACAGCTGGTGCTACCACTGCGGCGTGTTGAGACCCGCCTGCAGGCGATCTCCGGGGCGGAGGCGGACCTTACCGATCGCGTAGGGGTTGCCCGTAACGATGAAATCGGTCGGGTATCGGGAGCGTTCGATACGTTCTCCGAGAATCTCAGGCAGATCATGGCTCACATTCAAACCCGAGCCGCCGAGTTGCTTGCCAACGCAACCCGCTTAGCGGAACAGAGCAAGAACGCCGAGACCAATGTACAGGCCAACGGGGAGACGGTGCAGGAGATGCAAACCAGTCTTGCCGCCTTTGATGAATCGGTACAGCAAGCAGCCAAGGCGGTGGCGGCGATTACCGAATCGATCAACGGTCTCAACAACGCCGTCTATCAGCAATCCGATGCCATGGCGGATTCTCTCGCTGCGGTGGAAGAGATGGATGCCTCGATTCGGAATCTGGACTCCATCGCCAAGGATAAGAAGAAACTCACCGATGATCTGGTGGAAATGGCCAATGATGCCGGCGAACGAATGGAAGGCTCGGTGAGTTCGATCAATACGGTGGAGTCCTCCACGCAGGACATGCTGGAAATGATCGATGTGATTAACACCGTTGCCGAACAGACCAATCTCTTAGCGATGAACGCCGCCATCGAGGCGGCCCACGCGGGGGAGTACGGCAAGGGATTCGCGGTGGTGGCCGATGAGATCCAGAACCTCTCCGTGCTTTCCAGCGAGAACGCGCGGAAGATCAATGACAATCTGCGCAAGGACATTGATCGCATTCACCAGGCGGGAGAGATCAATCGTAGCGCCGGAGAGGCGTTTGAGCGGATCGTAGAAAGCGTGGGTGACGTGGCGCAGGCGATGAGTCAAATCATGGCGGGCCTTGATGAACAAGCCTACGCCAGCCGGGAAATCGTCAAAGGCCTCACTCAAATGCGGGAAGTCACGGACCAGGTGCAAACGGACTCACAGGAGATCAATGGCGAGGCGGAAAAGATCAACGCCACCGTGGAACAGCTGGCGGGATCCTCCAGCGAGGTTACCGGGCGTATGGAGCTGGTCACTGAGCGCATCGGTGGAATTAACAGCGCGATCTCCGAAATCAACGAAATCGTGCAAGGCAACCAGTCCCGCATGCGGGAACTGATTGAGCAGGTGAATCGCTTTAAGACGTGATCGGCGAGCTGCCGGCGATCACGCGCACCCCGGCGCGGGCTGCCGCAGACGGTGCTCAGCACCCGTCCCCGGTGAGCCCCAGTTCCTCCCGGATAAACGCCGCCACCGTCTCACGAATTTGATCGCGGATGGGACGAATCTCTGCGAACTTCTCTTCTTGCGTGCCGGAGGCCTTGGAGGGATCGGGAAACGGCCAGTGCAGGCGCTTCCGTTCCGCCGGAAAGATCGGACATTTTTCGGCGGCCTCGGGATCGCAGACGGCAATGACGTAGTCGTACGCCTTGCCCGCACGGTGCAGGTCAAAGACACTCTGCGTCGCTTTGGTACGAATATCGATGCCATCCTCCAGTAGCAGTTCCGCCACCACGGGATTTACGGTGCCCGGCTCGATGCCGGCGCTCTCGACTTCCACCGCATCCCCGGCGCATTTGCGAATAAACTCCTCGGTCATTTGGCTCCGGGCGCTGTTGTGAATACAGATCGCTAAAACTCTCGGCTTAGACATGGTGGTGCCCCTCCTCGCTGCCCGCCTCGTGGCGCCGGTGATACGCCGCCACGAACTCGTCGATTTTGTGCTTGACCTCGTCTCGAACGTCTCGCGTCCGGGAGAGAACCTCCTCGTCACTTCCGGTAAACGCTGAAGGATCGGTAAACGGCCAGTTCATGCGCACCGCGGGCCCCGGAAAGATGGGACACTTCTCTTCAGCCTCCCGACTGCACACCGTGATCACATAGGAAAACGTCTTTCCCGAGCGGTAGACGTCAAAGACATCCCGGGTACTCTTGTGGGAAATATCGATGCCCTCCTCCGCCAGGACGCGAACCACGTAGGGGTTGAGAGTGCCCGGCTCCAGACCGGCGCTCTCCACCTCAAACTCGTCTCCCGCGGCGCGGCGCAGGTACTCCTCCGCCATCTGACTGCGGGCACTGTTGTGCACGCACACAAACAACACCCGATCTTTCTCTCGCATAGGTTCCTCCTCCCTGCGGGAATACTGATAGGTCACGACACAGCGGTCGTCATCGCGAATTTCCAGCCGCCACCGGATACGATCCCGCAGAATCGGCCATTCTGAATCATCCTCGAGCCCGATCCGTACCGCCGCCACCACCGGGGCGATCCAGTTCGCCGGGGTCAGGGTGTAGTAGACCAGCCGTCCCCGCCGGTTCTCCTGGAGCAGCCCCACCTGGTGCAGGTGGCGTAGACTTCGGGATACCGCGTACTGCGGCCGCCGGGTGATGTCGACGATCTCCGCGACACAGAGATCCCTCCCGGCCGCCTCAAGCACGCGCACGATCGTGAGCCGTAGCGGATCGCTCAACGCCTGAAAGACCGGTTCCATTTGCCGGGGCCTGTTATCCACGCGTTCAACATATGCGGATATGCGCATATGTGCAAGTGAAAAATTGATGAGCGGCACTGGCCTCGCTGGCTCCGCTGGCTCCGCGCGCCCTTTCCCCGCCCACCGGCGGCGGTTTAGACTGATTGTCATGATGATGATGGGCCCCGGTTCAGGTTTCATGTTCGGTCCGCTGATCCAGGTTCTCGCTCATTGATGCGGATCTCCGTAATCCTCCCCGTCTACAACGCCGCCGCCACGATTCACGCCACGGTGGAGAGCCTTCTCGAACAGGACGCAACCGAATTCGATCTCATAGTGGTGGACGACGGCAGCACCGACGGAACCTCCCAGATAGTGGATCGACTGCGGCGGCGTACCAACGCCGGACTCATCACCGTCATACACACCGCTCACCGGGGACTGGTCCCGGCGCTGACCACCGCCTGTGAGGCCGCCCACGGCGACTACATCGCCCGCATGGACGCCGACGACACCTGTGATCCTACCCGGCTGCGATTGCAGGCGGAGTTTCTCGATAGCCATCCGCGGATCGGCCTGGTGGGTACCGCCGCCCGCATGCCCGCTACGGGCTCCAACGAGGGATACCGCCGCTACACGGAGTGGGTGAACGGGCTCACGCACTGGCGGCAGATTCGCCGCGCCCAGTTCATCGAATCGCCACTCATCCATCCCACCGTCATGTTTCGGCGGGAGGTGATGGAGCGCTGCGGCGGGTACCGGGAGGGGCCGTTTCCTGAGGACTATGAGTTGTGGCTGAGGTGGTTCGCGCAGAGAGTGCGGGCGGCGGCGCTTCCACAGCGACTCTTCACCTGGAACGATCCCCCGGATCGCGTCTCCCGCACGCCCGCATCCGTACAGAGCCGCGATGCCTTCTACCGGGTAAAAGGCTCGTATCTCGCCCGTGCCGTGGAGCTGCGCCGCCGGGGAAGACCAGTTCTGATCTGGGGGGCGGGCCGCCGGACGCGGCGGCGCATGGAACCGTTCGGCCGCGCCCTGTCTGGTCCCATCACCGCGTTCCTGGACCTTCGCGACGGAGAGGTGCCGTTTCTGCAGCACACCTACCCGGTACTGGCCCCGGAGCGCGTACCCCCACCCCAGGAGGGGTATATTGTGGCGGCGGTGGGGTCGCGGGGTGTCCGCGGGGAGATCGCCGCATTTCTAGCCCGTCGCGGATATCGCTACGAAAAGGATTGGATCGCCGCCGGCTGAACAGGCCGGGTCTGCAAAACTGGCTGAAAAGGCCGGCTTGGTAAAAACCGGCAACCGGGGCCGGTTTGTCAAACCGGCTGACAGATACCTCCCACCGGGAGTACCCTCGCAGGAGGAGGCAACTATGGCAGCTACACCATCACGCATGATCGAATTGGGAACCCGCGCCCCGGATTTCGCCTTGCCCGCCACCGACGGCACCACCGTCTCCCGGGAGAATTTCATCGGCACCCCGCTGCTGGTGGGGTTTATTTGCAACCACTGCCCCTTCGTGATTCACATCGCCGATGTTCTGGGCAGACTCACCACCACCTACGCGGAGAAGGGAGTGGCCGTGGTGTTGATCAACGCCAACGATACCGATTCGCATCCGCAGGACGCGCCGGACAAGATGCCGGCCTTCAGGGAACGCCATGGCATCCAAGTTCCCTACCTTTTCGATGAGAGTCAGGAGGTCGCCCGGGCATACCAAGCTACCTGCACCCCGGACTTCTTTCTTTACGATAGTGACCATTCACTCACCTATCGTGGGCAATTTGATGATTCCCGCCCCGGCAACGATGAGCCGATAACCGGCGCGGATCTGAGCGCCGCGGTTGATGCGGTCCTCCAGGGGGCACCGCCGCTGACCGATCAGAAACCGAGTATGGGCTGCAGCCTCAAGTGGCGCCCCGGTAACGAGCCGGCGTTCTCGATCATCGGTTAGGGGACGGAGGCAAAAGAGGCAACTATGGCGGAAACCCATCGCTTTTCCGGCTCCCTCGCGGAAGAAT